>NZ_JBEYXD010000087.1:0-32613 GCF_040644975.1 Streptomyces sp. NPDC046900 | reverse complement strand
TGTCTGATTTCGTCGTCCGCAGGGCGCGCACTTCACGTGGCTGCCTACACGTCATCAACCGCATCCACCCGCACGAGGCCCCGGCCGGCCACCTTCGGCACAGCGGCTACGCGCCCGCGAGAACCTCCGCCGCCGCCCGGCCGCACACCCGCGCCGCCCCGTGGGTGGCGATGTGCAGGGCACCGCGGGGAGCGGCCTGAGGGACGCCCATCTCGACCACGATCGTGTCCGGACGTGAACCGAGGAGTGTGTCGAGGGCCCCGGCCATCCAGGGGTGGCGGTGTTCGTCCCGGACCACCGCCACGATCCGCCGGTCCCCGGCGGCCTCCAGGGCCTCCCGCCCCGCTTCCTCCCCCGCGAAGCTTCCGGTCTCGGTGCCCGGAAGCAGTCGGCCCAGTTCCGCGGCCACGCCCCACGGGGTCTCCTCGCCCACCGCGATGTTGGCGACGGGGGTGAGAGCGGCGACGTAGGGAGGCTCGGTGAGCGGGGTGAAGCCCTCCGCGCCGGTCACCGTCAGCGCACGCCGGGCCGCCAGCTGACCGATGTCCGCACGGGCGCCCGGCAGGGCGGCGGCGTCCTTCGCTCCCGGCTGCGCCGTCCAGCGCGCCAGGGCCCGCACGCGGTCCGCAGCCTCGGCGAGCCGCTCCTCGGCCAGTTCTCCCGAGCGCACGGCGGTGACCAGGGCGTCCCGCAGACGCCGTACCGTCTCGTCGTCGGCGAGGCCGCCGCCCACGCAGATGGCGTCCGCGCCGGCCGCGACGGCGAGGACGCTGCCGCGCTCGATGCCGTAGGTCCCCGCGATCGCCCGCATCTCCATGCCGTCGGTGACGATCAGCCCGTCGTAGCCGAGTCCGCCGCGCAGCAGGTCGCTCAGGACGCTCCGGGACAACGTTGCCGGGTGGTCCGGGTCCAGTGCCGGGACCAGGATGTGAGCGCTCATCACCGCGCGGGTGCCGGCGGCGATCGCCGCGCGGAACGGCGCCAGTTCGCGCTCCTGGACCGTGGACGCCTCCGCGTCGATCCGGGGCAGCGCGTGGTGGGAGTCGACCGCCGTGTCGCCGTGACCGGGAAAGTGCTTGGTGCAGGCCGCGACGCCGGCCGACTGGAGTCCGGTGACGTATGCGGCGGTGTGCCGGGCCACCAGTGCGGTGTCGGCGCCGAAGGACCGGACGCCGATCACCGGGTTGGCGGGATTGGAGTTCACGTCGGCGGAGGGCGCCCAGTTGAGGTTGACCCCGCACTCCGCGAGCCGGCGGCCGAGTTCACGGGCCACCTCGCGGGTCAGTTCCACGTCGTCCACCGCGCCGAGGGCGTGGTTGCCCGGGAAGGAGGAACCCGTCCTGACCTCCAGGCGGGTGACATCGCCCCCCTCCTCGTCGATCGCGACGATGACGTCGTCGCGCTCGGCCCGCAACTGGGCCGTCAGGGCGGCAAGTTGTTCCGGTGAGGCGATGTTGCGGCCGAACAGGCCCACGGACGCCAGGCCCTCGCCGATACGGCGCAGCAGCCAGTCGGGGGCCGTGGTGCCGGTGAAGCCGGGCTGGAGGACCGTCAGCGCGTCTCGCGTCAGGGTGTCGGTACCGCTGGCGAATGTCGTCATCGGGTGGCGTTATCCCTTCACGGCGCCCGCGGTGAGGCCCGCGGCCATCTTGCGCTGGACGAGGAGGAAGAGAATGACGATCGGCACCGCCATCATCGTGGAACCGGCCATCATCGGCGCGTACTCGGTGCCGTGCTTGGTGGTGAAGTTGCCGAGCCAGACGGTCGCGGTCTGGTTCTCCTGGCTCATCAGCATCAGGGCGTACAGATACTCGTTCCACGCCTGGATGAAGCCGTAGACCGAGGTGGCGACCAGGCCGGGGGCGAGCAGCGGGAAGACCACGCGCAGGAAGGCTCCGGTGCGCGAGCAGCCGTCCACCATCGCCGCCTCCTCCAGTTCGCGCGGGATGTTGACGACGAACCCGCGCAGCGTCCACACCGTGAACGGGAGGATGAAGGTGAGGTAGGTGATGATCAGACCCGTCAGCTTGTCGTACTGGCCGAGGTCATTGAGGAGCAGGAACACCGGGATGATCATGGACACCGCCGGGACCATCTGGACCGCCAGGATGCCCACGATCACGATCTTCCGGCCGCGGAAGGCGAAGCGGGAGATGGCGAGCGCGGCCAGCATGCCGACGACGATGCCGATGGCGACGACGGACAGCGACACGATCAGGCTGCGGCCGACCGGCCCCCAGAAGTCGGCGATGTCCAGCGCCCGGCGGAAGTTGGCCAGGGTGACACCCGTGGGCAGCAGACTGGGATCCGGGTCGATGGCGTCCTTGGCCGGTTTGAAGGCCGTGTCGACCATCCAGTAGACGGGGAAGCCCGCGGTGACGAAGACGAGCAGACCGAGAAGGTTCCAGCCGAGCCGGGACGTCGGGCGGCGGCGCCCTCCGGTCGCGATGGCGCTCATTCGACCTCTCCGATCTTCAGCATCTGACGCATGTACACGGCGACCACACCGAGCAGCAGCAGCACCGTCAGCAGGGCGATCGCCGATCCCTGCGCGTAGTCGTTGACCACGAACGCGCGGTCGTAGGAATAGGTCTGGAGCAACTGGAACTCCGGCTCCGGATGGCCGTTGCGCATCACGAAGACCTGCGGGAAGACGCCCATGTCCCAGATCACCGAGAGGGTCGTGAGCATCACGATGATCGGCTTGAGGATCGGCAGGGTGACATGGCGGAAGACACCCCACCCGGTCGCACCGTCCAGACGGGCCGCTTCCACCAGCTCCTTGGGCACCTGGGTCAGGCCGGCGGAGAGCGTGATGACGACGAACGGCACCGCGCCCCACACCACGAGGAGCATGATCACGGCAAGGCCCTGCGGCCCGCTCGCGAACCAGTTGTGCCCGATCAGCTCCACTCCGGGCAGCTTGCTCAGCAGCGCGTTGAGGATGCCGTAGTCCGAGTCGAAGAGCCACTTGAAGACCGTGGTGGCGACGATGATCGGCATGCCCCAGCTGGCCACCAGCACAATGTTGACCATCGTCTTCACCCAGCCGGAGACCCGCTGGAGCAGCAGCGCGATCAGCATGCCGAGGACCATGGTGAAGATCACCGAGCCGGCGGCGAACACGATCGTGCGCACCACCACCGCCCAGAACTCGCTGTCGCCGAGCACCTGGGAGAAGTTGGCGAAGCCCACCGACTCGGCGGGCTGGAAGCCCCACAGCTGCGACTGGCCGAACTTCTGGAAGGAGAGGGTCACCAGGCGGACCAGCGGATACCCCATCACCAGGGCGAGGATCAGCAGACAGGGGGCGAGCAGCGCCCAGGGGGTGGCGGTCCCGCGCGGCGTCCGCTGTCCGCGTGGTTTCGCCGGGATGCCCGGTGGCGGCGCCGGCCGCGGCGGCGGCACCTTGGCGTGGGTGGTCGTGTCTGCGGCACTCATCGCGCGCTCCTTGAGGGTCCCTCAGGTCGTACAAGGGCGAAGCCCCGCACGGTCGTACGAAGGCGGAACACCGCACGCCCGCACGGGGGATGCCGCCGTGCGGTCGTGCGAGAAGCAGGGCCCCGCCCCGCCTACCCCCGGGGGTCACGGGGCCCTGCGCTCAGGTCACTTGGTGTTGATGACCTTGTCGATCGCGGCGTCCGCGTCCTTCGCGGCGGCCTCGACCGACTGCTTGCCGGTGCCGATGTTCTGCAGCATGGTCTGCAGGATCTGCGCCTTCTCGACCTGGCCCCAGCCCGGCGCCATCGGGACGAACCAGTTGGACTCGGCCGCGGTGGCCGGGACCGCCGTCGCCGGGTCGTTCTTCAGCGTGGCGAGGTCGGTCTTGTTGTTGGGCAGGTTGCCCTTGGCCATCAGGCCCTTCTGGCCCTCGGAGCCGGTGAACGCGTTGATCCACTCGGCGGCCACCGACTGAGCCTTGGACTTCACCGGGATCGCGAGATCCGAGCCGCCGAGGAACACCGGGATGTTCTTGCCGGACGGGCCGGGCATCACGAAGTTCTCGAGGTTGTCCTTCAGCTTGCCGGTCTTGTCGTTCTTCGGGTCGGCCGCGGTAGCGCCCTCCCAGGCGGCACCGAAGATCATGGCGGACTTGCCCTGGCCGTAGACGATGTAACGGTCGGACTCGTCCTTGGTCTTGTCGCCGTGCATGTACTTGTCGAGGATCGTCTTGAACTCGTCGAGGCCCTTGAGGGACTCCGGCGAGGAGAGGTTGGCCTTCCACTGGCCGCCCTCCTCCTTGGCGATCGAGCCGCCCGCGTCGTAGACGAAGGACATCGCCGCGTACCAGTCGCGCGTCGGCTGGTACCAGGCGTTGAACTTGGCGCCCTCCTTCTTCTGGATCTTGTCCAGGTCGGCGGTCAGCTCCTGGTACGTCGTCGGCGGCGTCTTGACGCCGACCGAGGCGGCGACGTCCTTGCGCCAGTTGGCGACCCGGCCGCCGGCGTAGTAGGGCACGCCGTACGTCTTGCCCTCGTAGGTCACCGAGGCCTTCAGGCCGTCCAGCCACTGGCCGGAGTTGTCGAACGTGGAGGGCTCGACGGGGGCGAAGGCGCCCTTGACCATGTAGCCGAGCATCTCGGTGTTGCCCATCTCGACCACGTCGGGGGCCTTGTCGGTGGCGAGGACCGCGTCGAGCTTGGTGTTCTTGTCCGGCCAGCCGTAGTACTCGTGCTTGATCTTGAGGCCGGGGTGCTTCTTGACCACCGCGTCGTCGGCGGCCTTCACCAGCGCGGGCCAGTTGTTCTGAGCGTCGACCGTGAGCCAGACGGTGAGCTCCTTGGCGTCCGCCCCCTTGTCCGAGCCTCCGGACTTGCTGCCACCGTCCCCGCACGCCGCGATGGAGACCATCATGCCCGCGATTCCGATCGCGGCTATCAGCTTGCGCTTCACGCCATCCTCCTCAGGGATGCCACCAACCCCCCTTGTCCCCGCGGCGACTGACGACGAGTACCGCTCGTGGGGCCGGGACCTGGACCAATGGTGTAGACCAGTGCGGGAAGCTTGGCCCAGACCAATAGGTGTGTCAAGGGAGTTCACGGCCCTCAGGGGCTCCGTTATGGGACCTACATATGCAACGACCTTTAAGTAGGAACCCAGCGAAATCGGGTAGACCACTTCCGCCCCACCCCACTGGACCACTTGGATTTGGTGGACTAGACCAGAGGGGGACCCGACGGTATACAGAGGGGATCCCCGGCCGCAGGACGGGGATCACGGAGCGTGCGGGGAATCCCCCCGTCAGGCCGTGCCACGATGGTGACCCGTGACCGGCAGCTGCCGGTCGCTTCGGCATCCGGAGCCGGGAAGGCAGAGCATGAGCGCCGACGTCAGCAGTGCGGAGAACGAGGGCGGGGCGACCGTCCGCACCGCGCGCGTGCCCAAGTACTACCGCTTGAAGAAGCATCTGCTCGACATGACGGAGACGCTGCCACCCGGTACTCCCGTGCCCCCCGAGCGCACCCTGGCCGCGGAGTTCGACACCTCGCGCACGACCGTGCGCCAGGCCCTGCAGGAGCTGGTCGTCGAGGGGCGGCTCGAGCGCATCCAGGGCAAGGGCACGTTCGTCGCCAAGCCCAAGGTCTCGCAGGCACTGCAACTCACCTCCTACACCGAGGACATGCGCGCCCAGGGCCTCGAACCGACCTCGCAGCTGCTGGACATCGGCTACATCACCGCCGACGACTCCCTCGCCGGGCTGCTCGACATCTCGGCCGGCGGCCGGGTGCTGCGCATCGAACGGCTGCGGCTGGCGAGCGGCGAACCGATGGCGATCGAGACCACGCATCTGTCCGCGAAGCGCTTCCCGGCGCTGCGCCGGTCACTGGTGAAGTACACCTCCCTCTACACCGCGCTCGCGGAGGTGTACGACGTCCACCTCGCCGAGGCCGAGGAGACCATCGAGACGTCGCTGGCGACGCCGCGCGAGGCCGGCCTGCTCGGCACCGACGTGGGCCTGCCGATGCTGATGCTCTCCCGCCACTCGCTTGACCGGGACGGAAACCCGGTGGAGTGGGTGCGGTCGGTCTACCGGGGAGACCGGTACAAGTTCGTCGCGCGGCTCAAGCGGCCGCAGGAATAAGTCGCCCTGGGCCGTGCGCGCGGTGTGGCGCGACCGCTCCTCCTGCTCTACGGTCCTTGCGTCGTCGCATGGACGGGAGGCACCCCCGTGCGTACCGCGCCCGCTCGGTCCTGGCCGCCCTCGCCGTCCGGACCCCCACCGCACTCGCCGCCGTCACCGGCTCGACGGTCCGGTCGTGTCCTCGCCGTCGGGACGCACCGCCCGCTCCGGCCCGTCCGGATCACCGCGGGGTGGCCTTCGCCGGGGCGGTGCGGAAACGGCGGGATACCGATATACGAACTAGGGCTTCCGCTTCCGTGACGCGTCACCTACATTGCCTGCGCATTACATCGGTGATCAGTGAGGGGACGGAGCCGCTAGATGTCCGATCGGTCCGATTCGACCAGAGCGCCGGTGGTGACGCCTCTACGCGTCGTCATCGCGCTGTGCCTTGTAGCACCCTTCGTAGCGATGCTGTGGGTCGGCTCCTATGCCAAGACCGACCCGGCGTTCATCGGCATCCCGTTCTTCTACTGGTACCAGATGCTGTGGGTGCTGATCTCCACGGCGCTGACGATGACCGCCTACCAGCTGTGGCAGCGCGACCAGCGCGGCCGTGCCGACCGGAAGGGAGGTGCGGCGGAATGAAGGACGGCGTGAACGGCGTCGCACTCGGCGTCTTCATCTTCTTCTTCCTGGCCGTCACCGTCGTGGGTTTCCTGGCGGCGCGCTGGCGCAGGGCGGACAACGAGCACAGCCTCGACGAGTGGGGACTCGGCGGCCGGTCGTTCGGTACCTGGATCACCTGGTTCCTGCTCGGCGGCGACCTGTACACCGCCTACACCTTCGTCGCCGTCCCGGCGGCGATCTACGCGGCCGGCGCCGCGGGCTTCTTCGCGGTGCCGTACACGATCATCGTCTACCCGCTGATCTTCACCTTCCTGCCCCGGCTGTGGTCGGTGTCCCACCGGCACGGATACGTGACGACCTCGGACTTCGTCCGCGGCCGCTTCGGCTCGAAGGGCCTGTCGCTCGCGGTGGCCGTCACCGGCATCCTGGCGACGATGCCGTACATCGCGCTCCAGCTGGTCGGCATCCAGGCCGTACTGGACGTGATGGGTGTGGGCGGCGGCGACAACACGAACTGGTTCGTGAAGGACCTGCCGCTGCTGATCGCCTTCGGCGTCCTGGCGGCGTACACCTACTCCTCGGGCCTCAGGGCGCCCGCCCTGATCGCGTTCGTGAAGGACACCCTGATCTACATCGTCATCGCGGTGGCGATCATCTACATCCCGATCAAGCTGGGCGGCTTCGACGACATCTTCGCGAAGGCGGGCCATGCGTTCGCGCAGACGAACCCGGCGACGGGCAAGCCGCGCGGTGCGCTCGCGCCGCCGGAGGCGGGCCAGTGGACGTACGCGACGCTCGCGCTGGGCTCGGCGATGGCGCTGTTCATGTATCCGCACTCGATCACGGCGACGCTCTCCTCGCGCAGCCGTGAGGTGATCCGCCGCAACACCACGATCCTGCCGCTGTACTCGCTGATGCTGGGCCTGCTGGCGCTGCTCGGCTTCATGGCGATCGCGGCCGGGATCAAGGTGCAGAACGGGCAGCTGGCGATCCCGCAGCTGTTCGAGAACATGTTCCCGGACTGGTTCGCGGGCGTGGCGTTCGCGGCCATCGGCATCGGTGCGCTCGTCCCGGCGGCCATCATGTCCATCGCCGCCGCCAACCTGTTCACGCGCAACATCTACAAGGACTTCATCAAGCCGGACGCGACACCGAAGGAGGAGACCAGGGTCTCCAAGATCGTGTCGCTGCTGGTGAAGGTGGGCGCCCTGGTCTTCGTCCTGACCATGGACAAGACGGTGGCGATCAACTTCCAGCTGCTCGGCGGCATCTGGATCCTGCAGACCTTCCCGGCCATGGTCGGCGGTCTGTTCACGCGCTGGTTCCACCGCTGGGCGCTCCTCGCGGGCTGGGCGGTCGGCATGGTCTACGGCACGCTCGCGGCCTACGGCGTCGCCTCCCCGACCCAGAAGCACTTCGGCGGCTCCGCGAAGGAGATCCCGGGCTTCGGTGAGATCGGCTACATCGGTCTGACGGCCTTCGTGATGAACATCGTCGTCACGGTGGTCCTGACCCTCGTCCTGAAGGCCGTGAAGGCCCCGGCGGGCGTCGACGAGACGAAGCCGGACGACTACACGGCGGACGCCGGCGACCCCGGGGTGGAGGTGGAGCTGCCGCCGGCGACGGCCGGCGCATCCCACTAGGGACTGGCGCTCCACGGGCCGCTGGAGAAAATCCGGCGGCCCGTTGCCGTACCCGTCCGGCACACTCGGCCGCATGGACTTCGTGATCCGGCAGGCGGCCCCCGACGAGTACGGCACCCTCGGCGACATCACCGCCCAGGCCTATCTCCAGGACGGGCTCCTCGACTTCGGGGAGAGCGACGAGTACCTGGGCGAGCTGAGAGACGTCGGCAAGCGAGCCGCGGCCGCCGACGTGCTGGTCGCGGCCCGGGACGGCAGTGTGCTCGGCGGCGTGACCTTCGTCCCGTCCGGCGGCCTCATGGCCGACATCGCGGGTCCCGGCGAAGCCGAGATCCGCATGCTGGCGGTCGCGCACGACGCCCGCGGCCGGGGCGTCGGCGAGGCCCTGGTCCGCGCCTGCGTCGACCACGCCCGGGCCACGGAGGACTGCGTGCGCGTCGTCCTGTCGACCCAGCGCAGCATGCGCTCCGCCCACCGGATCTACGAACGGCTGGGCTTCGTCCGCACCCCCGGCCGCGACTGGAATCCCCTGCCGCAGCTGGACGACATCACTCTCCTCACCTACGAGTTGACACTGTGACATCGGCGCGGCACAACATCTGGGGGTAGCACCGAAACCCGGCACAAGATGTATGCTCATGCTCGCTGTCGCCGCAGGGGAATCCGGTGCGAATCCGGAACTGTCCCGCAACGGTGTACTTATGCGTGTTCGCGCCTGCGTGCACGCACGAGCGTCAGTCCGAGGACCTGCCGACAGTGCGCCCGGCCGTCCGGCCCGGGCGCCAGACGTCCGGGCCTCGTGGAATGGGCCGGTGGACGCGACGCCGTGCGCGCTCGTGAGCTGCCCCCTGCCCTCCTCAAGGCCCCGTGCCGAGCGAGGGAGAGCCACACGTGACCATCGCGCCAGCCGATCCGGCTTCAGTGATCCCGGTCCAGACCGACGGAACCGACGGTCCCGGGGCCACGCTGCTGCGGACCCTGACCGAGCTGACCGCCGACCTCCCCGACGCCGACCCCGGACGGGTCGCCGCCGCCGCGCTGCGCGGCCGGTCCGCGCAGGCCGACGACGCGGAGTTGCGCGAGCTGGCCACCGAAGCGGCCGCCGGCCTGATCTCGGAGGACCCCGCCTACTCGAAGCTGGCCGCCCGTCTGCTGACGATCGGCATCCGGGCCGAGGCCGCCTCGCAGGGCGTCACGTCCTTCACCCGGTCCGTCGCCGTCGGCCACCGGGAGGGCCTGATCGCCGACCGGACCGCCGCGTTCGTACGCCTGCACGCCGACCGTCTCGACGCCCTCGTCGACCGGGCCGCCGACGACCGCTTCGGCTACTTCGGGCTGCGCACGCTGCACAGCCGCTACCTGCTGCGGCACCCGATCACCCGCAAGGTCATCGAGACACCTCAGCACTTCATGCTGCGGGTGGCCGCCGGGCTCGCGGAGGACGACACCGTGCGGGCGGTCGACGAAGTGGCGGCTCTCTACGGGCTCATGAGCCGCCTGGACTACCTGCCCTCCTCCCCCACGCTCTTCAACTCGGGCACGCGGCACCCGCAGATGTCGTCCTGCTACCTCCTCGACTCCCCGAAGGACGAGCTGGACTCCCTCTACGACCGCTACCACCAGGTCGCCCGCCTCTCCAAGCACGCCGGGGGCATCGGTCTTTCGTACTCCCGCATCCGTTCCCGCGGCTCCCTCATCCGCGGCACGAACGGGCACTCCAACGGCATCGTCCCGTTCCTGAAGACCCTCGACGCCTCGGTCGCCGCGGTGAACCAGGGCGGCCGCCGCAAGGGAGCGGCCGCCGTCTACCTGGAGACCTGGCACTCGGACATCGAGGAGTTCCTGGAGCTGCGCGACAACACCGGCGAGGACGCCCGCCGGACCCACAACCTGAACCTCGCGCACTGGGTCCCGGACGAGTTCATGCGCCGCGTCGACGCGGACGGACAGTGGTCCCTGTTCTCCCCGTCCGACGTGCCCGAACTGGTCGACCTGTGGGGCGAGGAGTTCGACGCCGCCTACCGCAAGGCCGAGGCGGCGGGCCTGGCGAAGAAGACGATGCCCGCCCGTGACCTGTACGGCCGGATGATGCGCACCCTCGCGCAGACCGGCAACGGCTGGATGACCTTCAAGGACGCGGCCAACCGCACCGCCAACCAGACGGCCGAGCCGGGCCACGTCATCCACTCCTCCAACCTCTGCACGGAGATCCTGGAGGTCACGGACGACGGGGAGACGGCGGTCTGCAACCTGGGGTCGGTCAACCTGGGCGCCTTCGTCACCGGAGACGACATCGACTGGGAGCGGCTGGACGAGACGGTCCGCACCGCCGTCACCTTCCTCGACCGTGTCGTCGACATCAACTTCTACCCGACGGAGCAGGCCGGCCGTTCCAACGCCAAGTGGCGTCCCGTCGGCCTCGGTGTGATGGGTCTTCAGGACGTCTTCTTCCGGCTGCGTCTGCCCTTCGACTCCGCCGAGGCGAAGGGCCTGTCCACCAGGATCGCCGAGCGCATCATGCTCGCCGCCTACGAGGCCTCCGCCGACCTCGCCGAGCGCAACGGGCCTCTTCCCGCGTGGGAGAAGACCCGCACCGCCCGGGGTGTGCTGCACCCGGACCACTACGACGTGGAGCGCGCCTGGCCGGAGCGCTGGACGGCACTGCGCGAGCGGATCGCCGCCGTCGGCATGCGCAACTCGCTGCTCCTGGCGATCGCCCCGACCGCCACCATCGCCTCCATCGCGGGCGTCTACGAGTGCATCGAGCCGCAGGTCTCCAACCTGTTCAAGCGCGAGACGCTGTCCGGCGAGTTCCTCCAGGTCAACTCGTACCTGGTGCAGGACCTCAAGGAGCTCGGCGTCTGGGACGCCCGCACCCGGGAGGCGCTGCGCGACTCGAGCGGCTCGGTGCGGGACTTCCGCTGGATCCCCGAGGAGGTACGCCGGCTGTACCGCACGGCGTGGGAGATCCCGCAGCGCGGTCTGATCGACATGGCCGCCGCGCGGACCCCGTTCCTGGACCAGGCGCAGTCCCTGAACCTCTTCATGGAGACGCCGACGATCGGCAAGCTCTCCTCGATGTACGCCTACGCCTGGAAGCAGGGCCTGAAGACGACGTACTACCTGCGCTCCCGCCCGGCGACCCGGATCGCCCGTGCCGCCCAGGCGCAGCCGGCCCTTCCCGTCCAGCAGGTCGCCGACCCCGACGCCGTCGCCTGCTCCCTCGAGAACCCCGAGTCCTGCGAGGCCTGCCAGTAGTTCCCGCCCCGCCACCCGATCACCACCCCTGGAGGACGGCGCCACGCGCGCCCACTGCCATGACTGACCAGAACCTGCTGGACCCCGGCTTCGAACTGACCCTGCGCCCCATGCGCTACCCGGACTTCTACGAGCGCTACCGGGACGCCATCAAGAACACCTGGACCGTGGAGGAGGTGGACCTCCACTCGGACGTGGCCGACCTCGCCAAGCTCTCGCCGGGCGAGCAGCACATGATCGGCCGTCTGGTGGCCTTCTTCGCCACGGGCGACTCGATCGTGGCGAACAACCTCGTGCTGACGCTGTACAAGCACATCAACTCCCCCGAGGCGCGCCTGTATCTGTCGCGCCAGCTGTTCGAGGAGGCCGTGCACGTCCAGTTCTATCTGACGCTGCTCGACACCTACCTGCCCGATCCGGAGGACCGTGCCGCGGCCTTCGCGGCCGTCGAGAACATCCCCTCCATCCGGGAGAAGGCCGAGTTCTGCTTCACGTGGATGGACTCGGTGGAGCGGATCGACCGGCTCGAGACGAAGTCCGACCGGCGCCGCTTCCTGCTCAACCTCATCTGCTTCGCCGCGTGCATCGAGGGCCTCTTCTTCTACGGCGCCTTCGCGTATGTCTACTGGTTCCGCAGCCGGGGCCTGCTGCACGGTCTGGCCACCGGCACCAACTGGGTGTTCCGGGACGAGACGATGCACATGAGCTTCGCCTTCGACGTGGTCGACACCGTGCGCAAGGAGGAGCCGGACCTCTTCGACGACGAGCTCCAGGAGCAGGTCACCGCCATGCTGAGGGAAGCCGTCGCGGCCGAGTTGCAGTTCGCGCGCGACCTGTGCGGTGACGGCCTCCCCGGCATGAACACCGACTCCATGCGGCAGTACCTGGAGTGCGTCGCCGACCAGCGCCTCACGCGCCTCGGCTTCGCCCCGGTGTACGGCTCCGAGAACCCCTTCTCCTTCATGGAGTTGCAGGGTGTTCAGGAGCTGACCAACTTCTTCGAGCGGCGTCCCTCGGCGTACCAGGTGGCGGTGGAGGGCACCGTCGACCTGGACGAGGACTTCTGAGCCGCCTCTTTCTCCCATGCCTCCTGGGCCTTCCGGATCCGTCGGTCGACGCGCCGCTCGTGCGCGATGCCGATCAGTGACGGGAGGACCAGGAGGACGAGGATCCCCACGACGGTGAGCATTCCGATCAGGGCCTGTGCCTGTGCCGTATTCATGGACACCACTGTCGCGCCGAATGCCCCTTACCGTCAGTGGCAGGACTGCCGTACACCCTCGAATTGCTGCCACTTCCGAGGCACACTGATGGCATGCTGCATAACGTGGCCGCCGTCCTCCTCGACGGTGTGCATCCCTTCGAACTCGGCGTCGTGTGCGAGGTGTTCGGCATCGACCGCAGCGACGAGGGCCTACCGGTCTACGACTTCGCGGTCGCCTCGGCCGAGGGACACTCGCTCGGCACCCACTGCGGATTCACCGTGTCCACGCCGCACGGCCTGGAGCGGCTCGAGGAAGCCGACCTCATCGCCGTGCCGGCCGGGGACACCTATGCGGACCGCACGTATCCGCCCGAACTGCTCGACGCGCTGCGCCGGGCCGCCGAGCGCGGTGCCAGGGTGCTCAGCGTCTGCTCCGGCGTCTTCGTGCTGGGGGCCGCCGGACTGCTGGACGGGCGGCGCTGCGCCGTGCACTGGCGGCACGCCGACGCCCTCGCCCGGCGCTTCCCCCGGGCCGTCGTCGAGCCGGACGTGCTCTACGTCGACGAGGACCCGGTGATCACCTCGGCCGGCACCGCCGCCGGCATCGACGCCTGCCTGCACATCGTGCGCAAGGAGCAGGGCCCGGAGGTCGCCAACAAGATCGCCCGCCGGATGGTGGTGCCGCCGCACCGCGACGGAGGCCAGGCCCAGTACATCGAAAGGCCTCTGCCGCGGTCGCAGTGCGACACGGTCGCCGAGGTGCTCGTGTGGATGGAGCGGCACCTGGACCAGGAGGTGACCGTGGAACAGCTCGCGGCCCGCGCCCATATGTCCCCGCGTACCTTCGCCCGCCGTTTCCAGCAGGAGACCGGCACCACCCCGTACCGCTGGATCCTGCGTCAACGTGTGCTGCTGGCACAGGAGTTGCTGGAGCGGACCGACGAGACGATGGACACGATCGCCGATCGCACCGGCTTCGGCACGGCGGCGGCGCTGCGGCATCAGTTCGTCCGGGCGCTCGACACGACGCCCCATGCCTACCGGCGCACGTTCAGGGGCCCACAGGCCGCCTGAACGTGCGCCGGACCATCACCTGGGCAGGGCCCTCAGCAGGAGCCGGCGCGGGCGGAGTGTGATGCCGATCCGCGGCCTCGGGTCGGACCCGGGCGCCTCCTCGAAACGGTAGGCGGAGGCCACCGCGGCCGTGATCAGGGTGAGCTCGGCCATCGAGAAGTGGTCCCCGGGGCACTTGCGGTTGCCGACCCCGAAGGGGGTCATGGCGTGCTTCGGCACGCTCTTGGCACGCTCCGGGAGCCAGCGGTCGGGGTCGAACTCCGCGACCCGCTCGTAGGACCGCCCGTCGTGCTGGATCGCGTACGGACTGTAGACGACGTCGGCTCCGGCCGGAATGCGATACCCGCCGAGCTGGGTGTCGGCCACCGCCCGCCGGGTCAATATCCATACGGCGGGACGCAAACGCATTGTCTCGACGATGACATTCGCGGTGTAGGGCAGCTGCCGTACGTCCTCGAATGCGACCGGCCGGTCACCCGTCACGGTCTTCACCTCGTCGCGGATCTTGTCCGCTTGATCCGGGTGGTCCGTGAGGACTTGCAGGAGCGACATGACCATGGATCCCACTGTTTCGCTGCCGGCCGTGACGATGGCAACGACCTGGTCATGGATCTCCTGTTCCCCAATGGGCTCGCCGTTGTGGTCCTTCGCCTCCAGCAAAGCCATCAGCAAATCGTTCGGCTTTTGACCGGATGCGCGGCGGGCGGCGATGATCTCGTCGACCAGGAGATGCAAATCGGCCAGCGCCCGGTTGAATTCGCGATTGGCCGGAAGGGGCAGGCGGTACAGCGGCCCGAGCGGTATGACCATGCGCTGGTACATGCCGCTGAAGAGCGCGGCGAGCGCGGTGCAGATGCGGTCGGCCCGCTCGTCCATGTAGCTGCCGCGCATCAGACAGCGTGCGATCACCCGCACCGCCACACGGAACGACTCGGTCGTGACGTCCACGGTCCGGCCGGACCTCCAGCGCTCCACGAGCGCCTGCGCCTCCTCCGCCATGACCGGCCCGTAGCCCGGGATGGACTCCAGCCGGAAGGCGGGCTGGATCGCCCGCCGCTGGCGCTGGTGCAGCGGCCCGTTACTGGTGGCCACACCCTCCTTGCCGAGGAGGCCCTCGAGGGACTCCCACAGCGGACCGCCTATCTGGAAGTCGGTGCTCAGCGCGAGGGCTCCGGCAAGCGCGGGGGTGGTGATCGCGTACACCGCCTTCGGACCGAGCTTCAACCGTACGACGTCGCCGTCGTCCCGCAGCCGGCCGAGGAGGCCCAGCGGGTCACGGAAGAGCTTCCAGCCATGTCCGAGGAACGGGACACCGCCCGCGGCAAGGGGCGGAACGCGTGGTGGCGTCGCCGCCTCGGGGGCCTCCGAACCGATTGATTCGAGGGTCATTTCTCACCTGCCGCTTCGTTGTCGACATACGGGGGTGTGGAGCGGTCGTCCCAGTTGTCGACCATGTAGCGACCGGACTCATGGTGGAACCAGTACACGGTGCTGAACCAGTTCCGCATGTTTACGACGATCGCTTTCACGGCGGCGCTCAGTTCCTTTCCTCGCGCGGTACCGTCCGCGAGCGAGTCGGCGAGCCACAGCGCCTCCTTTTCAGCGGCAAGGAACTCCGATACGCATTCCTCGACCCGCCGCCTTACTTCCCTGATGGCCTCTTCGAGCGTCATCCCCTCGTGGTGAATGAGACTGATTCCGAGATTGTGGACCTCGTCCCCCGCGATTTCCTTGGGGAGCGAGCACAGATCGTTGTACCAGGCTGCGAATTCCTGGCTCAGCAGCGCCGCCCGCCGGTAAGCGGGGTGTTTCCGCACGGCGTCGGGCAGTTCACAGCCCGCGCTCGGCTCCAGCAGATCGGTCCAGATCCAGTGCGCGAAGGTGAGCCGCCGGAGCTCGAGATAGCCCTCGACCGTCGGGACCGTCCCGGTGGTGCGGTTGCGGTACTCCCGGTCGTACGCCTCGATCACCGCGCGGAAGTGCCGGGCGAAGCGCGCGTTCCACCTGTCGCCGAGGAACGAGTACAGCCGCACCACGCTGTCCGCGAACCCCGCCACCAGGGGATCCGGGTGATGCAGGTGGTCCTCGGGGGAGTCCAGAGCCGCATGGAGCTGGGACCTCAGCCGCCGCCAGGCGGCGGGCCGCCGGTGGACGATGTCACGGTCGTGACGGTCGTCCCAGACGAAGAACCAGGCGCTGTAGTCCGCGATCGCCTGCAGGACCCGGTCGGGGGCACCGAGGTAGTAACCCGCCATGAGGTCCGTGTAGCACAGTCCGTCGGCATATTCCTCGACCTTGTCCGCCGGCATGAGCCGCTTTTCCAGCAGCCAGGTACGTGTCTTCTCCTGCAGGCGGGGCCAATACGGGTGCAGTCGACGCGGAAACGCGGCCTCGATGACCGGCATGGAGAGTGCCGGTGGAACCGCGACCACGGTCGTTGTCGATGAAGTGCTGTGTGGGAAAGCTGGCACGAACAAACCCCTCTCAGCCGCCGGTGGCGCGACACCCCTTCCGCTGTGCCGGGCGCGCGCCGTTGCGTATCCCCGCGCTTTCCATTCAGCACTACAACTGACCGATCTGGGAACGGATTTGCTTCAACGAACGCCCCATCACGCCGAGAACATGCCTTGCGTGACTGAATATGGGTTAATTCATACGCACAAGGGATCGAATGTCCGACGCACACATGAACGACGCCCGGCCGGAAGGGATCTCCGGCCGGGCGTCGTCGGCAAGGGCTTTCAGTCGTTGGCCACCACGGGGTAGCGAGGCTCGTTCTCGGCCATCTGCCGCAGGGCGTCCTTGCGCTCGCGCTTGGAGAGCCGGTCGATGTAGAGGTACCCGTACAGGTGATCCGTCTCGTGCTGCAAACACCGGGCGAAGTACCCGGTGCCGCGCACCTTGATCGGGTTGCCCTTCTCGTCCTGCCCGGTCACCTCGGCGTAGTCGGGGCGGGCGAGCGGTGCGTACGCGGTCGGGACGGAGAGGCAGCCCTCGTTGCTGTCGTCCAGCCGACGCTTGTCGGCGGGCAGGTCGACGACCTTCGGGTTGCAGACCACACCGACGTGCCGTAGGCCCTCGTCGTCCTGGCAGTCGTAGACGAAGACCTTCAGGTCGACGCCGATCTGGTTGGCGGCCAGGCCCACGCCCTCGGCGGTGCGCTGGCTGGCGAACATGTCCGCGACCAGCTGCTGCAGTTCATCGCCGAACTCGGTGACGTCCTTGCACTCCTTGTGCAGCACCGGGTTGCCGACGACCGTGATCGGCCGCGAGGTGCCGCGCTCGCGCCAGGCGGCCTCACGCTGCTCGGTGTCCTCCGTGTCGATGACGAATCCCTCGTCGTCCACGGGGAGAACGCCCGTGTGCTGCTGATCGGTGTCCTGCTGCGCCATGACCGACGTATGCCTTCCTGCAACCTGTGAGAAAACCTGCGGGTACAGCCTACGTGGCGCGGCCGGATGCCCTCCCCATGAACCGTGGGCCCGGATACCGCCTCAGCAGACCTCTTCGAGGTCCCGCCAGTCCCGGCTGTCCGGACTGTCCGCGACCCACCCCTCGAGCAGTCCGCGCACCAGCGAGGCGGGCGCCGCGATACCGCACTCGCGCTCCGGCACCCACAGCTGCCCGGCCGTGCGGTGCCCCAGCGGTCCCGGGTGCCCCGGCTCGCTGCGGTCGTGCGGGTCGAGATGCTCGCCGTCGCCCTCGTCCGCCGGCATCCGGGACTCGGAGCACATACGGCACAGCAGCCGCACGGACGACGACCAGTCCTCCGCGGCGAACCCGGCGTCGGCCGCCAGCTGCTCCAGCGCGTCCCGGTCCTCCTCCGTCGCGGCCTCAAGCAGGACCACCCAGGTGGGCACAGGGGAGGGCGCCCACAGCTCGATCTCGTCGAAGACGGGGTAGGCGTGCCCGACCGCCGTCGTGCGCTCGCCGTGCGGGACGCCGTCGTGCAGCACGACCTCACCCCAGCGGCGCCCGGAGGACGGCAGCGGGATGGAGAGCACCTCGATGCGGGCGGGGTCCAGCCTGCGCCCCCACACGACCTCGGCCTCCCCCTCGGGCGACAGCCGTACGGCGGCGCTGCCCAGCTCCATCCCGGTGGGCTCGTCGGAGCCGACGGCTCCCAGCCCTGCCTTCGGCCAGGTGGGGCCCCCGGGCACCCTGAGGCCGTACGCCTGCCAGGCGCGGCGGGCCAGCGGCCAGTCCTGCAAGGCTGTGGCCGCGATGCCGACGTTCCACCAGTCGGGCGCCCCGGTGTCCTTCTCGAGCAGGGCCACGGCGCGCAGTCCCGCGGTGCGGGCCTGCTCCCAGTCGTGCCGGAACTTGTGGAGCAGGGCGAGATTGAACCAGGACTCCGACAGCCAGGGCTCCATGTCCGCGGCACGGGTCAGCAGCGCTCCCGCGTCCTCGTACCGGCCGTCGCCGATCAGCGTGAACGCGCGGTCGGTGGCCTGCCGCCAGGAGGCGGAGGGCCGGTGCCGTCCCTTCCCGAAGATCCTCACGATTCCCGCCTGCCAGTCCCTTGCGATTCCCGCCTGCCGGTTTCTCGCCGTTCGCGGGGGCCACGGACCGAGCTGTGCCCCCGAACACCCTCTTCTCGCATCCAACCACGTACGGCCGGACGGGCGCTCATTACCCATGGGTTACCCCGCAGTCGCCGAGGTCAGACCGGCCGCGCAAGCTCCACCGCCGCCCTTGCCCGAGGCGCACCCCGGGCGCTAGACGACCGGTGCGACACTCATCGCGCCGCCCCTTTGATGCAGCACCCGGGCGAGTGACTCCACGACCTCCGGCTGGTAGTCGCGGGCACAGCCGAGCCGCAGCCGCTCCAGTGCTCTGAGCGCTCCGCCTGGTCCCGTTTCTTCCCGCGCCATCTCCTCGTACGCGTTCACGGCCCGGACGATTCTGGCGCTGACCGGCTGTTCCCGGTAGGGATCCGCCTGCCGTTCCACGACCACCGCCACCTCCGCGTTCACCCCGGTCTGGCGTACGACGGCCCCGCCCAGAAGCGCGATGCGCCGCTGTTCCTCGGTGGGTAGCGCGGCCGTGGCACCGGCCGGCACCGGGTCGATCAGACTGAGCTGCCCGATGTCGTGCATGAGGGCCGCGTACTCCAGGACGGTCAGCTCCGGTTCGGCCAGACCCAGTTCCCGGCCGACGGCACAGCTGAGCGCCGCCACCCGGCGGGCGTGCCCGGCAGGTGTGTACCCGGCGATCTCGGTGGCCCGCGCCAGCGAGGCGATGGTCTGCCGGTAGGTGGTGCGCACGGCCGCGTACCGCCGGTAGGAGAGCTGGGTGAGCAGCAGCGGCAGCGAGAACACCGGCAGCGCCCACAGGCCCACGACCGCGACCGCGAGGGACATCACCGCGCCGGTCGCGCAGACGGCCGAGCCGATGCCGACTCTGGCCCGCAGTTCGTCGCGCAGCAGCGGTCCGAACGGCCAGCGGGTCCTGGAGTGCGCCAGCGCGGCGGCGAGCACGGCGTCGCACAGGGTGGTGAGCACGAGCAGCGCGACGAGCAGGAGCGCGTACGCCGGTCCGCTCCAGTCGCGCAACCTGCCCTGGGCGTAGAGGGGTTGGAAGCAGACAGTGGCGAAGCCCACAGTGAGCAGCCGGCGGGTCAGGTGGTCGGCGGTGGGCCCTCGGCCGCGGGCCACGTGCGGGACGCAGCCCGCGAGACAGGCGGCGAGGACCACCGTGACGACCTGCTGCACCCCGTGGTGGGTGGGGTGCCCGGCGTTCTGTCCGAGCAGGGCGTAGGAGAGCGCACCGGCCGCACCGAGAGGGGTGGACTCCCGCTCGTCGCTGTCGCTCCACCGGGACAGCTCGCCCACCGCGACGAGCACCCCGAAGGCGAGGGCGACGGCGGGTTCGTCGAGACCGCGCCAGAGCGTGAGCCAGAGGGAGCCCGCGGCCAGGAGCGCGGCCGCCGTACGGGCCAGGACGAGGACGAGGCGGCCCACGGTCATGCGCCGCCCCCGCCGCGGCGCTGCCCGGCCGGCTCACCGGCCGTCGGCACGGCGGCGGGCGGGGGCACGGCGGCGCGCACCTCGTCCGCGGTCACCGCCGGATGCCAGCCGTGCCGGCCGAGGGCGCGGACCAGTGCCCGCACCATCGCGGGGTCGAACTGCGCCCCCGCACACCGCTCCAGCTCCTCCAGCGCCGCCCCGACCGGGCGGGCGCGCCGGTACGAGCGGGTCGAGGTCATCGCGTCGAAGGCGTCGGCCACCGCCACCACCCGGGCGGGCTCCGGGATCTGGTGGCCGACGAGACCGTACGGGTATCCGCTGCCGTCGAGCCGCTCGTGGTGGTGGAGGATCGCGGACCGTGCCTCGCCGAGGAACCCGATCCCGCGGACCATCTCATGGCCGTACTCGGGGTGCAGCTCGATGATCCGCCGCTCCTGAGGGGTGAGCGGCCCGTCCTTGCGCAACAGCCGTGTGGGCACGCCGAGTTTGCCGACGTCGTGCAAGATGCCGGCGAACCGCAGGACCTCCACCCGGTCGTCGTCCATGCCGAGTTCACGCGCGATCATCATGGAGGCCTGTCCGACCCGCTCGCTGTGCCCGCGGGTGTACCCGTCCTTGATGTCGACTGCCTGCACCAGCGCGCGGATCGTGGCCTGGTGGGCCGCCCGCTCCCGGTGGTACTGGGCGAAGACCCAGCAGGACACGTACATGGGGAGCAGCACGAGCAGGGCGGCGACGGGCCCGAACGGGCTGCGCCACAGCACGGCCATCATCAGCCCGGCGAGCCCGTGGACGGAGACAGGGGCAAGGGAGCGCAGGAACAGCCCGCGCCACGCCATACGCGCCGGCACCCCCTCGGCGAGTGCCAGGACCCCGCCGTCCAGCAGGGTCAGCGTCAGGCAGAACGCCACCACGGCCGCGCCCGCGGTCAGGAGCGCGTACGGGAAGCGCGGGCCGGCAACCGCGTCCCGGCCGCCGAGCGCCCAGTGCACCCGCGAGGCCGCCCACACGGCCAGGACGAGCTGGGCGGCCCGCCAGACACGGCGCAGCCACGGCGGCCGCTCCCCGACACGGGCCAGCAGAGCCCCGGGCAGCGGCACCAGGGCGGCGGCCGGTGGCGGCAGCAGAAAGGCCGCGGCGAGCAGTACGGGAAAGAAGGTGCCGAGCCCTTCGGGAGCCCGGGTGCTCAGCGGTCGGCACCGGACGATCTGCTCGCAGCCGGCGTAGAGCGCGGCAGGGAGGGCGATCGCCCACCAGGCGACCGAGAGGTCCGCCAGCGGAGCCACACACACCAGTGCGGCGAGGACGACACAGCCGACATACACCCGTGCCCACGGCCGTACCGGCCCCATGACGCACCTCCCCCGCATCCCGCGCCCCTCCCGCTACCGGGCGGGGGCGGTCATGCCCCTCTCAGGCTCCGGAGCCTAGAGGCGAGGGCAGGGCAGGAAAGCGGCATTGGGGGTATCAGCAGGCCAATGGCTCGCGGATTAGCACGTTCGAGTGACAAACCACCGACGATTGACCGGAGTTTCCGAACTGGAGTTCAGGACTCCTGAGGCGTCGCGGTCACATCGTGCTCGGGCACCGTCTGACCCGAGCGGATCAGATCGATACGGCCCATGACCTTCGCCCTGAGGTCGGTCGGCACGTCGTCATGCCCGCAGCACCGCTTGACCAGCTTCTTCACGGCCTGCTCGAGCCCGTACTTCTCCAGGCACGGCGAGCATTCCTCGAAATGCTGCTGGAACTTGGTGCGGTCCATGTCCGGCATCTCACTGTCGAGGAACTCGTAGAGATGGTTGAGGACCTCACTGCAGTCCGTCTCGTGCGGCTCTCCGCAGCTCATGAGCCCGAACCTTTCGCTTCGTTCGACTCTCCGGCGCCGGCCGGGACGAGCCCGCGCTCGCGGGCGTAGTCCTCGAGCATGCCGCGCAGTTGACGGCGGCCCCGGTGCAGCCGGGACATCACCGTACCGATGGGTGTCCCCATGATGTCCGCGATCTCCTTGTACGCAAAGCCCTCTACGTCCGCGAGATACACGGCGATGCGAAATTCCTCGGGGATCGCCTGCAGCGCTTCCTTGACGTCCGAGTCGGGCAGGTGGTCGAGCGCCTGCGACTCGGCGGAGCGCAGACCGGTCGACATGTGCGACTCGGCGCGGGCGAGCTGCCAGTCCTCGATCTCCTCAGCGGCGCTGCGCTGGGGTTCGCGCTGCTTCTTGCGGTACGAGTTGATGAAGGTGTTGGTGAGGATCCGGTACAGCCAGGCCTTGAGGTTGGTGCCCTCACGGAACTGGTGGAAGGACGCGTACGCCTTCGCGTACGTCTCCTGGACCAGGTCCTCGGCGTCCGCCGGATTCCGGGTCATCCGCAATGCGGCGGAGTACATCTGATCGAGGAATTCGAGCGCGTCCCGCTCGAAGCGCGCGCTGCGCGCCGCGGACGACTCCGCGCTCGTGCCCCGGCCCTCGGGCTGCTCCGCCCGGCCGTTGTCGGTCCCTGCGTCGGTACCGGTGACCGGACCCACCTCCTCCAGCAACATGGCAGGACCGAAAGAGGTCCCACTTGAATCGGAGGATAGACGAACATCCTTACCCGCCGCCGCTCGAACAGGGGCGGTCTTGGCCGCGTGCAGCACCGTCCACTCCAGGTCAGCGCTGCTGCTGCGGCTCGGGCAGATGGTCGAACCCATGCGGCGGACTTCCTCTCGTTCGTGCGGTGCAACACCGTCGGGTGCTGTCTGATCCGCACAACATCGGTCCGCCGCGCAGCATTCCCGGGCGTCACCCGAGTGACGCGATCCACTTCACCACGGCGTCGGCGACGATCTTCAGCGCCTCCTCCCGGCTGATCCCGGCGCGCTTGGGGACGGCGAGGCCGTGATCGCCGTGGGGCACCTCGACGATCTCGTACGGCCCGGGCGGGAACTCCTCGGGTCTCCCGAACGGGTCGTTGCCACCCTGGACGACCAGCGTGGGCACACCCGCGCCGAGCAGTTCGCCTTCGCGGGACTTCTCGGGCCGGCCCGGCGGGTGCAAGGGGAAACTCAGCGCGAGTACGGCGTGTGCGCCGAGCTCGGTGGCCGTACGGCAGGCGACCCGGGCCCCGGCGCTGCGCCCACCGGCGATCACGGGCAGTCCCGGCTTCCCGAGGACCGGCCACACCCCGCGCCAGCCTTCGTCCAGCGTCTTCGGCGCGGGCGCCACCTTCTTACCGGCGACGCGCCAGGGCTGTTCCACGAGGGCGACGCTCACGCCGTGCCCGGGCAGCACCCGGGCCAGCGTCCGGAGGTCGGCGGCCTCGATGCCCCCGCCTGCGCCATGGCTCACGGCGAGGACGAACTTCGCCCGTTCGGCGGTGTGCCAGGTGACACGCGCGGTACCGGCCTCGGTTGCGACCATATCCGTCGCATCCGGCATAACAGTCACATCCGTCACGTCAGAACAGTGTGCCCTCTTCGGGGCCGGCCAGCTCCTTGAGCAGCTCCGGGCCGTTGTTGCGGACGTTGCTGACCGCCGTGGAGACCGGGTAGGCGCGCATCAGACCGGACGGCGGTGCGTCCAGCAGGGAGCGCAGGTCGTCGGGGTCCGTGCCGGAGGGGTCGAGCCAGGCGTCCCACCGGTCCGGGGTGAGCATCAGAGGCATCCGGGGGTGGATGTCGGACAGCGAGTGCGGCCCCTCGGCCGGGGCCACGGCCAGCGGCGACGTCTCCGCTTCCGTCGTGATCACCGAGCAGGTCACCCACCAGGCCCGGGGATGGTCGTCGGGCAGGGTCCTGTCCCGCCAGAACTCGTACAGGCCGGCCATCGCGAAGACCGAGCCGTCGGCGGGCAGCACGAAGTACGGCTGCTTGCGTGGCCGCTTCTTCCTGCCCTCGGCCTCCAGTTCGCGTTCCTCCGTGCCGGTGACCCACTCGTAGTAACCGTCCGCGGGCAGGATGCAGCGCCGGGCGGCGAAGGCCCGGCGGTAGGACGGCTTCTCGTGCACCGTCTCGGCGCGCGCGTTGATCATCCGGGCGCCGCCCTCCGGCGACTTCGCCCAGGACGGGACGAGGCCCCATCTGAGCCTGCGCAGCTGGCGAACCGGCCGCTTGTCGTCGGCGTCCTTGAGGGGGCGCTCGAGGACCGCGTAGACCTCCTTGGTGGGAGCCACGTTGTAGTCGGGTGCCAGGATCTCCCCGGGCTCCCCGCCCTGCGCCTCCGACTCCGCCGGAGCAGGGGGGACTCCTGTCTCGATCTCAAAGATTCCAGCGAGATCCTCAGGCCTGCGACTCGCTGCATACCGTCCGCACATACGTGCCACACTGCCAGATCCGACGAGAGCCCAGGAGCCGACAACCGCCATGCACACCCTCGCCTCGCCCTCGCTGAGCGCGCTGCCCGACCTCTGGGACAGGGTCTTCGGGAGTCAGCCCGACCCCGATCTGTGGGTCGTGATCGCCACCCTGGTCGCCGCGCTGGCCGTGGTCGTTCCGCATGGCGCGTGGCGGATATCGCGCAATGCCATCACCATCGCGCACGAGGGCGGCCACGGCCTGCTCGCACTGCTCACCGGACGCACCCTCACCGGCATCCGGCTCCACTCCGACACCAGCGGCCTCACCGTGAGCCGCGGCAAGCCGTACGGCCTCGGCATGATCCTGACGGCCGCCGCCGGCTACACCGCTCCCCCGCTCCTGGGCCTCGGCGGTGCGGCGCTGCTCGCCGCCGGGCACATCACCATGCTGCTGTGGCTGGCCACGGCACTGCTCGTGGCCATGCTGGTGATGATCCGCAACGCGTACGGGGCACTGACCGTGCTCCTGACCGGCGGCATGTTCGTGCTGGTGTCATGGCTCACCGGTCCCCAGGTGCAGGCGGCGTTCGGCTACGCGGTGGTGTGGTTCCTGCTGGTCGGCGGCGTACGGCCGGCCTTCGAGCTGCAGGCCAAGCGGTCCCGTGGCGGCGCCGGGGACTCGGACGCGGACCAGCTGTCCCGGCTCACCCACGTACCGGCCGGACTGTGGCTCTTCCTGTTCCACGTCGTGTCGCTGTGCGCGCTGATGGGGGGCGGTCAGTGGCTGCTGCGGATCTGATCGCGTCCGGGTGTGACCGCATGTGTTCGCGCATGTATGCACGGCATCCACGGCCCGGGTATCAGACAACGATTTCGCTCAGGTTTCGCCGCTTTTGATCAAGATCTCCGGCGTGAGCCAGCCACTACAGTGGGGCGCATGACCGTTAACCCCGCGCACACCGCCCTCTGGCCCGCCCCGCACGCGAGCGGAGCCGTCGATGCGACGGTCCACGTGCCCGGGTCCAAGTCGGTCACCAACCGCGCCCTCGTCCTCGCCGCCCTCGCCTCCGAACCAGGCTGGCTGCGCCGCCCCCTGCGCTCACGCGACACCCTCCTGATGGCCGCCGCCCTGCGCGCGATGGGCGTCGGCATCGAGGAAGGGGTCGGCCCCGACGGCTCCGGCGAGACCTGGCGGGTGATCCCCGCCGCGCTGCACGGCCCGGCCACGATCGACGTCGGCAACGCCGGCACCGTGATGCGCTTCCTGCCCCCGGTGGCCGCGCTGGCCGACGGCGCGGTGCGCTTCGACGGCGACCCCCGCTCGTACGAGCGCCCCCTGGACGGGGTGATCGACGCTCTGCGGGCCCTCGGCGCCCGTATCGACGACGACGGCCGCGGCACGCTGCCGCTGACCGTGCACGGCGGCGGCGCGCTGGACGGCGGCCCGGTGTCGATCGACGCCTCCTCGTCGTCCCAGTTCGTCAGCGCCCTGCTGCTCTCCGCACCGCGGTTCAACCAAGGTGTGGAGGTCCGCCACACCGGTTCGACGCTGCCCTCGATGCCCCACATCCGGATGACCGTCGACATGCTGCGCGCGATCGGCGCCCAGGTCGACACGCCCGAGTCCGGGGGCGAGCCGAACGTCTGGCGCGTGACGCCGGGCGCCCTGCTCGGCCGGGACCTGACGGTCGAGCCGGACCTCTCCAACGCCCAGCCCTTCCTCGCGGCCGCCCTGGTGACCGGGGGCAAGGTGGTCATCCCTGACTGGCCCGCCCGCACGACCCAGCCCGGCGACCGGTTGCGGGAGATCTTCACCGAGATGGGCGGTTCCTGCGCGCTGACCGAGCGCGGCCTGGAATTCACCGGTTCGGGTGCTCTTCACGGTATCGATGTGGACCTCGGGGAGGTCGGCGAGCTGACGCCGGGCATCGCGGCGGTCGCCGCCCTCGCCGACTCCCCGTCGACGCTGCGCGGCGTGGCCCATCTGCGCCTCCACGAGACGGACCGCCTCGCCGCGCTCACCAAGGAGATCAACGAGCTGGGCGGCGACGTCACCGAGACCGCCGACGGCCTGCACATCCGCCCGCGCCGCCTGCACGGCGGCGTCTTCCACACCTACGACGACCACCGCATGGCGACCGCGGCCGCGGTCATCGGCCTGGCGGTCGACGGTGTGCAGATCGAGAACGTGGCGACGACGGCCAAGACACTGCCGGACTTCCCCGAACTGTGGGCCGGGATGCTCGGGGACTGACGGGCGGACTGGGACCATGCGCCGCTACGGCAAGCACACCGACGAGGACGACATCCGCACCCGCCCCAACCGCAGGGGCAACCGGCCGCGCACGAACATCCGGCCCAAGCACGAGGACGCGGCCGAGGGCATGGTCCTCACCGTCGACCGGGGCCGGCTGACCTGCCTCGTCGACGACCGCACGGTCATGGCGATGAAGGCCCGCGAACTGGGCCGCAAGGCTGCCGTGGTCGGCGACCGGGTCGCCCTCGTCGGCGACCTGTCCGGCGCCAAGGACACGCTCGCCCGCATCGTCCGCATCGAGGAGCGCACGTCCCTCCTGCGCCGCACGGCCGACGACGACGATCCGTTCGAGCGGGTGGTGGTCGCCAACGCCGATCAGCTGGCCATCGTCACCGCGCTCGCCGACCCCGAGCCGCGCCCCCGTCTGATCGACCGCTGTCTGGTGGCGGCGTACGACGGCGGCCTCGAACCCCTCCTCGTGATGACGAAGTCGGATCTCGCCCCGCCCGACAAGCTGCTGGAGCTGTACGGGGACCTGGACATCCCGTACGTGGTCACCAGCCGTGAGGAACTGGAGAACAGTGACGCCGCGGGCCGGGTGCGCGAGCATCTGGACGGCAAGGTCACCGCCTTCGTCGGGCACTCCGGCGTGGGCAAGACGACGCTGGTCAACGCGCTGGTGCCCGACGACCGCCGGCGTACGACCGGCCATGTCAACGCCGTGACCGGCCGCGGGCGGCACACCACGACCTCCGCGCTCGCGCTGCCGCTCGCGGAGACGGACGGCTGGGTCATCGACACCCCGGGCGTACGGTCCTTCGGCCTCGCGCACATCGACCCGTCACGGGTGATCCACGCCTTCCCGGACCTGGAGCCCGGCACCGAGGACTGCCCGCGCGCGTGCAGCCACGACGAGCCGGACTGCGCCCTGGACGCGTGGGTGGCCGAAGGTCACGCGGATCCGGCGCGGCTCTACTCCCTGCGCAGACTGCTCGCCACCCGCGAACGAAAGGAAGGGGACTGACCTCCCGGGGTTTGGGCGCCTCGCGGGCAGGTAAATTCTTACCTCGCACCGGACCGGACCCGACCGGACGAAGCAGTCGACATGGGGACGCGGGAGGACGACACATGGCGTGGCTGCTGGTCATCGTGGCCGGGCTCCTCGAGACCGGATTCGCCGTCTGCCTCAAGCTGTCGCACGGTTTCACCAGGCTCTGGCCCACGGTCGCGTTCTGCTGCTTCGCGCTCGGCAGCTTCGGCCTGCTCACCCTGTCCCTGAAGAAGCTGGACGTGGGCCCGGCCTACGCGGTGTGGACGGGCATCGGCGCCGCCGGAACGGCGATCTACGGCATGGTCTTCCTGGGCGACCTGGTCTCCACCCTGAAGATCGTCTCGATCACGCTGGTGATCGTGGGCGTGATCGGCCTGCAACTCTCGGGCTCGGCCCACTGAGGGACACCGCCGCGGGCACGGGGCTTCCCTCGATGTGCGCTCCGCCGCGTGGGGGTGCGAGGCTCCGCTCGACGTGCGGCCCAGCCGCGTACGAGAGGCGAGGTCCCGCCCGACATACGGCCCCGCCCCGTGGCAACGCGCCCGGCGCCGGCGAGCCGTGCCCAGTCCCATGACCATGCCCGCCGCCCCAGTGGGCCGTCACCGCACCGGCCTCGGCAGGGCGTGACGCACCAGTTCCGCCACCCCGCTCCCCTCGCTCGGCGGAGCCGCCACGCAGGACAGGGAGAGCCGGACGACCAGCTCGCAGGCACGGGCGAGCTCCGTGACGTCCTCCTTGCCCATGCCGTGGCCGTTGATCGCGGCCACGGCCCGGTCACGGAACAGCGCCACGAAGTCCGACGGCGAGGGCAGCGGTCCGTCGGCCCGCCGCTGCGCGGGCACCGTGGAGGTGGACGGGACCGCGGAAAGCGTCGGGGAGGGCAGCCGCTCGCTCCAGCAGCCGGTGAGCATGGCGCGCACGAGCACGTTCTCCCTGGCCGCCGACGCGGTCCACACGGCGGCCGCCGTCAGCCGTTCGCGTGGCTCGGCGGGGGTGGCGAGGGCGCGATCGACACCGGCGAGGTAGCCGTCGGCCTCCCGACGCACCAGGGCCCGGGCGAGCCCCTCCTTGCTGCCGAACTCGTTGTACAGCGTCTGGCGGGAGACACCGGCCATGGCCGCCACGTCGACCATGCGCACGGTGGACCAGGGGCGGCGCAGGAGGGCCATATAGGCGGCGTCCAGTAGCGATTCCCGCGCTGCAGGCATCCTCGCCTCCCTCGGGGCCGGCGGCTCTGACGCACAGATTTGACGCGCATATCCGCACTGTCAAGAGTTCGCGGCGGCTCCCCGGGCGTGCGCCGGGCGTCGCGCGCGGTGATCGCACCACGGCAGCCGGTCCCCGGCGGACGAGATGCCCGTGCTCCCGAAGATCCGCCGGGCGGTGTGGCCCTCGCGCGGAAGGGGCCGATACCGTTCGGTCATGCCCGACTATCTCGATGACCTGCGGCTCGCCCATGTACTCGCGGACGCCGCCGATGCCGCGACCATGGCCCGGTTCAAGGCGCTCGACCTCAAGGTGGAGACGAAACCGGATATGACGCCGGTGAGCGAGGCCGACAAGGGCGCCGAAGAGCTGATCCGGGGCCAGTTGCAGCGCGCCCGGCCACGCGACGCGATCCTCGGCGAGGAGTACGGCATCGAGGGCACAGGCCCGCGCCGCTGGGTCGTCGACCCCATCGACGGCACCAAGAACTACGTACGCGGTGTGCCGGTGTGGGCGACGCTGATCTCCCTCATGGAGGCGGGCGAGGGGGGCTACCAGCCCGTCGTGGGCGTGGTCTCCGCCCCCGCCCTAGGCCGCCGCTGGTGGGCCGCGAAGGGACACGGCGCCTTCACGGGCCGCAGCCTGTCCTCGGCGTCCCGGCTGCGCGTCTCGCGCGTCTCCAAGCTGTCGGACGCGTCCTTCGCCTACTCCTCGCTGTCGGGCTGGGAGGAGCAGGGCAGGCTGGGCGGCTTCCTCGACCTCACGCGCGCGGTGTGGCGCACCCGCGGGTACGGCGACTTCTGGCCGTACATGATGGTCGCCGAGGGCTCGGTCGACATCTGTGCGGAGCCGGAGCTGTCGCTGTGGGACATGGCGGCGAACGCGATCATCGTCACGGAGTCCGGCGGCTCCTTCACGGGCCTGGACGGCCGCCCGGGCCCGCACAGTGGCAACGCGGCCGCGTCCAACGGCCTGCTCCACGACACCCTGCTCGACTACCTGAACGACCGGTACTAGGCATCAGGGTTGTCCCCGAGCACCGCGAGCGCCCCTGAACTCACGACGCGCGCCCTCTTGTTGACCCGCCCTTTGCCTGCAACTCTGAAAGTCCCCCCACTTGTGAATTTGTGAAGCATTGCACAGGGGCGACCGACCGGCGGCAGTCGACGGCAGTCGGAGCCCTGAGCCAGTGCATTCGCGAGCATTTCTAGGAGGTGGCTCCGCCCCATGCTCGTCCGCGACGCCATGAGCACGCTGGTCCTCACCATCGGCCCCGCACACACCCTCCGCCAGGCAGCAGCCCTGATGTCCGCCCGCCGTATCGGCGCGGCCGTGGTCCTCGACCCGGACGCGGGCGGCCTCGGGATCCTCACCGAACGCGACATCCTCAATTCCGTCGGTCTCGGGCAGAACCCGGACACCGAACGGGCCCACTCCCACACCACCACGGACGTCGTGTTCGCGGCGCCCACCTGGACCCTCGAAGAGGCCGCACGTGCCATGGCTCACGGTGGCTTCCGGCATCTGATCGTCCTGGATCGCGACGAAGTCGTCGGCGTCGTCTCGGTCCGCGACATCATCCGCTGCTGGGCGCCGCTCCGGGAGCGCGTCCCGGCCACGGCCCACTAGCCGCGGGCAAGCGAGAGGGCCGGAACCCCACTGGGATTCCGGCCCGTCCCCCTACGGCAAGCGGTCCAACCCGGGTCAGCCGCGCAGGGCCTGGACTGCGGCTTCCAGGCGCTTGCCGAAGTCTCCGTCGGCCTGACGGAAGTTGTTGATCGCACGCTCGGCGATGTCGTCGCGCGAGACCTTGGCGATGAAGCCCGCCAGGTTGCCGATCAGGCGCTCCTTCTCGTCCTCGGACATCAGGCGGTAGAGGTTGCCCGCCTGCACGAAGTCGTTGTCCTCGGCGTGGACCGGGGCCGCGTGGTCGCCGGTGCCGGCCGTGAAGCCGTCGAACGACTGCCACAGCGGACGGTCCGTCTGGAAGGGGCCACCGAAGCTGTTCGGCTCGTAGTTCTTCGCGCCCTTGTGGCGGCCGTCGTAGAGGAAGCCGTCACGGGAGTGGGTGCGCGCCTCGGTGGCATGCGGACGGTTCACCGGCAGGTGGTCGGCGTTGATCCCGACGCGGTAGCGGTGGGCGTCGCCGTACGCGAAGAGGCGGCCCTGGAGCATCTTGTCCGGGGAGGGACCGATGCCCGGCACGAAGTGCGCGGGGCTGAAGATCGACTGCTCGACCTCGGCGAAGATGTTCTCCGGGTTGCGGTTGAGCTCCAGCTTGCCGATCTCGATCGGCGGGTAGTCCTCGTGCGGCCACACCTTGGTGAGGTCGAACGGGTTGAAGCGGTAGGTCGCCGCGTCGGCCGCCGGCATGATCTGGACCTGCACGGTCCAGCTCGGGAAGTCACCCCGCTCGATGGCCTCGCGCAGGTCGCGCTGGTGGGAGTCCGGGTCCTCACCGGCGAGCTTGTTGGCCTCCGCCTGGGTGAGGTTCTTGATCCCCTGGTCGGTCTTGAAGTGGTACTTGACCCAGAAGACCTCGCCGGCCTCGTTGTTCCACTGGTAGGTGTGCGAGCCGTAGCCGTTCATGTGGCGGTACGAGGCCGGGATGCCCCGGTCGCCGAACAGCCAGGTCACCTGGTGGGTGGACTCGGGGGACAGACCCCAGAAGTCCCAGACGTTGTCCGCCTCCTGCGAGCCGGAGTACGGGTCGCGCTTCTGGGTGTGGATGAAGTCGGGGAACTTGATGGCGTCCTTGATGAAGAACACCGGAGTGTTGTTGCCGACGAGGTCGTAGTTGCCCTCTTCGGTGTAGAACTTCAGCGCCCAGCCGCGGGGGTCGCGGACGGCGTCCGCCGCACCGAGGTTGCCGGCCACGGTGGAGAAGCGCAGAAACGTCTCGGTCTGCTTGCCGACCTCGGAGAGGAACTTGGCGCGCGTGTACCGGGTGACATCTGCGGTGACCGTGAAGGTGCCGTAGGCGCCCGCACCGCGGGCGTGCACCACACGCTCCGGAATGCGCTCACGGTTGAAGTGGGCCAGCTTCTCCAGCAGGAGCTGGTCCTGGACGAGAACCGGACCTCCGACGCCCGCGGTCTCACTGTTCTGGTTGTCGGCTACTGGAGCACCGGACTCCGTCGTAAGCGGTCCCTGCGTCACGTGGGCCTCCTGCGTCACATCTGACTAACCTTGTTACCGAGCTAAAGCCGATCCCGATCCTACAATGGACAATGTCTAAGTCAAATAGAGATCCAAAGTCACACCCATTCGGAACCTGGTCCGCTTGCTGTTAAGCTGGGCTCCATGAGTGACCTGTTGGAACGGCTGCGCGGACGCGGATGGCGGATGACCGCGCAGCGACGTGTCGTGGCAGAGGTCCTCGACGGCGAGCATGTTCACCTGACAGCCGACGAGGTGCATGCCCGGGCCGTCGCCAAACTGCCGGAGATCTCCCGGGCGACCGTCTACAACACGCTCGGCGAACTGGTCTCCCTCGGCGAGGTGCTCGAAGTCGCCACGGACAAGCGCGCCAAGCGGTACGACCCCAATGCGCACCGGCCGCACCACCATCTGGTGTGCGCCCGCTGCGGCTCGATCCGCGATGTCCATCCGAACGGGAACCCGCTCACCGACCTCCCGGAATCGGAGCGCTTCGGCTTCACGGTCTCGGACGTCGAGGTGACGTACCGCGGCCTGTGCCCGAACTGCGCGGCCGGCTGACCAAGATCGTCCGAAAGCCCCGGCACCTGCTAGGTGCCGGGGCTTCGTGTGTGTACGAGGCTGTGGGCTCGTGGGGTGTGCATCGCCCGGCGGACCAGCGCGTGTGTCGCCGCCCACCTCGCGACGCCCGCCTGCTCCGCCGCCGTACGGGGGTACACAAAGCACCAGGGCCGGAATCCTTGAGGATTCCGGCCCTGGGCCTTCAGTAGCGGGGACAGGATTTGAACCTGCGACCTCTGGGTTATGAGCCCAGCGAGCTACCG
>NZ_JBEYXD010000086.1:0-33609 GCF_040644975.1 Streptomyces sp. NPDC046900 | reverse complement strand
CACGCCCTCGAACTGCTGCCGCAGCCGCTCGGGGTACGGTCCGTACTGGCCGATCGGAAGGTGCGGGCCGATGAACTCCCACTCTGCGTCCGTCAGTTGCACTTGCGTCACGCAAGACGATCTACCGGATCAGGCCCCGTCACGAGGGTGAATCCCGCGGATTGATCACGACTCGATACGCGCCCTAGCGGTCAGGGGTCGGCGCAGGGCTGTCAGGTCGGTGTCGAGGAAGCCTTCGGGTTGAGGTCCGGGGTAGGAGTGGGTGCAGATGTAGAGGACGTTGGTGTCGGCGCCGAGCGCGCGGTCCGCAGCTCCAGGAGGAATGATCAGGGTGGGCTGAGTCGGAGACGGCAGGGGTGTCACGCGGGGCAGGTAGGTCAGGCGGGCGGCGACCCGGCGCGCGTCCGCCTGGCAACGCGGGGAGTGGGCGGGCGCGGCCACCAGGACCCGCAGGTTGCGCACGATGCGGATGCGCGGGCGGTCGGAGCGTTGGAGGCGTGGCACTGCGGTGATCTGGGGCATCGTCAGGTGCTTTCGCGTAGCCGGGCCATGCAGGCGGGGCAGATGTCAAAGTCGTTCGTCTTCGGATCAATCAGGGAACCACAGCCTTTGGTGCATCAGGTAAGGGTGTCGAAGACAGCAGCGCAGCGCAGGCACAGATAAAACGACCAGTCGCGTTCAACATCGATGATGGTCGGGGTGTCACACCTGGGACACCAGTGGACGAGTGCTTCCTCGTTGTCTCGGGGGTCCAGTGCTGCCCGGCGCACCATATCGGCGTAAACGTAGTCAGCGGTGGCTGATTCGGCGTCGGTCCACGTGCGGTAGCAGAACCGGCAAGCAACAGGGGTTCCGGCGACCAGCGCTGGCATACCGCAGTCCGGGCAGTCGACCGTTACGTCCGTGTACGGAGCCAATGCCTCCTTGATCCCGTTCATCCGAGTGTGGATCAGCTCGGTGATCGTGCCTAGTCGATGCCGGATGTCATCCATGGCCGTCTCCACCTGAGCTTGTTCAGCCGCGTCCAGGTGTGGCAGGAGGTGTTCGTGCAGGAAGGCGAGCAGGAAGTCCAGCACGGTGGCGGCCTGAGCCTCCACCGCGGGCGCTGACTGCGTCAGCCCGTAGTGCTGCAGGGCATTGCGGGTCTCACCCAGCTTCGCGACGGCGGCAAGGTGCTCGCTGTCCAGGTCCAGTCCCAGCACCTCACGCAGCCGCTTGAGGGTCTCGTCGATGCCGCAGCTGACGAAGTTTCCGCTGGCGAACCGCTCGCTCACCGGAGGCTTCCTGCTCTTGCGGAGCTCGGAGGACAGGTCCTGGAGGACCAGCGTCCAGTGCGCCTGCCGGAGGCGGGCCTTGAGCAGGACCTCAGTGCCGGCCTGGAGGTGCAGCACGGCGTACTTCAGGTCGCGCGGCGTCACATCGTCGGACAGGTGCTCCACCACGCTGGCGAGGTAGTCCAGTCCGTTGAGGACGGGCGGGAAGTCGACCTGCGGCTCCGAACCGGATGCAGGCGGCCCGGGGCGCTGCCCGGGCACCTCGACGCCGGGCGAGGAGAGCTGATCGCCCTTCAAGGCTCGGTCTGTGTTCTGCGGGATCTCCCCCGTCATCCTGCTCCCCCTGTGCTTCCGGACTGTCCTAACGAAGTTGTTGCGTAAGCCGGTTACCGCGCCTGTCTGTTGTCGCGTTCTGGATGGCTTCTGATTCGGATTAGGAGAGCCTATTGGGAAGCACGACCGTTCGGCGACGTGCCCAGGCACAGTTTGCGGGCCTTCTTCCTCTCCTCTCTGGGGGCGGGTCAGCCACGGGCGGGAAGAACCTCGCGGGGCGCCCATGGAAGCGGCATCGGTACAGACCCGCGCCGCGTCACAGCCGGTCCTTGCCAGGAAGGGTGACGCCCTTGGGTAACCGAGCATGCCGATCGGGCGCCTATGTCACAGTGAGGAACGAGAGCGAATAGGCGACAAAGGGGGCGGGCTGTCGTGCGGCGTGACCGAGGGCTTCCGGTGCTGCGGGAGAAGGAGCTGTTGGCGGCCGGGGTGGACGTCGGGCCGCTGCGGCGGATCACCGTGGTACTGGGGCGTGCGGGCGGCGGGAAGTGGCACGTTCCCTGGCGCTCCGCATACCGGCAATGGCTCCGCCACCCCGACGCCTCGGCGTTTACACCCGCCTCGAAGAAGCCACCTTGTCCGTTCGCCTCCAGCCCGGCCAACAGGGCGGAGCCCACCGAACCGTCGACGATTGCGCTGCGCAGGTAGGGATTCAGGTCGACGCCCGCTGTCTGCATCAACTGCTCGGCAGTGTCCCTTCCCCAGGGCGGATCAGGCGGATTCGACCGCCGCGCGCGTCCCAGCCCTGCCGTACGCGAGAGGCACCCAGTAACCCCGACCGTTGCCGGCCCCGCCCCGGCGCCTTCTTGGCCCGCTTGCTCAACTGCTCATCCCCTCAGGTTCGTTGCCGCTCTACCCATGTTGAGGCTCGAGACGGGCTGGCCGCAGCTGCGCACCGTGTACGAGGTACTCGCGGCAGCCGGGCCTGAGAGTCCGGACGACGGGACGCGAGGGCGGTGCCTTGCGGGGCTCGGTCCGGAGCTGACAGAAATAGGAGCGCTGGCCTCCCCCTCGGTAGGAACTCACGCGGGCCCATCGCTGCGCGCCGAATCTCCGTGCGCGGCCTGCGCCTCGCGCACGCCGCGTACGGTCTCGCGCAGGTCGAGAATCACCACACCGTCGATCATTTCAATGCTGCCGGAGCCGAAGCGCACCCACACGGGGAAAGCGCCGGCGTCGCGAGCGAAGGCGAGTTTCTGTGCCGACGCCGGGTTGTGCGCGGAGTCGATCTCGACGAAGAAGTCCGGGAGCGGCGGCGACCAGATCACCACGTCCGCGCGGCCGTACCGGCTCTTGCCATCGGGCACGACCGGCAGTCGCAGTTCCCGGTAGACGCGGCAGCTCGGCTCCATGGCGGCGTGGGCGAACTCCAACATGGCCTCTGTCAGGGACTTGGTGATCTGCGCGGTGCTCGGCGGCCCAGAGCCGGCCGCCCGCATTTCGCCGACCTGCTCGGCGGCATCCTCGGCCCAGTCCTCGAAGACGGTGGCCAGCAGCCTTCCGACGTCCCGAAGGTCCCGCTCCGCAACGGGGCGGGCACGTCGGCCGGTCAGCACGTGAAGCCAGCCCTCCGCCCAGTGCGCCTGGTCGAGCAGCCGCAGCACTCCATCGCCGCCCGCGCTCGCGGCCCGCTCGGCCTCCGCCCGGGTCGGTATCAGTTGTCCCGCCCTCTCGGTGACCGCGGACAGAATCCGGCTCGTCTCGCCTTCCTTGCCCATCATCTCCTCAGCGGCGATGGCCCCCTGGAGACGCTTCGTCGCCCACCACCGCCACTCGCTCACCAGCGGCCCGGGGATGGCCTCGGGGAGAGCAACGGCGTCCAGCAGCTCGCCCGCACGAGGGGCGGCCGCCTTCGCCGCGGCCGACAACTCCGCCTTCAAACGCTGCTCGTTCTCCTGCCACCAGCGGCTGTAGCACCCCCAGCAGCGGCCATGTTTCTTCGCCGCCGCCTCCGCGGTGATCTTTCGGGTGTGACCGCACTCGGGGTAGGTGTAGGGGACGCGGAAGCCGACGCACTGCGGGCAGGCGGCGATATCCCCGTTCTTCCACTTGAGCAGTGAGGCCCGTTTGGCGATGGTCTCCTGCCATTCATGACCGGCCGGGCATCGCCACCACACCTCCACCCTCATCCTCGCAGTCGCCTTCTCCGGCGTCAGACCCCCGTTGCGCTCCTGAAGCCACGTCGCGGCAACCTCCGGAAAAGCTTCGGCCAACGACCCCCTTGACGAACCCGCCACAGCCGCCCTCCTCGCCCCTCGGCCAAGCCTCTCCTGACCCGGCATCTCACCGAGGGCGATCACTTTAGGGGGCGCCTCTGACAGGCATCGGCGGGCAGCTGTCCATGCGGCGGCCTCTCGATCGAGTTGGGCATGGCCCGGCGGGGGAGCTGCGACTGCTCAGGAGATGGCCCAGCCGGTGATGTCGTCGCGTGGGTGGTTGAGCGGTTCTCAGCGAGTTGCGGGCCGTCAGCTCAATCGACCTCGCGGAGGATCGTCAGGACCTGGTCGACGCCGAGCTCGCTGGCGCGGGCCATGAAGCCGCGGATGTCCTTGGGGCAGGCAGCCGCCGCCGAAGCCGAGGCCGGGGCGCATGCTGCGGCGGCCGATGCGTGCGTCGTGGCCGAGGATGTCGGCGAGCTGGGTGACGTCGGCGCCGGAGGCTTCGCAGACCTCGGCGATGGCGTTGATGAAGGAGATCTTCGTGGCGAGGAAGGCGTTGGCGGATGCCTTGGCGAGCTCGGCGGTGGCCCATCAGCTGGCTGGGGGCAGCCTCGGCACCGGGCAGCCTGGGACGAAGGAGCGGGGAGCGCGGCAGCGGCGCACAGGTGGGCGGGAAGTGCTACGCGAGGACCGCCGGAGCGGCGTCTTCGGCGGTCCAGTCGCCGTCGAACAGTGCGGCAACCAGGCGGACGTGTTCGTCCGGGAGTTGGCCGGTGCGGTGCTTGGTGCGGGCCTTGGCCAGCCAGGCGCCGATCTTCACCGTGTCGCCGTCGACGCGGATGGTTTCGCGCGCGGCGGGAATGCGGCCTTCGCGGTGGAGGAAGAGCTCCAGGAGCTGGACGGTCTGTTCGAAGGTCCGGCGGGCGCGGCGGGCAGGGGTCAGGGGGTTGCTCTCGGGGGTGAGGCCGAGGGCAAGCATCGCGTGCTGCTGGCCGGGCGCAAGAGTGTGCCAGGTGGTGAGTTGGCGCCCTAGCCAGGAACCGATCTTCACGCTGCCGAGCTGGGTGTCACGGGTGAGGGCGCCGGGGTCGGCTCCGTCGGCGAGGTGGGCGCGCAGCAGGTGGTATTTGCGGTGCCAGTCCGCGCCGTGGGGCAGGCGCCAGTCGGGATCGAGTGCGGTCAGGGCGTCGGCGCGCGGGGAGTCGAGCTGGTTCTTGCCGTCGAGGTGGCGCTGCTCGGCGAGCCAGGCCCCGGTGGGGGTGGTGGCGGGCGCGGCGAGGTGGCCGTGGGTGCGGTGGTAGTCGGCGGCGGCGAGGCGGGCACGCCAGGTGGCGTCGTGCTTGTCCCAGATCATGCCGAGGGCGTCGAGTTCAGCGGTCCAGTCGGCTTCGAGACGGCCGGTTTTCGCGGCGTCGCGCATGGTGGTGATGAAGGTGCCGAGTGTGTAGCCGGTGGGGTCGATGTAGTCGGCGGGGACGTCGAGGTGGGCGTGTTCGTCGCGGTAGGACTGGGCGGCGGCGAGCCCGAGACGGCGGGAGCGGGACACCGTGGCGTCGCGGGGATCGAACGCGATCAGATCCATGGCGCGGGCGATGCGCTCGGGGTGGACGGTGAAGTCGAAGTGCCAGCGGCGTGCGATGACCTCGCTGGTCTCCTTGGGGAGGCGGTTGGCCTTGTCGGGCAGGCGCTCGAGGATGCGGTGGTCGTGGCTGGCCAGCGCCGTGGCGATCGCCCACACCGGCTCGTAGGCGGTGCCGAGGATGTTCTCGGGGTCGGCGCCGGGTTCGATGTAGACGGGGACGATGAGGCTGGCCGTCTTGCCGCTCACGTCCAGGCGCAGGGCGCGGCCGAGGGCCTGGACGCAGCGGACGACGCTGCGGGTGGGGTCGGCGAAGACGATCGCGTCGACGCTGGGGATGTCGACTCCCTCGGCGATCAGTTTCGAGTTGGCCAGGATCGCGGACGTGGCGGCGGCGAAGCTGGTGAAGGTGCCGGCGCGCTGTTCGGGGGTGTGATCGCCGTGGGCGAAGAAGAGCTGGGGGGTGATGTCGGGGCAGAGGTCGGGGTGCGTCTTGCGGAGCAGGCGCAGCGTCTGGGGCAGTTCGCGTGCGAAGTGGCGCGCGTCGGAGACGAGGTTGAAGTAGACCAGCACCTTTTTCAGGCCGTGGTCGGTCATCGCGCGCAGGACGGCCAGATGGAGGGCGGTGGTGCGCAGGGCACTGTCCGCGTCCTGGACGTTGCCGTGGCCGGGAGCGGCGGTGCCGGGGGCAGGGAGGTTCAGGCGGCGCCGCAGGTCGGTGTCGGTGAGGGTGGGCACCACGATGCGGTAGTCCGCCGCGCGGCCGTCTTCGACGGCCTGGGCGAGCGGGTACTCGAAGACCTTCTTCCCGTAGACGGCCTCGTTGTCCATGCTGTTGGCGAAGGCGTCCTCATCCGCGCCGCCGCGGTGCCGGCGGCGCGGGCGGACGGTGTCGGCGGAGTCCGCCAGCTCCGGCGCGGCAAAGATCCTGGGCGTGGCGGTCATGTAGAGGCGGCGGTCGGCGTGGATCCGCCTCGCGTCGTTGATGATCGCCCACTTTTTGTCGGCGCGGCCCGCGATCCGGTGCGCCTCATCCATGATCGCCAGGTCGAACGGCGGGACCTCGTCACGCGCCTTCTGGGCCTGCTCGAGCTTGTCCAGAGAGTCGTAGGTGCAGATCACCGTGAACGCTTGGAACTGGCCGTCCCCGTCTCCTACCAGCGACATCGCCGCCGCCAGCCCGTAGGGGTTGCTGGTTGAGCCGACCTGGGCGGCCACCAGATCGTCCCTGCCGCCTGCGTCCAGGGAGGAGACGATCACCATGGGTCCCCGGTGCCCGTCCTGGCGCCACGCCAGTGCCGTCTGGGCCGCCAGATCCAAGGTGGGCACCACGAACAGCACCAGGCGTGCGTCGAGTTCGTTGGCGGCTCGGCTGGAGACCAGCGTCTTGCCGGTTCCCGTCGCTGACACATACAGCGCCCGCGTGCCCGCCCGCCGAAGATGCCGCACCAGCCGTTCAACAGCTTCGACCTGGTCAGGGAAGAGTTGCCGCTTCTTGGGGGGACCGGGTTCGGGAACATCGACGACGGTCATGGAGAGCTTCCTCCCTGGGGCGCGGGCGATGCCGCTGCGAGGGGATCAGGGGGCCGGGGGCAGGTGGTGCGCGGCGGGGCAGCGAATACCCAGGGCGTCGCGCGGCCGCGTCCGGGAAGGGGCCATGCGCGGCAGCCTAGAGGGCAGCGCCGACAGTAGCGGCGGCGTCCACGATCGGGGACGGTCGTCTCGCCGCTTCACGTGTGTGCTCAATCGGCCTTCGGCATGCGGTGGCGACGGCTGTCGGGCTGCCGCTGAACCTGCCTGGCTACGGCCTCCACTTCGGGGTCATCGTAGGCAGTGCGAATGCCGGAGGGGGTCAGACCGCTGGCCTCGGCCAGAGGCTCGAGCTTGTAGGCGCGGTCGCCGTGGAATTCGCGGCCATAGGCGAGCAGGAGGCGGATCTCGCGGTCTGCGGCCTCCTTGCGGCCGCGGGCGTCCTTGATCGCCAGCAACAGGGGGTCCTCCTTCAGGCCGTCGCACTGGGCCTGGAGGTTGGCGGCGTACTCGACACGGGCCTTCCATGCCTGCTCATGGGCGTCGGCGTAGGCATCCTCGGGCGTGACACTCCCCGGTTCAGGCAAGGGTTCGCGGATGGCTGCGATGTCACCAATCAAGTCCATGTTTGCGATTGTCGCAGAAAACAGCGTTCAGCGTAAGCAGATCTGGGGGAACGAGTCTCAACTCCCTCGCCATCATGAACGTCTCCCACCCAGTCGCCCACGTCGTCCTGAACCGGGACCAGGCCGTCACGCTCGCTCGCCGCTACCCCGCCGTTGTGAGCAAGAGGCGGGAGTTCATGGCCCGCACGCTGACGTGGAGCGAGCGGTCAGAGGACCGCTCTACAATCGCCGTCATGTCCTTACCTCCTCGAAGCGGACGCTCCCCCGCATTTGCGTGCCTGCGGCGTTGACGGCGAGCGTGTACCCCCTCGCGTGAACCACGCCGAAACGCCCCCCGCTGCCCCTGTGAGGCGTAACGCGCCTCAGACCCGATCAAGTTCGCGGCTCCCAGCCACTCTCGGCCTGCCAGCTGGCCTGAGCCGCAGTCACGAGACCGATGTGGCTGAAGGCCTGGGGGAAGTTGCCCAGCAGTTCGCCGCTGAGGCGGCGGTCGCCCTCCCGAGCGGCCGAGGATCACAACACCCAGCCCACCGGAACCGTCACCGAACACGAGACGTGGCGGTCGTCCTCCCACGTGACCGAGGGTCGCAACGCCGTGTACGAGGAGCCCACGATCCTGCCGATACGGCGTGGCGGTCGCCCTCCCGGACTACCGCCGAGTCATGGACCTCACGAGCCGCCCCTGGCCGACCTCGACTCGGCGCGGTAGTGGGCGAACTCGTCCCCGTATGAGACCCGTTGCGCTGGATCCACTGAGTACCAGCCGGTGTGGTGGGCCAGCTCGTAGGTGGAGCGCACCGAGAGCTCCGTTCAGTAAGGTTCCACTGCATGTCCCGGCGTCGGCCGGATCATAGCCGTCAGGATCGGCGAGTGCGGGGACGGATGACTGACGCCGATGCCCCAGTACCCCCACGACTCGTAGAGTTGCTGGACCTTTCCCTCGCCGGCGGCGGGGTTCACCATCAGCGACACGTAGGGCTCGGTGGGGTACGCGGCCAGTAGCGCATCATGAAGCTGCCGCGAGGTGCCTGTCTTCCGCCATGGCACGCTCACGCCGAGTTCCTTCAAAGCGACGACCGGCTGAGCGGTGTACTCGACGGCCGGGGTGGGTGAGATCCGTTTCCACCAGCGGTCGTCACCTTCAATGACGTTTCCGTACGCGTAGCCGACCGGCGTCCCATCTTCGGTATAGGCCAGGACGGCGGCCCACCCTGCTTCGCTGCCGTGCCGGTCCAAGCGGTCGGTGAACGCGGTCACCGCATAGTTCGGTAGGGGAACTTCACCCCTGCCGCCAGCTCAGCGGCGCAACTTGTACAGGATCTCACCCGCGTTCGGCACCACCAGCGTGTGGGGGTCCCGTTCCCACTCGTTTATGTCAATCGACCTTGGGTCGAGATACGACAGCCCGAGCGCGCGCGTCGTTTCAGCATTGATCTGGGTGGCGAGAGTGACCTCGATCCGGCAGTGCTCTCCGGTCGCGTCGTCGTAGCTGCCGCTGCCGCGTAGGTGCGTGGAGTGCGCCAACACTCCCCAGGGCAGGTCTTTGAACCGGTCCCACTGCCGGACGAAGTAGTCCCGGCAGTGGTACCCCACCTCGGTGATCGCCGCGCCATGGGTCCGGCTGATCTCGGTGACCTGCGGTGCGTAAAGCACCACCTGCCCGCTGTCGGCCACAACGGGCTCCACCTTGTACATTCCCTTAGCCGCTGTCCACAGCTCGTCGTAGCGGTCCGAGACTAGGGACAGCACCCGCCGCACCGGCGCGTCCAGGTATCGCACGTCGACCTCGGCGGTGATGTCGGCCGCCGCGGCCCAGGCATCGTGGGTGCCGCCGTAGGTGATGGCGTGCAGATCCGTCGTGCCGGACTCGACGACCAGGCTGAAGCAGCGCAGCTCGCTCGGCACCCGCGCGGCGGCCCGGTTGATCAGTTCCCGGACCGGTGTGATGCCCCGGGCGCCGATGATTTCGGCGCTGGTGATCAGTGCGCCCAGCCAGTGCGACACGTTGATCACCTCCTGGCCGGCGACGCCAGGGAACAGGTACTTGTTGCCGCCGGAGAAACCCACCACCTCGTGCGGGAACACCGGCCCGACGACCAGGGTCACGTCGCACTCCACCACGGCTCGATTGAGGCGCACCTCCACCGGATCGGAGAGTCGGCCGTCGGACAATTCGGCGAGTTCTGCGCCGAGAATGGTGCCGACGGACACGAGCATCTCCGGTTGCCACCATTCGTGGTTGCGGATCGTCACGCCCGGATACCGCTGCTCGCTGTTCCCGGGTGGATAGCCGAACAACGCGGCGAGTTGCGGCTCGGTCATCGCGGGATGCGTGCCCAGTGCCACCATGAAGGTCAGCTCGGTCACCCGGCCGTGCAGGGCGGCGTGCACGCTGTCCAGCAACGGGGGCAGCGGACAGCTGCGGGTTGCGTCCGGCACCAGGACGCAGACACGTTTGCCGGTGTAGTCATCCGCGTCGAGCGTTGCTCGGATGAAGGTGTCGATGTCCTTAGGAGCGAGGATCTCCCGTGCCGAACCGAGGATGCGGGTCACCGCGATCACAGTCCTTTCCGGTGCTGGGACACCATTTCGTCGAGGTCTGCGACGACTGAGTCGTCCTCGGCCAGGTCCGGGGCGACCATCACGAGCAGGTCTCTGGTCCGCCGGGTGGCGCTTAGCCGGTCGGCCAGCGGATCGGCCAGGTCTGCCGGCTCGGTGCGCAGGTAGGAGATCCAGCACGCGAGCATCCGCAGCGCTGCGGTGCCCCGGCGGCCAGCGGCGCGCTCGCGACGCAGGATCGGCACCGCGCGCATCCGCAGTTTCTGTGTTCCGTCAGAGGCGATCTGGGTGAGCATGTACCGGATGCGTGGATTGGTGAACCGGTCGGTCAGCTGCGCTTGGTAGTCGGTCAGCGTCTCCGCGGGCTGCGGTAGGTGGCGGGATGCCTCTGCCCACCAGCTGTACATCCAGCCGCGGCAGGTGTCGTCGGCAACGGCGTCGGCGACCGTGCGGTGCCCGCGCAGCAGTCCTGAGTAGGCGAGAGTTGAGTGCGCGCCGTTGAGCAGCCACAGCTTGCGCTCTTCGTACGGGGTGACGTCGTCGACAAACTGTGCGCCCGCCTCCTGCCAGGGTGGTCGCCCACCCGGGAACGTCCCGGCGAGAACCCATTCTCGGAACGGCTCGGTCACCACCGGGGCCAGATCCGTCTGGCCAGTGAGTCGGGTGGCGGTATCCAGGTCTTCGGCCGTGCTGCGTGGGGTGATCCTGTCTACGGCGGTGCACACGAACGACACTGACTCGCTGATCCAGTCGGCCAGCCCCGGGTCGATGTGCTCGGCGAAGTCCGCCACGACCCGGCGCAAGGCGTCGCCATTACTGGTGAGGTTGTCGCAGGGCACCACGGCGATCGGGCCGGCGTCCGCCCGGCGTCGCGCGCGCAGCCCGGCCAGCACCCGGCCAGGCGCGGTGCGCAGCGGGCGGCCGTCGTCGGTGGTGAGGTTCGCGAGGTCGGCGGCCACTGCGGGATCGTCGCGGTTCAGCCGGCCGTCACCGTTCCGGCAGTATCCGGCTTCTGTGACGGTGAGGGTGAGCACCCGGACCGCGGGATCGGCGAGGCAGGCGGTGAACGCGGCGGTGTCGGCGCCGTCGATCGCGCGGGAGATGGATGAGACCACCTCGGCCTGGTCCGTCTCGGCGCCGCGGACCAGCAGTGTGTACAGGCCGCCCTGGGCGGTCAACGCGGTCGCGGTGGCCGCGCTGCGGCCGGTGAAGGCCGCGATTCCCCACGGGTCCGACCGGCCGACCGCGCCGGTCCACCAGGCCTGGTGCGACCGGTGGAACGCGCCGAGCCCGAGGTGCGCCATACGAATTTGGGGGACGTCCCCGCTTCGGCGCAACGGTGTCACTGCTTACCTCCTCCATCTATGCAAGCCATTGCACAACATCGTGTGAGAGATGGGGCAGATCAGTCCTCCGTCGTACTGGGGGCGGACAACCTGCTCTGGACCGCGGACTACCCGGGTGTGGGTCGTGCCGCCCTCGGGGCGGCCGACCTGGGATCCGCCTGCCTGTAGGACGGTGTACCGGCCGGCCTGCGGCCCGAGTTGGCCGGGCACCACGGCGCTGCGCTCGGTGGGCTTGCGTCCGCTGGCCCAGGTGCACGATGTCCGCGCTCAGGTCCCCCGGGTCCAGCGATGGTCGACAGGCGGTGGGCAGACGCGCCAGCGTGCATCGGGCGGCTGCGAGCCCGCGTGGTCTGCCGGCGCCGCGCAACCGTGACACGGTGGCCGTGCGATGGCCCGCACGGGCGTCGTAGCATCTGCCGCGGCCGAGCCGGGGTTGTGGGCGGCTGGTCGGCGTCATGGCTGGAATCTCCTGACGGTGAAGGCTGCGCAGGCCCCGGCCTGTGCAAGGTCGGGGCCTGCGGTTTGGCAGGTTAGGGCAGCGCACGCAGGTACTGCGTGATCAGGGTGGTGTCGTCGCTGCCGGCGTAGAACACCAGGTCAGCGTGCTGGTATAGGTACAGTGTTGAGCCGGTGGACGGGTTCGCCGCTACGGTTACCGGCCGGCCGGCGATTGTCGTGGCGGACGTGGCGGGGCCGGGCTGGTCCGGGAGTGAGCTGTTGAGGATCGCCGCAGCTAGCGTGACAGCGCTTACCCCCTTGATCTCGAACACGCCGGCGTCCAGGTTCAGGTTCTGGCTGGGATCCCAGGCCTGGGCGTAGCGCAGGTCCGCTGGTGTCTTGCCGATGCCGGTGAGGAAGGCGGTCATCTGCTTGGCCCATGCGGTGCCGCCGAATTCACCGAAGATCGCGGCGCCGGTTGTGCTGACCCGCTCCAGCGCTGTGCCGTCGACGCGGGCGGGCAGTGCTGCTTCGAGGTCGGGGGCGAGGTGGGCGCTGTGTGCGGCTGTCGTTGTTGTGGGCGCTGTGGCCGTCTGGGTGGGCTGGGCGTGCTGCGCCGATGAAGCGCAGCCGCCCAGCAGCAGGGCCGTCGCGATCACTACGGCGGCCAGGGATGCCCGTGCCGGGCGGGTCACAGGCCGCGGCACTGGCCGGACTCCAGACCCGTGACGGTGTTGGGCAGGGCTGTGTTGGTTGGCGGTGGCGTGTCGCATCCGGTGGGCATGGCCAGTGCCTGCACCTGGTCGGCGGCGGTGCGGAATGACACGAGCGTGGTGCCTGGGCCGGCGAGCTTCTGCCGGGCCGCGGCGTCCAGGGGGATCACTACGCGGTTGGCGCCCGGCCGCACGGTCACGGTCACGTCACGCACGAGGTGCCCGCCCATGTCGGTGCCCCACGACGGGGCGGAGCCGTCGTTTGCCGAGCAGGGTGTGAAGCCAGGCTCGTTCGGGTCACTCGCGCAGCTTTCCGTATATACCGGGATGTAGCTTTGGTCGCCGGTCCATAGGAACAGATGCGCCGTGCCGGGGCCGGTGGCGGTGAGGTCGACCGTCTCGGCCTTGGCGCCCAGTTGGGTGCGGGTGATCGCGATCTGGTCGCTGGCTGGGGCGGGGGCCAGCCCGGCGATGGGCACGCCGTTGCGGGCCGACTGGTAGATGGTCTGCGGCGAGTCGACGCCCTGCAACGCGGTGTCCGGGATGATCGGCTTGGTGGGTGTAGTGGACTGCCCGGCCGGCGGGGTGTAGCCGGCGAGGTAGGCGTGGCCCCAGTGGTAGGGGTCGGACTGCACGCTGTTCCAGGCCGACCAGGCCAGCCGGGTGCTCTGGTCGATGTGCAGCTGGTTGTCCTCGTTGTAGGGGAGGATGTTCAGGCCCATGTGTTCGGGGTCGATCGTGTTGCTACTGGCGTTGCCGGTGGGCGGGGTGCTGGTCGGGCCTACTGCCGCGGGCAGGTCCGTCATCGGGATCTTGACCTCGAGGTTGTAGTAGCCGCCGGCGTACGGGTGCGGCTTGCTCGGGTCGTTGTTGCCGTCCCACTGTGCGGTGGAGACGACCTGCATGCCCGGCGCGTTCGGGGCGTCCGGCACGGTCTTTGCGAGCGGGCCGTTGGCGTAGCCCTGGTGGTTGTCGGCGTCGCGCTCCCAGCACGGCCCGTTCGGTGTGGGGTTGCGAAGCGTGTTGGTCGGGTCGTTAGTGAAGGGGAAAATGCCGGTCTTGAACGTGGTGGCCGTGTCGGGCACGCTGCTCGCGATGTTCGGCGTGGTGCTGGTCTGTGAGGAGTTGCCGCGCGGGTCGATGTCGATCTCCACTGAGTCGACGAGCCAGTGCGCGAAGCATTGTTGTGGGGTTGCGGCGTAGCTTTGTACGTCGTCGCGGATGTGGATGAAGAAGTACAGGTCGTCGTTGTTCCAGGTGACTTTGGCGTAGGTACTGTCGGGGTCGCCGGGCTTGGTGCCGGGCGCGGTGCCGCAGTCGATGCCGGCGGGCTGGCAGGCGGCGCCCTGCCACACGTGCGAGAGGTCGAGCGCGGGGCCGGGGTACTCGCCGGGGCTTTCGGTGCCGTCCAGGGTGGGGGCGGCCGGCGCCTTCGGGATCGCTGTCGAGGGTACGAGGTCGAGCGAGACGTCCTGGCTGGTCGGCCGTGCGGAGTTGCCGGACGTTGTGGTGATGGTGAGCGGGTAGCTGGTGCTGCTGGCTAGCGACGGGTCGGTGTTGGTCAGCCGGAATGTGACCGTGGCGTGTGCGCCTGGTGCGAGCGGGCCGTAGGGCTTGCTGGCCGCGTCCGCGGCGAACCCGGCCGGGACGCTCAGCGATACGGTGCCGCTTTGCTGCGTCGCCGACCAGTTGTGCACGTCGACGGGGGCGCTGATCGTCTCGCCGGTGCCGATCGGTTGCACCGAGGGCGCCAGGCCCAGGCGCAGCGCCTGTGGCGCCGTTTGGGTGGCCCATTGGTCGTATTCGGCGAACTTGCCCCAAGGCTGCAGGCTTCCCTGCACGGGCGGGACGATCTGCATGACAGTGTCGGTGTAGCCGCTCTTCGCGCCAGAGCGCAGCAGTGCGGCGATCCGGTACTGGCTGGCCGCCGCTCCCGGGGCGGGCGTCACGGTGAACGTCGCGGTCGTCGCCGTCCGCACGTCGCCGAGCCGCTGAGGCACGCTGGCTGTCCAGCCCGGCGGCACGGCCAGCGCTACCGAGGCCGAGCGCAGGACAGGAGTGGGCGTGATGTGCACGGTTACCGGGAACGAGCTGGCCGCGACATCAAAGCGGTTGGGTGTTGTGAGGTAGAGCAGTGTGCCGAGCGGCAGGCCGCCCGGGTCGGGCTTGCTGGCGCCAAAGAAGATCGCGTCGTCCTGGCCGGCCAGCGGATTCGGCGAGCCGTTCGCGTTCACGTTCGGCTGGAACGGCACGAACGACTCGGTCAGACTGAACCGCGGGCAGTTCGGCGCGGCCACGCCCTGGAACATCGTGCGACTTTGCGTCGGGTAGGCGGCCGTGCCCTCGGCCGCGACCTGCGCCCACGTCTTCGGCGTGCTGGCGGGCTGGCCCTGCAGGTTTCCGGCGGGCCACTTGTATGGCGACTGGTAGCCCGTCCACACTCCGCTGACCGTGTCGAGGTTGTTCGGGGCCGGGACGAACCCGGTGGTGCAGTTGGCGGAGGTGGTGGTGCCGCCGGTGCCGGCCGTGCTGCCGCCGGAGAAGACCTTCTTGACCTGCCAGGTGGGCAGCGCATTGGGACCGGTCAGCTGGTCAGGGAACATGGCCGGGTTAGCGGCGTCCTGTACGCCCTCCCAGATGAGCCGACCGGCCATCTGGTGGTTTCCGTGGCCCCCGCCCGCGTCGAGGGTGGGGGGGAAGCCGATGTAGATGTCGGGCTCGGTCTGCCGGATGATCCGGGTGACCCGTTCCAGCGCGGCGTCGTGCCCCCAGAAGAACTGGGTCAGCGGGGCGCTTTGCGTGTAGTAGAAGTTCACCATGTCCAGGTAGAAGATGTCGGCGGTACCGGAGCGGTAGTGCGCGGCGCGGTCCTCGTTCTCCCGGCGCAACCCGAGCGCCGGTCCGCGCTCCGTGCCGACAGCGTTGCCGCCGCCCTCGCCGCGGGTGATCTGGATGATCCCGCAGCGGGTGCCGTACAGCTGGTGCCACACCCCGCACGGGCCGATGATCTTCGTGTCGTCGTCGGGGTGCGCCCACTCGCCGAGTACATCCAACTTGTGGATCTTCGCGTGCCCGGCTGGCACCAGCTTCGTGGCCGGCCATGCGGTCCCGGACGGACCGAGACCGGCCAGCAGCACGCCAGCCGAGATCGCCGCCAGGGCGCCGACTAGGAACCGATGACGTTTCCGCCCCGACCGCGCGGCCCCGGGCGGCGCGAGACCGGCCAGCAGCACACCAGCCGAGATCGCCGCCAAGGCGGCGGCCAGCAACCTCAGAAGTTTCCGCACAATTATCACCCGATCCTCAGTGGACGCACTCGCCGCGGCGGTGGGTCCACTGAAGGACGCACTCCACCGCCACGGGGGGTGCGTCCACTCACTCACCCGATCCTGAGTGGACGCACTCCTCGTGGCGGTGGGTCCACTGAAGGACGCACCACCATGGCGGTGGGAGCGAATCAAGCAGCTGACAAGCAGGCGTTACTGCTTGCTGGTGCGCACGGTGACGTCGTTGTAGCGGCCGGCCAATACGTCGTCGAACAGCACGGGTGCGCCGAGCGTCGCGGACAGGTACACGGAGCGGACGGTGGCCAGCGCTACAACCGCGTCGGCGACGGTCACCCCAGGCTGTCCGCCGTTGCGGATCGCTCGCAGCACATCGGCGTATTGCCGGGCATGGCCGGCGTGGTCGGCGGTCGGGTCGGTGACGACGATGTCGTGCGGGGCCTCGGCGCGGCCAAGAACTTCGGCGGCCTGGTTGCCGCCGCCGCCCAGGCCCAGCGGTCCGACGTCGTCGCCTGGCCGGGCAGCGTGGTAGTAGGTCAGCTCGTCTCCGTCGATCACGGCGGATCCGGCTGAGCCCATCACCTGGATCCGGGCGGTCAAGGCGGGGTATGCGGCCGTGGTCGCGTGCAAGACCGCCAGCGCGCCAAACTCGAAAGTCATCGTTGCCACGGCCGTGTCCTCGACATCGATCCGCTGGTGGGCCAACAGGCCGGTGTGCGCGCTGATGTGCACCGGTCGACCGAGGAACCACAACAGCAGGTCGACGGTGTGCACTCCTTGGTTCATCAACGCTCCACCGCCGTCGAGCGCCCAGGTGCCCCGCCAGTCGCCTGAGTCGTAATAGCCCTGCGATCGCCACCAGGACAGCGAGGCGATGGCCGAGGTCAGCCGCCCGAAGCGCTGGTTGGCGATCGCTTGGGCGACGATCTGGCTGGCCTCATCGAACCGGTGCTGGCTGATCACCGAGGCGACCACCCCGCTTCTGGCTGCCGATGCGGCCGCAGTCTGGATCTCCGCAGCGCGGGTCAGATCCACATCCAGCGGCTTTTCCAGGATCAGGTGCCGGCCGGCTGCGAGCACCGTCAGCCCTTGCTTGACGTGCTGCCCGCTCGGGGTGGCCACCGCAACGAGGCCGACTGCCGGGTCGAACAGCGCGTCGTCGATGGTCCGGTAGACCGCCGGCCGCCTGCGGCCGCTTGCCTCGATCGAGTTGGCCAACGCCATCGCCGCCGGTTCGACCTCGTCAACCAGCGCCACAACCTCTAGGTCGCACTCTGCGGCCGCCGCCGCATGGATGCGGCCGATCGTTCCGCAGCCGACTATCGCGACCCCCAACTGATGTGCGTTCATGCCAAATCCACCTTTGCATTCTCGGCGACCTGAGCGAAGGCCCGGGCGGCCACACCGAAGGCGGCCGGGCCGGAGAACCCGCCGAGCCCGAACGCTCCGCTCAAGTGCGGTTCGAGCGAGGCGAACCCGCTGTAGCCGGACTCGCGCAGGGCGGCCACGGTCTGCGGCAGCTGCCCGTCCCCCTGTCCGGCCGGCCGCACCGTGGCGTCGACGAGCAGCGCGTCTTTGACCTGCAGATACTCTACGTGCTCGCGCAGCAGCGGATAGGCGCTGTCGAAGGGTTTGACCCCGACTTGGACGAAGTTGGCGGCATCCCAGGCCACGCGCAGCGCCGGTGAGTTGACCGTCTCGATGATGTCCAGCACGCGCTCGGGCGTGTCACCGTAGATATGCTTCTCGTTTTCGTGCAGCAGTACCACTCCGGCGTCTTCCGCGGCGGCGGCCAGGGCGCTCATGCGGGTCAGCACGTCCGTGCGGACCGCGGCCGCGTCACGACCGGGGTGGTAGAACGAGAAGATCCGGATGTATTTCGCCGCCAGCGTGTGCGCCGCCGTGATCGCCTTGTGCAGCCGTGCCACCTCGTGGTCGACGGGTAGGTCAACGTCAACCTTGCCGATCGGTGAGGCGATGGCCGACACGCCCATGCCTTTTTGCGTGAACAGTGTCGCCAGCGAGTCCAGCTGTGCCGGGCTCATGTCCACGACGTTCGTGTCCCACGCACTGCGGACCTCGATATGGTTGGCGCCCAGCGCCTGCAGCACCGCCACCTGGACGGCTGGGTCGGCGTCGATTTCGTCGCCGAATCCGGACAGTTGCCATGTCACCGATATGGTATCGGTCATCGTTTACTTGACCCCTCCTGTGGTGAGGCCACCCACCAGGTGGCGTTGGAAAACCAGATAGAGCACGACTACCGGCGCCGCGCTGATAAGCGATGCCGCCATCATCTGCCCATACAGCGGCAACAAGCCGCGTTCCTGCGCCGCGCCGAAGGTCTGCAACGCGAGTGCCGCGGTTTGGGTGTCGTTGTTTGTGAGCACCGAGGCATAGAGCACGTCGTTCCAGCCCAGCAGGAACGCGAAGATCGCCGAGACGATCATCCCGGGCCAGCTCAGCGGAAGGATGATGCTGACCAGTGTGCGCAGGTGCGATGCGCCGTCGATCTGCGCGGCTTCCTCCAGACCACGGGGCAGCCCGCGCAGGTAGGTCACCATCACCCAGGTCGAAAACGGCAACGCGAACGTCAGGTAGGTGAGGAACAGACCCCACCGGGTGCCGATCACCGTCACTCCGAGGAAGGTGCTCGCCGAGGAAAAGAGCACGAATACCGGCAGCACCATCAGTGTGCTGGGCAGCGACTGGACCGCCAGCAGGCCACGCAGAATGGTCACCCGGCCGAGAAAGGTGAAGCGGACCAGCGCGTAGGCAGTGGCGGTCGCCACCACGGCCGAGACCACTGCCGTGGACCCGGCGACGATCAGGCTGTTGGCGATGCCCCGGCCCAGCCCGACCGTGGTCCATATAGTCGCGTAGTTCTCCCACGTGAACTGCGACGGGAAGAAGTGCCCGCGCGCCACGTCGACATCGGAGTTCACCGAGGCAAAGACGATGTAGGCGACCGGGATGATCACCAGGGCGCACAGCGCAACCAGGATCACCACCAACAGCGGTCTGGGCAGCAGCCGCGTGACCTCGGCCTGCCGCGGTCCGGTTCGGCGCGCGGCCGTTGCCGGCGTCTGGGAGGCTGTCTTGTCGCTCATCGGCGGCCCGCCTCACCGGTGTCGAGTCTGACCGCCCGCAGATACGCGAACAACGGGATTGCCACCAGCACGAGCGACAACACCGCCATCGCGGCGCTGAGCCCGAATTGGAAACTGTGGAAACTGGTGGTGTAGGTCAAAAACGGCAACGTTTCCACGTCCTGGGGTGCTGGGACGCCGAATAGCACGAACGGCAACGTGAAGTTGTTGATGTGATTGAGCACCGAGATGATGCAAGCCAGTGCGAGCGGCCCCTTCAGATACGGAAGGATCACGTACCGCAATTTCGTCCACCACAGCGCGCCGTCCACCGCGGCCGCCTCATGCACTTCGTGGTCCACCGACTGCAAGCCGGACAGGGCCAGCAGATAGACGAACGGCCAAGACGCCCAGATCTCGACGATCACCAACGCCCAATAACTTTGCGGGCCGTTCAGCCACAGACCGCTGTGCACGCCGACCGCAGCCAGGCCTCGCACAATGATCCCGCCTGGCTGGAACATTGTTCGCCACACCGTGGCCACCACAAACGACGGCAGCACATAGGGAATCAGGAAGATCGACCGGAGCATGGCCCGGCCGCGGAACCGATTCTGTGTGGCCACCGCGGCGGCCACCCCCAATGGAAGGGTGACCAGCGTGGAAACGACGGCGAAGCTGATGCTGATCCAGAACGACCACAACAGCGGGGAGGAAGTCAGCGCTTCGGCGTAGTTGCCGACCCCCTGGAACGGGGCGTGCAGCCACTGCCGCAGCGTGTACTGGTTCAGATCCAGCAGCGAGATGAACAGGGCGAGCAGAAACGGGACCACGATAATGAGCAGCATGAGCACGCCGCCGGGCAGCAGCAGCCAGGGCGGCCGCCGACGCGGCGGCCGCGTCGGCGACGCTCCGGCGACCGAGGATCGCGCCATCACGCCGAGTACCTCGCCGCGGGCACTCACCTGTGCGGGGTTGCCCTCGGTCATTACTTGCTGCCATTCAAAGCGGATTGCGCATCCTTTTGTGCCGCACCCAACTGCTGCGCCAGGGTGGAGGCGCGGACCCCGCCGCTGGACAGCTCAGGAATCGACTGCACCACTATGTTGACCAGGCCCAGCTCAATCTGCCCCCATGCCCCGGTGAACGGCGTCGAGTACGAGCCGGCCTCAGCATCCACGATCGGCTTGACCGCGGGCGTGGTCTTCTCGATCTCCTGAGCCGACGATTGATTCACTGGCATCTCGCCGAAGGTGCTGTATTGGATCTTCTGCTGGGCCGGGTCGGTCAGGAACTTGATCAGCTGCAGGTCAAGGTCCTTGTTTTGGGAGTACTGGGCAACGACCAGGTTCTCGCCGGAGAGCATGCTGGCCACCGGCTTCCCGCCAGCCGGCATCGAACTGACCCCAGGCGGCACCGTCGGTAGCAGCGCGAACTTGTACTTGCCCTTGACCGCCGACTGGTCGAACGTCGGAATCGCGGTCGTGCTCGTCATCGGGTAAAACGCCGCCTTACCCGAGGCGAAGGCGGCCAGCGCCTGGTCGTCGTTCCAGCCGATCGAAGCCGGGTCCACCGCATGCTCACGCGTCAGCCAGCCGAAATACGCTTGATACGCGGCCGCCGTCGAGGGCGAGTTGATGTCGGCCTTCTGGCCGGCCACCAGCGGATGACCCGCCTGCTCGTCCATCGCCCAAACGAACTTCCACGGCAAGAACCCGTCCTTGTACCCCGTGGCGATCCCGTAGACCCCGTTGCCGGTCAGCTGCTTCGCCTGCTGCGCCAGCCCATCCCACGTGGTCGCCGGCTGCGCGATGCCCGCCTTGGACAAAAGCTGCGTGTTATAGGCCAGCACATACGGCTGCGAGGTCCACGGCACGCCGATCTGATGGGTGGCGTCCGGGCCGGAAATCCCCAGCGTGGCCGGGATGAACTTGCTCTTCCCGCCGAGCTTCGCCCAGTCTGCAGCGGTCAGCTTCGCGAACGCACCGGTCGCATAGGCAGTCGGGGTGAACGTCGTGCCAATGTCAAAGATGTCCGGCCCCTGATTGGCCACCACCGACGTCTGAATCTTCGTCAGCTCTTCGTCGCCGCTGGAATACGTCTCGAAGTTCACCTTCGTGCCGGTCTGCTTCTCAAACGCCGCCGACACGGCCTTGAACCACTGCCGCTGCTGGGTGGCGTACTGGCCGTTGGTGCTTGTATAGACGGTGATCGTCTTACCCGCACCGCTGCCCCCCGATCCGCCCGAGCTGCCGCACCCAGACAGTGCCAGAGCGCCGATCACAGCGCCGGCAGCGATCTCGATCGTTCTGACCCTCATCGCGTCTCCTCACGGGTTCCGTCACGCACTACGGAACTCCTTGGACAGGCTTAGAACTCTTAGGACAGGCCTTCCGGTTAGCTCGCGATCAGATCATGCAAACGCTTGCAAAGGAAGGAGAAGCCACAGACTGAGCCTTTCCCGGTAATGGATCATGGCGTTGTGTGATCGTTCAGATGGTTCGGTCGTATTCGAGTTGGAGCAGGACGAGGGCTGCGGCGGCGATCTGGGTGATGCGGCTGGGATCCAGACTGACCCGCCGCAGGGCCTTGAAAGTGGTCTTGAGCAGGGAGTTGGCCCGTTCGCACACGCCGTGGACGCCTCGGATGACCTTGTTGTAGGTCTGCTGGGCCTCGGTCAGCTCGCCGTCGGCGGGCTTCTTGTGTGGGTGGCGGAAGCCGTCTGCGGCGTTCTCGTAGCCGAGGTCGACGAGGGTCGGCATGTCCAGCTCGGCGGCGAGGGTGTTCAGGGCGTCGAGCAGGCCGTGGTGGCGGGCGCAGGTGGTGTCGTGCTCGCGGCCCGGGCGGACCGGGGAGACCCAGATCGGCCAGCCGTCCGGGGTGGAGATGACCTGCACGTTCCCGCCGTGATGGCGGTGTTTTCCGGACCACCACAAATCCGCGCCGTTGGGGCCGGGGGCCGCGACGCGGTCGGTGCGGACCACGGTGCCGTCCAGGTTCAGATGGGTCAGCCCCGCTGCCTTCGCCCGCTCCAGCGCGGTGTGCAGATCCGGCGCCCCGGCCGCCAGGACGGCCAGTCCTTCGTGCAGGTAGCGGTAGGCGGTGGAGGACCACAGGCCATTGTCACGGGCGAGTTGCGCCAGGCGGGTGCCGTCGAGGAACCAGCGCAGGATGAGCACCGCCTGACGGAAGCAGCCCAGCGCACGCCGTCCCCGACGGGTGCCGACCGCGACGCGGTGGTCGCGCAACAGGTGGGCCAGGTGCTCGGCGGTGGACCGGCGGACATCGAGCACGGCGGTGTATGTGCCATTGGTCGGCACGTGAGGCCCCTCGGTCGGATCTTTGTGTCGCAAGATCGTTCCTACCAGGGGCCTTACGGCTGCGTGGACTTGGAGACGGCGCAAGCTCAGCCGTCACAGCGCGCGACGACCGGTTACCGGGAAAGGTTCACTCTTTGGCCCGGTGCGGCCGCGCGTCCGCCGTTGGGAGACGACGGGCGGGCGCTTCTGGAAACCCGGTGATCCGAGCCTGGTTGGAGAGTTCCCCGCCGACTGCCGCGGCGAGCGGCTGGGGCTCGATCGGGGGCGAGGCGGCGGCAGTAGCGACCGGGGATGGCAGCCACGCCGGTTGCGCCGCCACCGCCTTCCGCTTCGGCCTGCACCCGGTGCGCGGCGGCGTCGGCAGCGCCGCGTGGAGTCTCGCCGAACTCGCATAGCGCCGCAAAGAGTAGGGCCTCGGGGGCGGTCGCCGAACGGGTCGCCCGTGGCACTGAATTGCAGCTCGCCGCCGTCGTAATCTGCGGGGCGGCAGGGTCCGCACATGGGGCTTTTCCGGCATCGGCGTCAGCGTCGCCGACCCGTGGCCCAGTGGTGCCTGCGTCCGTCCTCGTCGCCCCGCGCCGTCGCCGAGGCCTCAATTCCAAGGGAGGACCGAACTTGGCCAGGGCAGCATCGGCGGGCCGATCGCCCATCATTCTGTTTGCCTTGCCCGCGAGTTGGTCTGCCGTACGAGGTCGGCTCCTCAGCGAGCCACATCCGATGCTCCATAAAGCTGGCTGGGCGCGCTCCACGCTGCGCTGCCAACGGGCTGAACATCGTAGGCATCGGGCAACAGGGGCGGCTCACACCGGCTTCCCATTTCTGGGGTGGTCGTGGGTGTATTCCGTTCCAGGCGAACACCGCACTTGCGACGGCGGTACCGCGGCCAGTGCCCAATCGGCGATTGTGTGCAGCGGCATGCCGGTTGCTCGGGCGACCGCGACCAGGTCGTCGTACTCAGGTTTCATCCGGTGGGGCCCGCACTTGATCCGGACCGGTTGACCGGCGACTCGGACCTCGATCGTTCGCCGCGGCGCGGCATACCGGTCGACCTGGCTGCGCCGGACGCCGAGGGTGCCGGTCTCGGCCAGCAGCAGCCGGCGCAGGTCTTCGGCCCGATCCGGCTGGCTCAGCACTGTCACCACGTGTACCGGTCGGTTCTTCTTGCCGACGCCGGGCACGGTCCACACATCCGCCGCCCCGGCGTTGAGCAACGCTGGGGTCAGGTAGCCGAGGACCTCGCCGGTCACGTCGTCCACCGTGGTCTCCAAACAGACCATCGGCTCGTACCCACCGGCATCGGTCGCGGTGGCGCCCATCGTCGCGGGCAGCACGTTGGGCCAGCCGGACGGGTCGCGGCTGCCGGCCCCGTATCCGGTCCCACACACGGTCATCGCGGGTAGCGGGCCGAACCGGCAGCCGACGGCCGACAGCAGGGCAGCGCCCGTGGGCGTCACGGTCTCGCCTGAGACCTCGACACCTGTCACGGGCATGCCGTGCAGCAGTTCGGCGGTCGCGGGTGCCGGGACCGGCAGCAGGCCGTGCCGGGTGCGGACCACGCCGGACCCCAAGGCCAGCGGGCCGGACCACACATCGGTGACGCCGAGCAGGTGCAGTGCAGCGGCCGTGCCCACGGTGTCGACGACCGTGTCCAGCCCGCCGATCTCGTGCAGGTGCACGTCGGCCACCGGTAGCTGGTGCACCCGCGCCTCCACCTCGGCGATCATGCTCACCGCCGTGCGAGCGACCCGTGCGACGGGCTCGGGTTCGGCCCTGCCGACCAGATCGAGTAGCGCGCCGGCTCGGCGTTCCGGGGCGTCGTCATCGACGGTGACCTCGGCGTGCAGCGCGCGCATCCCGCCCCGGCGCACCTCCCGGATGGCCAGATCCCACCCAGTCAGCCCGGTGCTGGCAATCGCGTCGCGCACGCCGTCCAGCGGGGCACCGAGATCCAACAGCGCGCCCAGAAGCATGTCGCCGGAGATGCCGGAGAACGGGTTCAGCCAAACGATCATGAACGTGCCCGAGACAGCCGGAACGCTGCCATCGCCGCGCTGAAGCCGGCATCGATGTTCACCACCGTCACCCCGGCGGCGCATGAGCTGACCATGGCCAGCAGCGCTGTGATCCCGTCCAGTGCCGCGCCGTACCCGGTCGACGTGGGCACTGCGATGACCGGCGCGGCGACCAGCCCACCGACCACGCTGGCCAGCGCGCCTTCCATCCCGGCGACCACGATCACCGCGTCGCAGGCCACGATCTCCTCAGCGCGGTTGAGCAATCGGTGCACGCCGGCCACGCCGACGTCCACGAACTCACTGACCCGCAGCCCGATGCTGCGTGCCGTTACCGCCGCTTCCGCGGCGACCGGGCCGTCCGAGGTGCCCGCGGTGACGACACCCAGTGAGAACGTGCCGGGTTCAGCCGGGCGCCAGAGCAGAATGCGTGCCGCGTCGTGGTACTCGCCCTCCGGCACGCGCTCGCGCACGACCGCGGCGACGTCGGCTTCGATACGGGTCACCAGCACGGGGCCAGTCGCCGTCTCCAGCAGTACGCGTACGATCCCGGCTATCTGCTCGGCGGTCTTGCCCGGGCCGTAGACCACCTCCGGCAGCCCCTGTCGGCGCTCGCGCTCCACGTCGACGGTGGCGAAGTCCAGTCCGCCGGTCATCAGCCGCGTACCGGTGTCAGGGGCAGGAGAGCGTTCATGCTGCCGCTGCGCAGTCCGGCGAGATCCAGGGTGCAGAAGACGAAACCGGCTCCACGCACCGCCGCCGTGATGGCGTCGCGCTGGTGCATTGCCGCGGTCAGGTCCGTCTCGGGTAGTTCGATGCGCGCCACGGTTCCGTTCGCGTGCGCCCGTACCCGGCTGCGGCGCAGCCCCAGCTTGTGCAGCGCGGCCTCGGCGGTCTCGATGCGGTTGAGGAGTTCGGCGGTGACCGGATCGCCGTAGGCGACCCGGGAGGCCAGACAGGCGGCGGCGGGTTTGTCGGCGGTGGGCAGACCGAGGGTGGTGCTTGCCGCGCGCACATCGGCTTTGGTCAGCCGCGCGTCGACCATCGGGGCCAGCACTGCGCGCTGGGCGGCCGCGATCTGGCCGGGACGATGTTCGGACAGGTCATCCAGGTTGGTGCCGACCGCGATCCGTGCGCCGAGTAGCTCCGCGAGCGGCTCCAGGGTGTCGAACAGTGCCGACTTGCAGTGGTAGCAGCGGTTGGCACCGTTGGCCACGTAGTCCGGGCGGCTTAGCTCGTCGGTGTGCACCTCCAGGTGGCGCAGGCCGCGCTCCCGAGCGAAGGCCCGCGCCGCGATCCGCTCGGCCTCGGGTAGGCTGGCGGACACGGCGGTCACCGCCAAGGCCCCGACGCCGAGCACCTCGTGGGCAACGGTGGCCAACAGGGCGGAGTCCACGCCGCCGGAGAAGGCCACCACCAGTTTGGCCTCCTCGGCCAGCCTGCCGCGCAGGCGATCCAGCGCCTCGGTCATGATCCCTTCCTGCCAGTTCGTGGTTTGCCAGCTGCGTGGTGTCGTGCATCACCAGCTGCGAGTCGAGGTATCAGTCGCGACGCGTGCTCATGCAGTTCGGTGTGCGCGGCCTGGGTCGGACTCGGCGTCGAGCAGGAGGTGCACGCGCGGGTGTGTCCGTAGCGCGGTGCCCGGGTAGTTCGCGTGGACCGGCTGTGACAATGTTTCGGCGACGGCTTGCCGCTTCGACCGTCCGGGCACCGACGCGATGATCTCCACGGAATTCAGCAAGCGGGGGATGGTCACGGTGATCGCCCGGGTCGGCACCTGGTCTAGCGTGGCGAAGTGTCCTTCGTCTACCTGTTGTTGCCTGCTGATGCGATCGAGCGTGACCACTCTGGCTGGTTCCGGGTCGGCGAAGTCTGCGGGCGGGTCGTTGAACGCCAGGTGCCCATTGACTCCAAGGCCTAGCAAGACGACGTCAAACGGCGCGCTACCCATGACGTGCGAGTATCGGGCACGCTCTTGTTCAGGTTGGTCGGACGGGGTGATGCGGTGGAAGACCGCCTGTGGAATGTGGTCGAGGAAGTGTGCCTGCAACCAGTTTCCGAATCCCTGCGGAGCGTTCGCGTCCAGGCCTACGTATTCGTCCATGTGGAAACACTCCACCCGCGACCAGTCGATGCCGGTCTCGGCGCTGAGCGCTTTGAGGGTCGCCTCCTGGCTCGGGGCTGCCGCCAACATGAGCCGAGCGCTCGGTCGTTGACGCAACGCGTCTTTGAGCGTGCTCGCGGCGCGGCCGGCAGCGCACCGACCGAGTTCTTCCCGTGTGGGGAAGGCGAAGACCCGTGGACCTGCTTCTCGCGTGCCCATTACAGTGCGCTATCCCTTCCTGGCTTCGTGCTCCCGGCCTTCGTGCATCCGGCCGGGCCAGCCCGCGACGGCCCCGGCGACCGCGTTTGATCCGGGCACCCAAAGGGTTGCGTGCAAACGCTTGCAAAACAACGCCTCCTCGATGACCCTGCAAGTCCAGGCAAAGCACGCCGAGGCCGACCGTGGAGACAGCAGGTGCTGGATGGTGCCGCTGATCGACTGCTGGCTGTGGCGGCTGGCGCACGCAATGCGCTGTGGCTGCGCGGGCGATGTCTTCCGCTGGCCGAGGCGCTATCGTCCACCGCATGAGGAGCCCGTGATGGATGTGCAACAGCCCGATACACCGCCACGGCCACCGACGATCACGCTGCTCGCGAAGCAGCTCAATGTGTCGCCGGCGACGGTGTCTCGCGCGTTTTCACGGCCCGAGCTACTCCGTCCAGATACAGTCCAGCGCGTTCTCGATGCGGCGGCGGCCGCGGGTTACGTGCCCAACCGGCATGCTCGGGCGTTGTCTACCGGGCATACGGCCGCGATCGGTTTGGTCGTGGCCGATATCGCGAACCCGTTCTTCGCTCCGTTAATCCGAGGGGTCGAGACCATCGCCCAGGACCGGGGGTTCACCGTTCTGCTCGGCAACACCGATGAGAACCCTGACCGGGAGGAACGCGTGATCAATACGCTTGTCCACCAGGTCGAGGGTCTGCTGGTGTGCTCACCGCGCCAGCCGTCGGCGAGCCTGCGCCGACTCGCGCAGCAGCATCGCGTGGTGTTGGTCAACCGCGACATTCATCACACCGACCGGGTGCTGCTCGACACCGGGCCGGCCGTCCGGCAAGCCGTCGAGGTGCTGCGGGACTACGGGCACCGACGGCTTGCCTATCTCGCCGGCCCGCCCTCGTCTTGGTCCAATTCCCAACGCCGGCGCGCCGCGTTGGCGAAGGCGAGCGAACTTCAGCTGCATCTCGAGGTGGTCGAAGTCCAGGCGGGCACGTACGCGGCTGCCCGATCGGTGGCGGATCAGCTCCTCGATGCCGAAATCACCGCCGTCCTCGCGTTCGACGATGTCATGGCGCACGGTGTAATGGGGGGGCTTGCGGCGCGCGGTGTGCGGGTACCGGACGACGTATCCGTCATCGGCTGCGACGACGTTCTGGCGACGACGACCTATCCCCCACTCTCCACGATTGCCGTGGACATGGACGCGGCCGCGCAGGCCGCATCCCGACTATTGCTCGACCGCGGGGATGCTCCGCCGGAACCGATCCGGACCGTACTGCCTGCCACGCTGGTGCTGCGTGGCACCGTCGCGGCAGCGCCCTAAACCCCGCCAGGAGGCCAACGAGCCATAGGACTTGCTCGAGCCAAGTTGCGGGCAACCCCTGCATGTCGCTCTGAGGGACCCCGGCGCGGCGACACGCGCCGGGGCTACCCTACGGGGCGGTCGAGACAGTGCGGGGGTCCCCACCCTGGTGCCGGGCCGCCATCCCCTCCCCCATGCGGCCCGGCACCGGGGCCCGACCACCAGCCGCCCGCCCGCCGCCCAAAGGGGCCCCATCAGCACCGCCACGGCTCGGTCACAGGAAGCAGGAAACAACCGCCCTGGCTATGCAGCAGAGGTCGCCCGGCGGACGGCTTCATCGACGAGTTGGGAGAACACCTGCCGCTAGGACAGCGAGAGCACCCGGTTGCTTGCGCCAATCCCGCGCCGAACAGCACCGGCCGTCCGCCAACCGGTTTCACCGGTCACAGGGCTATCGGCCGGTGTCTGAGGGCCTCGTCGACGATCTGATCGGCCGATGCGTCCGGCAGCTTGGCTGGAGGATGGAAGATCAAGTCGCTGACCCGGGGATGCGACACGTTGGCCTCCAGAAACCGCAGGAAGTAGCGGCTCTCCGGGTCGCCGGCGAGGAGTCTGCGAACGATCTCCGGCGGCAGGGTCACCTTCTACCGCGCGAAGTTCTCCGGCGGCACGGTCAACTTCACAGAGGCGACGTTCTCCAGCGGCACGGTCAACTTCACGGAGGCGAGGTTCTCCGGCAGCGCGGTCGACTTCGGCCGCGCGACGTTCTCGGGCGGCGACGTCAACTTCTCTGACGCGACCGGCGAAGCGCCAGCCGGACTGGGATTCCCTGCAAGGTCATTTGTGCCGCCGGAGGGGGCCCGTGCCACGGGGGTGTCCGCGACCGGGTCCGGGAAGACGATCATGGCCGCCGCCTGCGCGCTGGACTGCTTCTTCGAGGGTCGGATTCTGGTGATGGTGCCCACCTTGGACTTGGTCGTGCAGAGCGCGCAGTCCTGGCGCCGGGTGGGGCACCGCGCGCCCATGGTCGCGGTGTGCTCGGCGGAGAACGACCCGGTGCTGAACGAGCTCGGGGTGCGCACCACCACCAATGCGATCCAGCTCGCTCTGTGGGTCGGGCGTGGTCCGGTGGTCGTGTTCGCTACGTACGCCTCTCTGGTGGACCGCGAGGACCCGGAGGATGTCACAGGTCGAGGGCGTGTTCGTGGGCCGTTGGAGGCGGCTCTGGCGGGCGGGGAGCGCCTGTACGGGCAGCGGATGGCGGGGTTCGACCTCGCGGTCTTGGACGAGGCGCACATGACGGCCGGGGATATCGGCCGGCCCTGGGCAGCGATCCACGATCAGAGCCGTATCCCGATCGACTTCCGGCTCTACCTCACAGCCACCCCGCGGATCCTGGCCTCGCCCAGGCCGCAGCGCGGTCGGGACGGCCAGGAATTGGTGATCGCCTCCATGGAGGCCGACTCCAGCACCTACGGTCCCAGGATCTTCGACCTCGGACTGGCGGAAGCGGTGGAGCGGACGATCCTGGCCGGGTTCGAGATCGACGTACTGGAGATCCGCGACCCCGACCCCATTCTGGGACTGTCCGAGGACGCCCTGCGTGGTCGGCGCCTGGCGCTGCTCCAGGCCGCGCTGCTGGAGCACGCCGCGCAGCAGAACCTTCACACGGTCATGACGTTCCACCAGCGGGTGGAGGAGGCTCAGGCGTTCGCGGAGAAGATGCCGGCGACGGCCGCCGAGCTGTACACCGCCGAGGCATCCGCGGGCGCCCTCGCCCACGCGGAGGAGCTGCCCGCCTCCTCCATCGACGCCGAGCTGTACGAGCTTGACGGGAGCCGCGCGGAGCGAGCCTCGCTGTTGCCAGGGCCCATCAGCCGACGGAAGTCCGTACGCAGCGCGCCGGGGCCCTTTGGCGCAGAACTGGCAGTGATCACGACTCAAGGGGCCCTGTCCGATCGGACAGGGCCCCTTGTAATGACGTCCGGAACAGTTTTGCGTTACTGGCGGACCTTCCTCAGGACAACCTCGACAAGGCGCAGCGCTGCCTGAACCCACTGGTCGTCGCGGAGCGGGCAGTTGACGACGTACTGGTGGCCGGGACGGACCTGCCGGAAGCTGATGCGTGGCTCGTCGAGGTCCTCCACGTCCTCACGGGTCAGGCGCAGGGTAAGTCCGCCGTTGGTGGCCTTGACGTAGGCGACGGCGCCGAAGCGGCGCACGCCTGCGTCACGGACCATGCTGTAGTCGGTGCGGCCGTCGCGGGTTCGCTCGGACTCCCCCGGGCCGATCTCGACGTTGCCGAGCGCCACAGCACCCTGGAGGAAGTCGACCACACGCTTGGCGACTTCCGCGCTGCGGGCGCGGCCACGGACCAGGTCCTTGATCTGAGCCCAGTCCAGGTCCCCGCCAACACCCTGCAGTACACCCCGGACATCACCATGGGCGCCGTCCCTGAAGCTCAGCTCGAGCAAAAGACATCACTCCAGAGAAACAACAGGCTTAACTCATACGTACTATCTCTATGGAAGGGCTATTTGCAGCAGTGACCGCTGCTGCCTTCAGACACCAGCCCGAGCCCACACTCATGGCGCTCTGCGCCTGCACCAAAGATCTGGCACACCCAGCCAGGAACACCGAGAAAGGCAACACCATGTCGGAGAGCACAACGGCCACCACCGGGCTGACATCGCAGTACGCCGCCCAGGTGATCAGCGACCTCGAACGCAACGCCAAGGAGCAGGAACGCATCAGCGCGGACATCGCTGCACTGCAGGAGCAGCTGGCGGGCCTGCAGCACGATCACTCCGTGTTGGTCAACGTGCAGCAGGTGCTCGGCGTTTCGCCAACGCCGGTGCAGCCTGTGGCCGCCCCGGACAGCTCCACCGTGCCGGCTCCTCGCAACAAGAAGTCCACTGGTGAGCCCGGCGCCGGTAAGCGGACGCGGGCGAAGAAGGCTACCGACGCTCACGCGGCAGCCAATAAGTCGGCCGCCAAGAAGCCCGCGAGCAAGACCGGAGCCTCAAAGGCTGTCCTGCCCACGCTGGTCGAACTCATCCGCAGCCACCTCAACGAACAGAGCGACCCGCGCTCCGCGGCGGAAGTTGCCACCGCTCTCGACACGGCCCATCCCGAGCGCGGCATCAAGACCACCGTCGTGCGCACCACCCTCGAAAACCTGGTGGCCAAGAATCAGGCTCAGCGCACCAAGCAGGGCTCCTCCGTCTACTACACCGCCCCCACCGCAGCCGAGCAGACGGCCGCAACGTCCCAGGCGCAATCCGAGCAGGCCGAGTAGAACCGGCAGGCGACACGCTGCCGCTGCGGCGGCAGCCAGCCCTCCCGGCCGCTAAGCGGTTCGGCCGATGAGTGTCACCGGCAGAGCCGGAGGAGCTGGCGGACGGGACCGGTCGAAGCAGTCTGGTTGTCACGACAGAGTCACACGACCTGTCACAAACACTCGTTCGGCAGCCTTTCTCTCTCCGGCTCCGAAGATCACGGGTGCCCAACCGCATACAGCGCACGGTGCAGCGGGTCAGGCTCCAGTCCTGCCAAAACGGTCCCACAGCTCCAACGCCCTGGCCGGCTGATCGGTGTAGGCGAGCATGAATGCGGCAGCTGCAGCCCCTCCGATCGCGTAGGGCTGCCCGGCATCCGGTATAGGAAGGAAGGAGGCGCCCACGGCGGCACCAGTGGAGGCCAGCAGGGCCGCTACCAGCCGTAGCCATTCCCAGTCCCTTACCGGTTCCAGGCCGGTCAGCGCCTCCTCGTCCAGAAGTGCGCCGACCCGCCCGTGCACGTATCGATCGCACACGGCGATCAGCGTCGCTGCCAGTTCCCGCAGTGCCGAGTCGCGGTCCGTGTCCAGGCGGCTCTCGACGACGCGCAGTTTGGCGATGACCAGGCCTGTGTGGCGCCGCAGCACTTTCCTGCGGTGAGTGAGCCACCGAACGCTGCCCGCGTCGCGGTAGGACCTCGCGATCAGTCTGGAGGTCACGGCCAGACGACGGGCCACCTCACGCAGCCGCTGCGGCTGGTCGTCCGCCGACGCTGTCAAGGCCGCCGTACAGGCGCGGACAGTCAGGGCAGCGTTGTAGACCAAACGGTATCGAGTGACCCACCGGCCCGATCGCCAGGGACTTGATGCCGATCCTCGCCACACGACGACGAAAGCCGCCACGGGCGCAGCAAATATCACCACCAACGCGGCAATCACTGCGGCCATCAGCACGAGGACTGCCAGCAGTATCGGCCCTTGCAGAATCGCCGGGGGCAGACCGGACTCCGTCGAGGCGCCCGCTGTCTGGCTGGGCGCAGGGGACGCTACCGCGGACACCACGCCACGATCCAGGCCCATCGCAATCTCGGAGAAGGCCAACGCCGCGATCAAGCGGCCGACCATGGCGGGACGGCGGCTGATGAGAAACCGGCGCAGCCCCAGACACACACGCGCCGGAGGCCGGCTGCCGGGCCCGAGGAGCACCTGAATGTCCCGCCTGAGCAGCTTGACCTGACAGTCTGATGCACGCAAAACTCGTGCCCCTGTTTGTCTGCGAATCCAGCGCGATACTGTCTGCCAGATCGTTTCCATCCCCACAAGCCACAGCATGACAGGGCAGCAAAGCTCGAGCCATAGGCCCGGATCTCAGGCGACCCGACCACCTACTATCCCGCCGCGATGGCAGAAGACGACGGCCGACGGAGCGCATCAGGGTCCGGCGGCGCAGTTCATGCCCTTCCTCGTCAGCGCCCCAAACCACGGCAGTCGCGGACTGCAGCCGGCTACCTCGCCGACGCCAGCAAGAGCCGGGCGCCGAATCGGGAGTGCCTGTGCCCACGGCCCGTAGAGCGCTAGCGTCGGGTCATGATCGTATGGCTCAACGGCACCCATGGCGCAGGCAAGACGACGACCAGTACGCTCGTGCAGCAACTGATCCCGGATTCACGGGTGTTCGACGCCGAGAAGGTCGGCGAGACACTCATGGACATCAAGCCGGGGCTGCCCTGGACGGGCAACTTCCAGCACTGGCCGCCGTGGCGGCCGCTCGTGGTCGAGACCGCCCGCCGCGTACTCGACTACACCGGCGGCACTCTGGTGATGCCCATGACCGTCCTGGTCGAGCAGTACTGGCGAGAGATCAGCACAGGCCTCGCCGAACATGCCATTCCGGTGAGGCACTTCGTCCTCCACGCCGACCAGGACACCCTGCGCGGGCGCATTGAGGGGGACACTCTTCTTGGTCCTTCCCAATTCCGTCTGCAATACCTTGAGCCCTACGCCGAGGCGGCCCGCACGTGGCTGCACGCCGAGGCCGAGGTCGTCGACACCACGCACCTCACGCCCGCCGGGGCCGCCCTGCAGATTGCAGAGGCCGTCAAGAGTTGAGGTCCTGAGCCGGGACACGATAGTTGGAACCGATATGGGTGCGGCTCTTCTGAAGTGAAGGTCGTGGATCAGGCGGTCAGTCTGAATATGGCCTGGTCAGGGTTGGGGTAGAGCCGTTCGTGTTCGCGGGCGGTGTGGAAGGCCCAGTAGTCGTCGAGGTCGCCGTTGCTGGTCACGGCGCGGAGTTTGAGGACGGCTTCGGCACCGTGCAAGCCCCAGCGGGCGCCGGTGATGTCGAGGCGGTCGGCGATCATTATCTGAACCAGCGCGATGCCCGCTCAGGCGTCCGGCGAGAGGTGTGGTCCGGTCGTTGGGGAGATGGTGTGTGGTGCGAT
>NZ_JBEYXD010000085.1:0-33887 GCF_040644975.1 Streptomyces sp. NPDC046900 | reverse complement strand
AACATTGATGACGCTTCCTCGCTCCCGATTCAGAGCTGTGAACAGCAGCCCTGCCAGACGAGCACGAGGAAGACCCACAAAGGAAAGCGCCTCGGTGAAGAACAAAAAGCCGCAGGCCGGGGCCACTTCTACGCTTGACAGGCCCGGCCCTCATGGGTGGGGTGCTGTCATGGCCGCAGCTTCGCACCACGGCACGTGGCGCCGACACAGGTTATCGATCCGGCATGCACGATCATGCGCACCACCAAATCCAGGAGACTGACACTGGTCCCAGTACCCGCGCTTCGCTCGGCTCTCATACGTTCCTGCCCCTCGTGACAGACACTGCCGAATGGATCACCCAACTCGGAACTCGGCTCTTGCGTGCGGCCTGTCTCAAGAGGAAGATCCTGGCGATCAAGGAGGCGTGATGCTGCGGTTCATGGACTGGTCCGTAGTCGCGTTGGGATGTCTGCTCGTTCTCGGAAGTCTCGGCAGCCGCTGGTGGGAACGCATCATGGTTTCGAAGGGACACAGCCCCGACCAGGGCATCCGCTTCTTCTGGACCTGGTTCCCTCTCCTCATGGGCCTGGGAATGATCGGCGCCAAGGTGCCCGGCCTGTTGCACGCACCCCACCTGGTCGTCGAACTCATTGACGCGCTCAACTTCGCGCTGACCATCACGGTTCTGTTCTTCGCCCTCCGGTCGGGGCGCCGCATCTTCCGACGGCGGGGCACGGTGTGACAGCCCCGAGGTTGGTGCTTGCGGGCTCCGTTTCGGTATCCGCCCGACCGACTGCAGTCCAGCAACAACAGCAGCCGACTTTGCCCGGCCCCAAATCGGCGGTCCGCTACGAGGCCAGGGTGCTGGTGACTGCCATCAACGCATGGCTGTGACAACACACCCGTACCAGCCTTTCGATAACCCGTTGCCGAGGAACCGATCGGCCAGCTAGGTTCCCCAAGCCGTCCGCGTTGTTCCGGACCGGCACTGTCGACGAGGAGGTGTGCAGCACATGCGCAGGAGTGCCCAGCAGTTGAGCCCGTGTACTCACCTTTGCCACCACCTCACGACGGAGACGCCTTGTCGCTTCGCATCACCGCATTGACCGACCCCACTCACGCACCACACAGCCGGCGTCTTGCCTGGCTGGCGTCCGACGCCGATTCCATCCCTGTCGGGACGGCCTTTCTGTGCCTGTTCACCGATCCCGGTCGGGAGCACCTGGCCGAACTGACCCTTGGTGTCCATCTCGCCGAGCGACGCAAGTACGTAGGTTCCCGACTTCTCGACGCCGCCGTGACCGCAGCCCGGAACAACACCCGACGCTGCGTCATCGCGCAGGCAGAGGCCGGATCGCCCGGCGACCTCTTTCTGGCGGCGCGCGGTTTCCGTAGGGTCCTCACCCTGCGGTACTCCCGTTTGTCACTGGCCGACGTCGACACCGCCGCCCTCACCGAGATCATTGAGCGTCCGCATCCGGGCTACCGCTTGACGTCTTGGCATGGGACCGTCCCCGACGGCCTCGCCCAGACGTTCGCCGCCTCACGCCGCGCCATGGACGACATGCCCATGGACGACACCGACTACGGCATCGTGACCTGGGACGTGGACCAGGTCCGGGCCGCGGAGGAGGCTGTGGAACAGCGCGGCGACCACCTGCACACAGTCGTCGCCATCGACATTTCAAACGCCTCGATCGTCGGATTCACCGAACTCGTCATCCCCGGCAGCGGCACAGGTGACGGCCAGCACTACGGCACCGGCGTGCTGCCTGAACACCGAGGTCACGGCCTCGGCCGATGGATGAAGGCCGCGTCGATCCGACATGCTCTCGGGCACTATCCGGACCTCGGTGGCCTCGTGACCGACACCGCCGACAGCAACACGCACATGAGACACATCAACGAAAGTCTCGGCTACACACCCACACACTCGACACACCAGCACCAACTCGGCCTCTAGCGGCGCGGGGACGGGCCGGACCTGGGTATCACCTCGCCCGGCCCGTCGGCGCGTTCGATACGCGCCTGGCGAAGCTCGAGTGCGTGCGTGCCACCGAAGGGTGAGCAGAGCACAGGCCCTCCGAGCCGATCTGGGTGGGTTCTTACGCGGTGGGGAGGCATGCCCATAGATGCACGCCTGTAGGGGAATGGGGCAGGCGCTCGTGCGCTGGAGGGCGTATTACGAGCACGTCGTGCCGTGCCCAGGGGCCGTGCCGTCGAGGAGGTACGTGTTGACGACCCTCGTTGCGCAGCGGTTGTAGGGGTAGGACCCGTGGCCCTCGGCCCGCACTGTCAGCAGGACGCCAACCTCCTTGCCCAGCTCGCCCACCATGCGCTTGGCGCCCGGGTACGGCGTCGTCGGGTCGCCGGTATTGGCGACGACGAGGATCGGGGGAGCACTGTCCGCGCTGACGTCCGGGTTGGCGCGCTCGCCTTTGAACGGCCAGTCGTAGCAGAGGTAGACGATCGCGGACCAGGCTTCGCCGAAGATGGGGGATGCCGCCTTGGTCCGCTTGATCATGTTCTCGGCTTTGATGAATCCGGGGCGCACGTTGGAGTCGGCGCATGTGATCGCGACAAAGGCGGACACGCCGTTGCCGCCGGAGTTCTCGCTGCGGGCGCTGACGCCGGCCCAGGGCCGGACCCGGGCACCTGGGGCCTGGTCGTACGCCTTCTGCAGCAGCTTGCTGCCGGTACCCCGCTCCATGACCTCATTGAGCGCCATCACGAGCGGCCCCCAGCCTTCCTCACCGAGATCCAGGTAGTTCGCGATGGCGTGAGCGGCGAGATCTCCGTCGAGTTTCTCGTCGCCGTCGGTGGGTGCGGGCTCTTTCTTGACCTTGTCCAGCAGCTCGATGACACGCTGGTCGGCCTGCTCGGGATCGCTGCCGGTGGGGCAGTCGTCGTACGTGTTCGCGCAGTGTTGCGCGAAGCGGTCGAAGGCGAGTTGGACGGCCTTGACCTGGCTGATGTTGCCCTGCAGGCGATCCTGCGTCGGGTCGACGGGGGCTTCGAGTACGAGTCTGCCCACGGTCTTCGGAAACAGGTGGGCGTAAACGCCGCCCAGCTCGGTGCCGTAGGAGACGCCGAAGTAGTTCAGCTTCTCGTCACCGAGGAGATAGCGCATCAGGTCCAGGTCGCGCGCCGTCTGCGATGTGCCGACGTACGGCAGGAGCCCACCGGAGTGCTTCTTGCAGGCGTCGCCGCCCTCGAACTTCTTGTCCCCGCAGTTGACGGGGGCGGTCCCGCCCACGCCTCTCGGATCGAAGCTGACCAGGTCGTAGCGCTCGCCCAGCGGTGCATAGTCGGCCGCGTACGTGGGGAGCCCGATGACGCCGGACCGGCCGGGTCCTCCGAAGTTGAGGAGGAGCGACCCGATCCGCTCCCGCTCCGGTCCTGTGGCCCTTTTCCGGATCATGGCGACGTCGATCGTGCCGCGGCCGGGCCGCCGGTAGTCCAACGGGGCCTTCATCGTGGCGCACTCCCAGCCGTCGCCCGGGGCGGCACCGTCACCCTGTGCCGCGGACGGCGCCGGACAGGCCGACCAGTCGAGCCGCTGACCGGTGGTGAAGGCTGCGGGCAGCCCCGATGGCGGGTTCGTCGCCTTGGCCTCGACCCGGCGGGTCGCCGCGCCGCCCTTGGCCGCTGCGGACGGCCCCGAGCCCGAGCCCTCGATGACATCACACCCGGCCCCTGCGGCCACCACGACGGCGATGGCGAACAGGCCCGCAGCAGCGCGTCGGCCTAGAGCGGCGGACAACACGACAAGCCGCGAGCGACCACCGAACCTGTCCGCTTTGTTACGGAAAGCCCAGGCCAAACGCCCTGAGCTCCACATGCGCGTGCGCACCCGCGAGTCCCCCTGCCCCTGGCCCATCGGAACGGCATGCCGCTCAAACATTTCTACGCTGTACAGCGAGACGCGGTGAGCCCTTCGTATGGTTCACCCGCCCAGGGACGGCGGGTGTGGCTTTCAACCTTCTGCCACTTGTGGCTTCCATCGAGGGGCCGCCCGGCGCCCACGACGACTCGGCTGCCCATGAGGAACTGCGAATGATCGCTCCGTAGGGATCCGCAGGGAATCGACAGCAAGGTGGTCTGTGGGAGGCACCAGAAGCAACCGCACGGAGGCACCAGATGGCCGCGATCTGGGCCGACATCGACGCAGGAAAGACCCACCACCACTGCGTGGCGATCCAAGAGCGGGCGGCCAGCGGCCGCTGTCGCGACGCGTCGCCTACGACGAGCCCGAACTGCTCCAACTTCTCGCATACGGCCGGCGCTTGGGCCACGAAGTGACCTGGAGCATCGACCTGGCGGACGGCGGCGCCGCGCCGGCCATCGCCCTTACGTACCGGCGATGACACCATCTCCAACCTCGAGATCCTCACCGATCGTCGCATGGACCTCGTCGCAGACCGCACCCGCACCATCGACCGCCTTCGAGCCAGCTCACGGGTATCTTTCCCGGACTGGAGCGGCCACAGGATCTGACCAAGGCTGACCCGCTCACCTTGCTGACCTGTTACCGGACTCCGGGCGCCATCCGCCGGATCGGCGTCAAGCGGCGGCTGGCGACCTGGCTGCGTAACCGTCACGTCGACCACCCCGACCGGCTCGCCGAGACCGCCGTCCAGGCCGCCGAACGGCAGCAGACCAGTCTGCCCGGGGAGACGCCGGCCGCGGAACTGGTGCACACGTCGGCGACCCGCGCGGCGTACCTCGCCCTGAAGGCTGCACTTCACAGTTGCCGTTACCTGGGGCCGGCTTTCGTAGCTTGGGAGGGCCCTGCGCTCATGACGGCACTCCGCGACTGAAACACTGTGTGGCTGAGCGGTCCAGGCGGGCCGGACGGCGTGTGGAGACGCGTTGAAACTTGTCCCGTTGGCGGCTGCTGCGCTGGCCGTCACGTTGCTGTCTTCTTGCACCATGGAGGACAGGATGGCGTCCCGTCCGGCAGCAGTGCAGCGCCACTCCCCGACTCCTGCGGGCGCTCCCAGGTGCGCCGTCGACTCGTACCGGTGGTCAAAGGTCACGGTCCAGATGGTCCTGGCAGGCGCGTCGGATGCTGAGGAACTTGAGCTTCCCGCCCACGGATCTGCGACGCTCAAGCGCGAAATCCGGCCGGTTCATCCGCTCGTGGCCGTGATGACGGCCGGGGCCATGAAGGCTGGGGCAAACCCCGGGATGCTGTTGCCTCACTTGAGGAGAAGACTGGGGAGGGTTTGGGGCAGGTCGGGACCCAACTCAAAATCCCGGATTCCGACGTGCACTTCACCGTGAAAATCCTCAACGAAACCGCTGTTCCCGCCCGAGGGCGCTTCCTGAGAGTGGCCATAGCGAGACGGGTGACCGCCGCGTTCTCCGTCCACTGCACCACAGGAAGCGTGCGAGGCGAACTGACTACGTGGGCGAAGGTCCCCATGACCGCCACAATCCAGTGCGGGATCACCAAACGGTTGGACACGGCCGGCAGAGAAGCCGAGCGCAGGGCCTGCGCCGCGTAGGCAACGGCGGCCGACAGCGCACTGGAACCGGCGCTGTGCCGTGACCCCGAATGCCGCTCGTCTACGCGGCGCATCTTGCTGGCAATGCATACGCAGCCGGACGTGGCTTCCAAAAGGCGGATCCGACCCGTGCCATATCCGTGCCAGAACGGACGAGAACTCACAGGGAATCCATGGAAGCGCCGACGTCGCGCAGAACAACGATTCCCGCTTCAAGTAGACCGGGGACAAGTTGCCGATCAATACAGCAGTGGAGTAACCATCGCAGTCCAGTCATGACCCATGGAGGCTTCGACGCGACCGCTATGACCCTCGCTGACTATCCATAGAGATCTACGGATCAGAAGGGCGTCATTGCGGCTACGAGTCGTATCGGCGGGCAGGGCCACGGGTGATGAGCCAGTAGACGAGGGCCGCTGGCGGGCAGAAGCACAGAAGTAGGATCAATACCCGCGAGTCCGTCTCGGCGGGAGACTGACCTGATGTCTTCCCCTCCACCGGTAAATCCGCGGAGATGGCGCCGAGTTGCGAGGCGGTGGCTGCCTGGTATGCGATGGCGACGCGTTCTTCAAGCTCGGATAAGGTCAGTCGGCCGACCGCGTAGTGGTCTTTCAGACGGTCCACAACTTCATCGCGGTCTGCGTGCGAGACTTTGATCGCAAGCTTGTCTTGGGATTCTTCAGCACGGGTCATCTTGGCCTCCGGGCGATGGCGTGTTGGACGATGGGCGATCGTGCAGGTCGACCACCGTGATGACAACCCGGGTCCAGACTCCCGGGGCGTCGTGGTTTCCGAACCGAGAGGCAAGTTCCTCGATGCGCCCGCGTAGCTCGGCAAGTGCCTCGTCGGTCAGCCGCAGCGCACCGCGATGCAGGTCAACCTCTCGCCGCCGGCCGGCCTGTCTGGCTTGGTAAGCGGCGTTGATGTCAGCCCGGGTCGCGTCGAGCATGGAGCCAAGGAACGCCGCCTGCTCTTCTGGAGTCGCACCATCCGCTGGTGGCTCGGTAACCGCGGGAGCATAGACCCGTTCGACCTTGCCCCGTGCCAGCGGCCGGTATTCGGCGATCTCGATGAGCCCGGCGCGCTCCAGCTGGCCCAGGTGGTAGTAGAGCCGATCAACTGGCAGCCCGACGCAATCGGCAAGTTCGCGAGCAGACCGCGGCATCTCCCACATGGCCTCCAACAGGCGGATGCGCAAGGGGTCCGCCAGCGCCTTGTGCACTCCATGCCACCGCCGGGACGAAGAGGAGGAGGCTTCCGCACTCATCGACGATCAATCCGCATGTTGAAGGTGACTCCAGTCATTGGAATTTTCTACAACGATCTGCCATGCAGCGACAGTTCGCAAGAGAGGCACGCCAGATCCGTGGCACCCAGAGGGGAAAACATCAGGCAACATCGCGCTGACCTGGTCAATTGACCTGCTGGTTCGCCCAGGCCAATCCGGCGCCGAGCCGACCAACTACTCGCAGCGAACCGGGGGTCCGCCAGCCCAGGTCCGAGTCGGGACCGGTGATCTCCAGCAGGACCGGGTGCTCGCAGCGCACTCACCCGACTTCGCACCTCTCACGGATGGTGAGGACCACGGCGGCGCAGCTACCTGGGCGCGACCAAGAAAGCGCGGCCACGGTCAAAACAGCGCCTCCGGCGGGGGATCGGCCGGCAGCGGGATGCGGGGGCCGCCGCTTCTGGCCGCGGGTCCGTAGTGGCGGGTAGCAGAGTGCTCCCATCCCGCACACCATCGCCCCAGGCAGGGCCAAGCAGACGCGGCCCATGGCGTCCAGGTCGTTCGTGCAGTGGCGCGCTCCACCTGGACACCATGAACCACGCCCGCTCCACGGTGTGTGGGTCGACGACGGACGGGACGGGAACTGGGGAGAGTGGTGGGCGGGTGGTCGAGATACAGTGCGGGCCATGGACGAGCCTCGCAGCAAGGTCATGGGCGCAGGAACCGATGCTGCTGTCCACGGACGGGCGTTCGCGGGAAACCGCTAGCCTCGACGCGCGCGGGAGAGCTCCGCGGAAAAGGAAATTATGATGCACAAGCGGCGAGGGCTGACCATAACGGCCTGGCTTCTGGGGACCTTGGGGCTGCTGCTGCTCGTCGGGTCCGTCACGTTCTCGGTGGCCAGCTACTCCACCGCCACGGTGTCGAGCGACAGCATGGCGCCCACGTACACTATCGGCCAGCGGATCGTGTTCGAGCGGGTCGGTGGGGACGATGTCCGACGGGGCGATGTGGTGCTGTACACGGCGCCGGAGCGCTACCAGTTCAACGAGAGCGTCATGCAGCGCGTCATCGCTGTAGGCGGCGATCACGTCTCGTGCTGCACGGGGCTCGGGACCCCTCTGGAGCGGATCACCGTCGACGGCCGGCCGCTCGACGAGCCATATGTGAAAGACGGCGTCGCCGACGGGATGCACCGCCCCTACGAGGTGACGGTGCCCGACGGGCGACTCTTCTTGCTCGGTGATCACCGCGTGAACGCGCGGGACTCTCGCTTCTTCACCTCGGACCACGGCGGTACGGTGCCAGCCACCGCCGTGCAGGGCCGGGTGATCGACAACTACACGGTTCCGGTTCTGCTCGGGGTGGCCGCGCTGCTCGGGCTACTCCTCGCGCTCGCCGGGCTCGGCTTCGGGATCGCCGCGTGGGCCGTACGGCGGCGAGTGACTCCGCCGCTGCCACCGTGGCCCGTACAGGCGTAGCGGGCAGCTCAGTTGCCGGCGGCCGGCCTGGTCGTCTGGGCTTCGCCTCGGAGCCGGGTCGCCGCCTCCGCCTCGCTGTAGATGTCCCGCTCCAGGTAGACGAAGTTGCCCCGGTTTGAAATACACCGATGGACTTGCGGTCGGGATCCGTGGCTGGGCCGTCTCTGGGTCGTCCGGGGGTGGCCGATGACACCAGCGTCTGACACCAACAAGCGCGAACAGCAGCGGTCGGCGCCGGACCTCAGTGGACGATCGGCCGAGGCGCAGGCCCAGTTGACCGACGCCGACGGTCCCCTCTGATCGACCTGATAATGATGAGGCCAGACCTGAAAATCTCGGAGCCACGGGCCGTCTCGTTACGCCAGGGCCTTTGTCCGATCCCGTCGCTGGGAAGCGGTGTAGCTGGGGTGGCCATCGCCCGGATTCGAACCGGGGTTTCCGCATCGGGCGAACCCGCGTGCCGTGTCCTAGGCCGCTAGACGACGCATGGCCAGACGGAACCTATCCACTTGCATGATGGTGCATCCACACATTTCCTCCCCCGGGGCCGCAGGCCTGCCGGGTCGCCCAAGACCCCAGACCCGTCCGTCTCAGTTCCCGTCTCATTCAGCCTCGTTCACAGCCGTTCAGACGAGACCGTCAGCAGGTGTTGCCGCCCGCGCCATCCGCCCATGAACGCAGGTGAACGCCCCGGACACGGCCCACAAAAGCACCAACACAGTTGGAAAGCGTGTTGGTCCGGGGCCCGAAGGCAAGCCACGGTTACAAAACGAGTGCCGGCGCCCGGTCGATCGTCGAGGATGCCCTCATGAACAACGACCTGGTGGCGTTCCTCACTGCGCGCTTGGACGAGGAGGCCGACCTGGCCCGGCGCCTCGACGGGGCCGGATGTTGCGGGGAGTGGACCGCCTCTGGGGACACAGTCGACTTCTGCCAGGTGGACCTCGCCGGCTTCCATCCCACAGTCGCGCAGCACGTGGCCCTGCACGACCCCGCCCGCGTCTTGCGTGAAGTCGAGGCCAAGCGACGCGTGCTGAGCCGTCACGCGCTCAGTCCCGCCGAAGGCGACCCCGAGCGTCCCTGGGATAACCGTGATGACTGCCAGTTCGACGGCGGCCTCTGGCCGTGCGACGACCTGCTCGACCTCACACTCCCTTACCAGGACCACCCCGACTTCCCCGAGCGATACAAGCCGAACCGAGGAACCGAGGAACGTAGCGGCACCACAAGGGCACCAGATAGAGCGAGAAACAGCGGGGAATCACAGGGAAAGCAGGAGCAGTCGACGGAGCCACACCCCTAGGGTTCGCCCAGATCAGCATCCGAACCAACCGTAAATGATCTCGGCTTCCTAAGCTGAGAGCCCGGCATCTACCCTTCACTCATGGCCGACATCGAGCTTCCGAGGGGCTTGGTCGCGTTGCAACTCGACGTATACGCAGCTCGGCTGAGGCTGATTGAGCATATACGGGCGAACGGGCCCGTGCGTGACTGGAGCCCTGACGCCGATGCTGACGGAGCGGATCTGCAACACGCCCACGAGGTGAGTGAGGCCGTTCTTCAGAAGACGATCGATGAGAGCGGCCTGGAGCGGAAGCACGGCCGGCGCGCTCTTCGCCGAGCACTCATGGCGACGGCCGCACCCCAGATGGCAAGCCAGCCCGGAACCACGCCGGACCGCACGTGAGTGTCTACGTGCGTGACAACGCCGACGAACAGCGACGCACAACCGCGGACGCCTGCGGACCGCCGCAGCAGGTGAGAGACATACCAGCGCGAGGTCGAGCGCCCAGCGAAGTTCGTTCGGGACGAAGAGGTCCGCTCTTCATCCGCCACGGCCGTTGTCAGGCTTGATTTAGCCTCACCGGTCAGAGGCAATTGCAGGACCAGGCGTAGGCGATGAGTAGGGCTGCCACGGCAAATGCAGCGGCCGCTACGCCGGCCACTCGGCCGCGCCGTCCTGGCATAGGGGCACGAAGCAGCTCCCAGCCGCCATAGCCGAGGAAGACGAGCAGGGCACCACCAACACGCCCCGTGACGAGCGGGCTGCGCTCCCATCCCCAGACATAGGCCAGAGCCAGACCCGCCACGGCAAGGCAGGCAACCATCGTCAGCGCTGCCTCTCCGAGAAGCTCTCCCAGGAGCTCTTTCAAGAACGAACTAACGCCGCGGATCACGCGCAGGACCCGACTCCGCACCGCGGAAACAGCCACACTCGGGCGAACTGCATATCGGGGTCCTTCCGTACCCCCGCCCTTACAAGGCAGTGTATCTCTCAACGCTGAGCGCCCTCCCGGGCCGTCCTGGGGCCGTGGAAGGGCGCTCAACGGTGACCGACCTAGACAACTGCCGACAGCTCAGCAGCAGGTCAGAGCGTTGATCGATGAGGCGGCCGCACGTCACGGCCGCCGATGGTCAGTTGTGGCTGTGCAGATCACGCGGCGTCGATCTGAGCGGCCAGGAACACCGCTGCCACCGAGGGGCGGACTGCGTACGTTGCACCCGCGCTCCCCTCAGGAGCCTCCCACCAGTAGAAGGGAAGCCGCCGCTCACTGTTGCTGTGTCCCTTGCTCATCCCGGACAGCACCCCTGCCACGCGCCGCGCCGGATCACTCTCGTTCGGCCCGCCCAGGGCCTTATCCACCAACTCCGTGCAGTGGATCCCCCGGCCAGGGTTGCGCAGCAGGTACTCGAACACCCGCCGAGCCTGCGGCGCGAGTTCGGCCAAGAACATCGCGGCGCGCTCCAAGTCCGCCGGACCCCATTCCGAGGCTCCGTAGTGCCCCGCTTCACCAGAGTGCTTAGCCCATCGTGGATCAGCCTCAGTCAGATACGCCGTCATGCCCGCCCCCAAGAGTTCGCCCTGGCGTGTGTCGTTCGCACCGTACAGATCCGCCAGGACACTGCGTGTCGAATCCGTGTCGAAGTTCTACCGGCAAGCAGCTCAGCTGAGGAAGAGCCACAGGTCAAGAGGAGGACGGGACGCAGCCACAGAGCGCCTTCTAAGCGCTTGGCCACTCGGAACGTCCCATAGTCGTACCGCATCGGGCCGTCAACCACGGTCAATGACGGTTCGCCGCAGTCGAGATGCGCGAGTGGCCTGGGCTGTTGCTAGAGCCCGCGTGACCTGGGCGCAAGGGCTACCGCGTCCCCCGCCCTTACAAGGCGGACGTCTCCGCCACATGAAGAGTGCTCTGCCGGGCCATCGTCGGGCCGTGGAAGGGGCGCTCAACGGTAACCAATGCCGACAGCTCGGCAGCAGGTCAGGACGTTGGTCGATCAGTTGTTGCTGAACTGGAAGCACCGCGAATGGCCGGGGGGCAACGCGGCCGATGGCAGGCCTCAGTTTGGCCGCCAACCTGGGTGGCTGTCGCATATGACTGACATCCCCGGATGAAATCAACGATGGTGGCCAACGGCGAGCGTATCCGGCTCCTCGCGGTCGCCATGAGTAGCTGGCTGCCCCCGGTCACGACCGCCCGACCGACTCCTAATGCGGTGGGCAGACGCCGTTACCGCCGACGCAGTGACGGCAACGACGGCGGACACCAGCGGCACTCAGCAGCCCGGCTCGGTGCCGGCAGCGTGTTGGCTGACCGTCACGCCACCATGTGCCCGCATCTTCTGAGCACTTGGCCGCAGGTTGCGGCGGTCATTGAGTCGGCCGTCCCCACAACAGGTGCCGGGGGCGCCCGAGGCGAAAGCCGAACCGGTGGGAGTAAGAGGCGGCTCGCGGGGTGGTCGTACGAGCGTGACGCGCGATCGGCGTCCTGAGTAGTCCCCACCGGACCTCGGCTGTACAGCAGAGGAGTACGGCAACCCCAGCAACCGGCAGCGCCCCCACACCGGCCCTCGCGAGCGCCCGGCAGCCAGTATGACCTTCAATGACCGATCTATGTAGAGCTACCGATCAGAAGGTGTGTCCGTGCCCCATTGTACGGGCAACCGCGGGGAGCCATGGTGGCGAGCAGGCGTCACGTAACAGCTCGGCTCCTGACCGTTGTGCCTAGGCAGGACCGTTCACCTGCACCAAGGCTGTGGGATTCGATCCCACGATTTCGTCCCCATGCAATTCGACCACCCGCTCCGGCCCCACTCTCCAGTGAAGCCGGACCGGGCTGGCCACTGGGCAAACGCGGAATCCTTCTATCCGAACTCTCCCTCGCGGACGCCGTTGCGGAACGCTGCCCATTCCTCCGCAGTGAACCGCAGAGAGGGCAGGTCTTTCCGCCTTGAGTCACGGATCGCAACGGCTCCGCCACCAAGGTCTGCTACCTCTACGCAGTAAGGCCTGTCCATGCTCCTGCTGCTCTTGACCCAGCGCGCATCCGTCAGGTCAAGCGTGTAGAGTTCAGCCTTCTTTGCAGTCATCGGACTATCCCTTCGATGCTCAATCGAGCCTCACTAACCACCATCACCCCAGGTCAGCAGACGTGCAACTGGCAAAGCGGGAGCCTTCAATCGCCGTGACTGCCTGCCTTCGAACCGTCACGGCCAGGTGCCGGGATCGTGTACTGCAACCAGAGGGGCAGCCTGTCGAATCCGTGTCGAAGTCCGCCGCGGAGCACTGAGTTGAGAAGAAGACACAGGTCAACAGGAGGATAGGGTTCAACCCGCAAAGGGCTTCGAAACGCCCTGGGCGGTCCAACCGTCACATCGATGGCACGGGCGTCCCGACCCGGCTTGCCAGGCTGACGTTCCCGGCTCCTCCGTCCCCCAACTGGTACTCGAAGCAGGTGACGCGACGTCGCCGACAGCCAGGCGTCCGTCGTCCAAGGGGAGTTGACCGTCAACACGGTAGTGAACGCAAGGTTGGCGCTGACGGAGTCGCCGAGGTCCTTGAAGACGCGCACGCGAACGGGCTCCGACTATGCCCGGCCGCGAACGACGGCGACCGGGCAGTGCGCGTGGTGCAACAGCGCCTGGCTCACCGAACCCAGGAGCATCCCGGCAAAGCCGCCGCGCCCCCTGGCTCCGACGGCCATCAACTGAGCGCCGCTGCTCGCCTCGATCAGGACCTCGCGGGTTTCGCCGCTCAGAACTTCCTGTCTGACAGTGACGTCCGGGTACCTCTCCCGGCGACCGACGACTGCCTGCGCCAGCAGACGCTCCGCGCTCTCCACGCCGGTACCGGCCGGCGCATAATCCGGCAGCCACGCATGCGCGGCAATGATCTCCGCTCCCCGCAATGCCGCCTCGGCGAAGGCGAATTCGATCGCATTCTCACCTTCGGGGGAGCCGTCGACGGCCAGCACGATCGGCCCGGCGTCATCCGGTTCCTCGCTTACCACGATCACCGGACACTGACTGTGGGCGGCCAGGGAGACCGCCGTCGAACCCAGCAGCATGCCGACGAAGCCCCCGATGCCCCGGCGGCCGACGACCACGAGGTCCGCGTCTCGCGATTCGGCCACCAGCACCGGTACCGCACCGCCGGTCTTCACGGTATCGGTGACCTCCACCTCTGGCGCGACACTTCGAGCTAGCTCCGCGGAGTCGTGCACCAGGCGGTTGAACGGCGACGGGTCCATCGGCGCATACATGGGCCCGACCGGCCAGCTGAAAGCGTGCACCACACGAAGCGTCGCACGACGCCGCTGGGCTTCCCGGACGGCCTGTACCACTGCCGCATCACTCGACGACGAGCCATCCACTCCCACGACGACCAGGCTGCCCACTGCTCCTCCATAGTCACATCAGCCTTCGCTTCCCCATGAGCCGCTTCGATCTCCAAAGCTGTACTGCCACCAGTCCTGCCGCCCGCCGGCCGGGCGACTGGCGACGATGACGCATTTCCACGACCGGACATGCGAGGCGTGCTACCCCGCCACTCACTTTGATCGAGCCGCATGCCGGGTCTTCCATCAGTCGTATCAACGGCATGGACGTCCCATCACGCGTCGTGTCGTCATGCAGCGGGCCACGCCTGCGCTCGCGCAGATCGACGCATGGATCGCGCAGGCGGAGCAACGAGAAGGGCCCCGCCGACGTGCCGAGGAAATGCGACCACCTCCACCCCGGTGGCTGATCGAGTGCGGGTTGCAGAAGACGAATCTTGTGGCGGTGCACGTGGGTGGCTGCTGGACGGTTCGCAAGAGCAGCAGATGCATTGGGGTATCGCAGGCTCAGGCGCTGGATGCGCTGCGTCAGCAGGCCGGCATGTACGTACTGCCGCCCGGACGCCGCATTGGGCTTCCTGGGGTAGGCCCGCGCTGGAAACCTCCCGCCTGATCTGAGGGGACACCAGGCCGCGCGCTGTCACGCCCAGCCTGACCCGCCAGCACCACGACAGCCACCCGGAGCAGCCATACGGGTACGGCAATGCGCTGGCCTCGTCGGCCTGCACCAGCTTCGCGATCACCGGCATCCGGTTCCCGCCGACCGGTGCCGGCAGCATCATCGCCCGCCGGAACCTCACCGAACTGGTACTGCCCCGCGCACGATCTGCCTGCCGCCTCTGCCCCTCCTGGTCGGTCAACCGGCGCAACGGACAGGCTCAGCCCACCACACCCCCAGCCATGGGATCGGATGCCACCGCCGATCCAACCGCCGCGACGACCAACCTGGCGAACCACCCCGGTCACAGCACTGGCGAACCCAGCCCATAGCGGAGGCCCAGGGGACGACGAGGATCAGTTGAGGTGAGTCAGCGACGGCCGCTCGTGCAGGGCGGAGCGTCTTCCCGGGTGGCGAACGGCCGCGTCACCAGAATTCTCCGGTTGCGCTGCGCACGGGCGCGATGATCTCGTCGGCGAGCCATCGCGCGATCTGTGAGGGATATGGGCTCCGTAGGCTCAGCACGATGTGCGTCACGCCTGCGGCGATGAGGTCTGTGATGGCCTTCCGGTCGGCGGCCGGGTCGTCGTAGGAGACGATGTGCTGCACGGAGCGGGTGATCGTCCGCGGATCACGGCCGATGGCCGCGCAGTGGTCGTCCAGAACGGCACTCCGCTCGGTGATGTAGTCCAGTGTGTTGTGCGGCGGTCCGGGGATGTTCCAGATGTCGGCGTGCTCGGCGACCAGGCGAAGGGTTCGGTTTCCCCAGCCGCCGATCAGCAGGGGCGGGCCTGGCTGCTGGACGGGTTTCGGCTCGTTGCGGTTGCCGGTCAGGGTGTAGTACCGCCCGTGGAAGTCGAAGACGGTCCGCGCCCTGCAGTCCCTCGTCGGCGCCCCGATGAGCGCCGGGCAGGCGTCTGACTCGTAATGACGGACGGTGACGGTGGACCACATCCGCCCTCCCCCCGCAGGCGCTGGTAGCTGTGCGGTCAGCCCCCGTCACGGGCGTACCGGTTCGCGTAGTAGCTCGCGTCGATGGCTGGGTTACGCAGCACCGCCCAGAAATGGTCGTCGGGCATGGGCGGTATCGGTGGGTTGCCGAGGTCGGCAAGCAGTTCGGCGCGCCAGTCAAAGCTCAGTCGGCTACGGGTGGTTGCGATCTTGTACAGCGCCTGATGCGGCGAGCCCCATACCGCGTGCGCCATCGTTTCCGCCGCCCATCTGCGAAGGTCGTCCCGTTGTGCGCCGGCCTGGACGATCACGTGGCGCAGCCGCAGGCTCAGGGGGCCGGACTGGCCCCGCGGCGGTACGGCTTCGCCTCGCTCCAGCGCTTCCAGGGCCGTGCCGACTTCGGTGTACTTGGCCAGCCCGGTCTCGACGGCCAGCCTGCGCATCTGCTTTCGCGCAGCCTCGGTCACGAGCTCGCGAGGCAGTGTGGCGACCAGCGCGCCGAGCTCCTGGAGTCCCAACAGGTAGCCCACCATGAGAGGTTCCGCCGGGTCGCCTGGCAGAGCCAGCGGTGGTAGCTGCGCCTCCGGCCCGGGAAGCGGGCTGCCCGGGCTGCCCCATTCGGGGCTGGCAGCACTTGGCGACTCCCAGATCAGCCGACCGTTGAACGCCACCGCGCGCGGGTTCTTGTCGCCTTCCAACTGGTCCGCCAGCTTCGCCACATAGGCGCCCAGTGAGTCGGCGCACCCGAAATCGGTCCCCGTCTCGTCGAAGAACCGTCCGATCGCACCATGCGAACGCCGCCCTGCGCGGCAGTCGATGCTGAGGCCGTCGGAAGTGACCCCATAGGAACCGATCTTGAGGTACCCCTGGTGCCAGTAGTACTCGCGCTCCTCCTCGTCCAGGTCGGCGGCGATGCCCCTCAGGCCTCTGGTCGCCTCGACGATCTCGCGCACGCCGAGAAGCCGGTCATGCGTGGTGAACTGGAACGCCTCCACGCCGCCCTGCGCCCCGTTGTGCCTGCGCAGAGACGCGACCAGGTCGGGAGGAAAAGTGAGGTCCAGTTCCGCCTCCGCCGCCCGGATCTCCTCGTCCGTCGCGGGTGGCCCGAGCGAGGCGAAGGTACGCGGGGCGTACTCGCGCAGCCACCTGTCGATGCGATCCCACGAGGTCTCAACGAGGTCGGTAGTCATGCGGCTGACCCTAGAGGCGCGGACTGACAGAAAGCGCGGAGCGTACCTCGCTGCGCGGCGCCGCCGTCTTCCAGTGATGCGGCAGTGATGGGCCGAGCACACGGTCGCCATCACTGACTGCTGGCTCGCCGGCCGGGCTCTCGATGTCCCCGAGGCATCCGACATCCAGCTGCTCACCGCCGTGGGCCGCGCGAAAAGAGCTCTGAGCCCGGAGGGCCAAGACTGCAGCCCACTTGCAACGAGCCTTCGGCTCCAGCGGCGACCTTGCCAACCCGCAATGCGACGCAAGGAACTCCCGACTGATGCCCGGGCGGCTCACATGGCCGCCCGGGCGTGTGTTTTGGTACGGCTGGCAGCACGCGCCCCCTTGTAGCTTGTCAGCGCACCCAGCGACCGCCGCTGGGGCCGGACTCGACGAGTACGGCCCCTTCGCGGCCGCTGCGAAGACCGAGCGGTTGGCGCACACCACAGACGCCGAGGGCCTACGGATACGTGTACGTGTTCAGCGTGTTCACGGCGGCGATCGGGTTGCCCAGGTCGTAGCGGTCGACGGCGAGGAAGTTGGGCTTCTTGCGGGCGGCCGGCTGGCAGAACCGCTCGGCACGGTCGGCGAGTTTGGTGTTGTCGGTCTGCGCCGTGGAAGCGATCGCCGCGTCCCGGAAGTGGTTCATGACGAACAGCGGGCGCAAGCCCGGCTCCCTACGGGTCAGCGGGATGTTGGTGTTGGCGTCGTACCAGCGGCTGTAGCAGGACCAGTCGGAGGAGCCGATGCCCGAGCCCATGGACCAGTGGTTCTCCACCGTCCAGTCCTTCTGGTACATGACACCGAAGCTGTCACGGGTGAGGCCGGCGGACTCGTCCGAGGAGCGGCTGTGATCGGTGAAGATCAGCAGCCGGTGATTCGCGGCGATGAGGTCGGCCATCTTCGGCCAGCCGTTCTGTCGCACCCCGGTCTGGTCCGGCCGGTAGAGCACGTCCGACAGCCCGTTCACACGGGCCAGTTCACTGCGCAGGACGCCCGGGTCGACGTAGTCCTCGAGGAAGACGGTGATGAACTGATCCGGGTGCGCCTTGAGGAAGCCGACGATGCGCTGGATGTCCACCCAGAGGGCGACCGGGCTGCTGACCAGGGTGCAGCTGTTGTGGCACAGGATCGCGCCGTCGGGGGTCTGGTGGATGTCGAGCATGAAACCGCGTACGCCGTCGGCGAGTTGCTGGTTGATGCCGCGCGTCTGGTTGGGCACCAGGTTCACGAAGGGCGGGGCGAAGCCGCCGTCGACCCCGTTGGCGTAGGCGTTGTGCGCGGTGAGGAAGGTGACCTGGTCCAGGGTGCGCTGATCCGCGGGCGGCATGGGTCTGGTCGGTGAGGTGACCGGGGTGAGGTACCAGGCGGCGAGGCTCCCCGAGGAACCGATCGCCAACTGGGAGGGGTAGTTGGCGCCGGAGGCCTTGGCGGCCAAGGTCAGGAAGCGATCCGTTCCCGGGACTTCGAGTGCGTACTCGTCGCTGCCGCCGGCCGTGATGTCCCAAGCGGCGTCCGCGCTCGTGCACGAGACGGTGCGCGCCTGGTCGCCCGACCGGCCCAGGCAGCTGCCCGCGGTGTCGGCGCTTTCCAGCAGGTAGGAGGATCCGCTCGTTCTCAGGTTCCACTGCTGGCGGTCCTCGTTGCCCTTGGGGTTGTGCTGCTCGACGGCTCCCCCGTTGTCGGCCGCGTCGAGTCCGGTGACGACGCTCTGAACGTAGTAGGCACCACCGGAGGGAATCGCGGCGGCCGCGTGGGAGGGCGGAGCCACGACCGCGGCGACGAGCGCGGTGGTCACGGCGAGCAGGGCGTGGGGGGTTCGCATGAGGTGGCCCTTCGTGGTCGGCGATAGGCAGGGGCATGACATCAGGACGGGCGGTCGGGAGTCGGCAGGCAAAGCCGCTCGGTGAAACTCCGACGAGCTCGCTCACGGCCGCCCCCGGGCAAGGACACGCGGAGCAGGACCTGACACGCACGCGCCGGTGGGGGGCGGCCGCGGTGGGGGGTTGCGGAGGCACACTCAACCGTCCTGGTCTTTACCAGTCAAGAGTGTCAATCGGTCAACCAGCCCGGAACGCCGCTGAGTTGGCCCCTGTCGTGGGTACTGCGCGCGGCCGACCGCCGCACCGGACCTGGACGCAGCCGGCGAACGGCCAAACCGGACCTGGACGCGGTCGACCCCCGCGCCGGACCTGGCCGCGGCCGACGAACGGCCCACCGGACCCGGACGCGGCCGACCACCCGCGCCGGACCTGGACGCAGCCGACCGACGCGCCGACCCGGACGCGGCCGACCACCCGCGCCGGACCTGGACGCAGCCGACCGACGCGCCGACCTGGACGCGGCCGACCACCCGCGCCGGACCGGACCGAAACGGCCGGGCCAACAGAGGTCGGAAAGGCCCACCACTCGCCCCCGCGCCGTCAGCCCCCGCTGCCCTCCGCCGACTCCCGTCGCCGTTGCTCCAGGAAGGCCCGCTCCGCCGGGCTGTCCGTACGCGCGGCGGCCGCCTCGTAGGCCCGCGCCGCCTCGGCGTCGCGGCCCAGGCGACGCAGCAGATCGGCGCGGACCGCATGGAACACGTAGTGGCCGTCGAGGTCCAGCGCGTCGACCAGTTCGAGGGACTCCCCCGCGCCCCGGATTTCGGCCACGGCCACCGCACGGTTCAGGGCGACGACCGGGCTCGGGGTGAACGCCGTCAACTGGTCGTACAGCCGCAGGATCTGGCCCCAGTCGGTGGCGCCGGCCGTCGGCGCGTCGCTGTGCACGGCGTTGATCGCGGCCTGGATCTGGTACGGACCCGGACGGCCACGGCGCAGGCAGCGGCGGACGAGCGCCTGCCCCTCGTCGATCAGGGCGCGGTCCCAGCGGGTGCGGTCCTGCTCGTGCAGCGGCACCAGTCCACCGCTGTCCCCCGTCCGGGCCGGCCGGCGCGCCTCGATGAGCAGCATCAGCGCGAGCAGGCCGGTGACCTCGGGTTCGTCGGGCATGAGGTCATACAGGAGCCGGCCGAGGCGTACGGCTTCGGCGCACAGGTCATGGGAGCCGGTGTAGCCCTCGTTGAAGATCAGGTACACCACGGCCAGCACACCGCCGAGCCGGTCGGGCAGGTCGGCGTCCCGGGGCACCCGGTACGGAATGCCCGCGTCGCGGATCTTGGCCTTGGCGCGGACCAGCCGCTGGGCCAGTGTGGGCTCCGGCACCAGGAAGGCGCGGGCGATCTGTGCCGTGGAGAGTCCGCCGAGCAGCCGGAGCGTGAGCGCCACCCGCGCCTGGGGCGCCAGCGCGGGGTGGCAGCAGGTGAAGATCAGCCGGAGCCGGTCGTCTCGCACGGGTCCCTCCTCGGCCGGTGCGTCGGGGGCGTACAGCCGGGCTGCCTCGGCGTGGCGGGCCTCCCGGGAGGACTCGCGGCGCAGCCGGTCGACGGCACGGTTGCGAGCGGTGGTGATGATCCAGCCCGCCGGGCTGGGCGGCACGCCGGACTCGGGCCACCTCTGAAGGGCCGTGGCAAAGGCGTCCTGCACCGCTTCCTCGGCGGCGTCGATGTCGCCGAGGAAGCGGACGAGGACGGAGACCGCGCGTCCGTACTCGGCCCGGAAGACCGACTCGACGTCACTGGCGCCGGGCATCAGTCCTCGGCCGGATGCATGAACGGGCGCACCTCGATGGGGAGAGTGGTGGCCCGGGTCGCCCTGCGGCCCCACTCCAGGGCCGCGTCCAGATCGGGGGCCTTGATCAGGCAGAGGCCGCCGAGGTACTCCTTGCCCTCGGCGTAGGGCCCGTCGGTGATCAGTACGTCGCCGTCCTTCGGACGCAGGACGGTGGCCGTCTCCGGGCCGTGCAGTCCGCCGGCGAAGACCCAGGCCCCGGCCTCTCGCAGCTCCTCGTGGAAGGTCTCGACGTTGTGCATGATCTGTGCGAGCGCCTCGGCCGAGGGCGGCTCGCCCTCGCTCGGCTGGATCACGCTGAGCAGGTAGTACTTCATGGCGTCCTCCTTGGCGCCCGGGGTGTTCTCTCACCTCCTACACGAACGACGCGTTCCCGGATCGACACCTCACCCGACGACATCGGGAGAATCTTCTTCATGACCACCACGGCACACCCGCTCATCGCACGCGCCCGGCAGCTCGCCGCGGAACTGCTCGCACCGAACGCCGAGCGAGTCGACCAGGAGGGCGTGCCCCCGAGCCATGTCGAGGAGATCAAGCGCTCGGGACTGCTCGGGCTGAACGCGCCGAAGGAGTACGGCGGCGCGGACGCTGCCGCCCCGGTGGCCCGCCGGGTGGCGGAGATCCTGGCCGGGGCCTGCTGTTCCACGTGGTTCGTGCAGACTCAGCACCACACTCCGGTGACGACTCTGGCGAAGAGCGAAGGGGCCGTGCGGGAAAGGCTGTTGGGACCGCTGGCGCGGTGAGCTGATGTCCGGGGTGGCGTACGCCCATCTGCGCTCCTACCCGCGGACACCGGTACGGGTCGTGCGGGAGCGGAACGGCTGGCGGTTCGACGGGAGCGTGCCCTGGTACACGGGGTGGGGTCTGAACGATGTGATGCTGCTCGCCGGCTGGACCGACACCGGCGAGGCGCACTTCGCGTTCACCGAGGCGCGCGAACAGCCGGGACTGCGCGCTTCGGAGCCGATGCGGCTCGCCGCGCTCACCGCGGCGCGCACGGTGTCGCTCGAGCTGGACGGGCTGTGGCTGCCGGACGAGGCGACGGTCCTGCGGATACCGCACGAGCAGTGGCTCGCCGCCGACCGCGCCAGGACCATGAACGCCTCGCCCGCGGCGTTCGGCATCGCCGAGGCGGCGCTGGGCCTGCTGGACGAGGACATCGCCGGACCTCTGCGGGGCCGTCTCGACGAGGTACGGTGCCGCGCTTACACGCTGGCCGACCGTTCCGCCCCGGATGAGCATGCCGAGGAGCGGCTGGCCCTCAGGATCCAGGCGTTCGAGGTGATGCAGAAGACCACTACTGCGGCGGTGGTGGCCGGCGGCGGACGTGCGCTGACCCTCACGAACAAGGCCCAGCGACTGGCCCGCGAGGGGATGTTCCTCCTGGTACAGGGGCAGACAGCGGAGTCCCGCCGGGCCCATCTCGGCGTCCTGGCCGGTAACGCCCGTTAAGCGCCCTGCCCTCGGCCGGCCCCGGAGAACGCGCGAAACAGGGCGTGGCGGCGCTGCCTCGGCAGGGGCTGGCTGCCGCCCCGCACGGTCCGCTGTCCGGAACCGACCGCCGCCCCCCACGGTCCGCTGTCCGGAACCAGCCGTCGCACAGCACCAACCGCAAACCCCGAACCGGCTGCCAGCCCGTTCCGGCCGCCGCCCCGAACCGGCCGCCATCCCGTTCCGGCCACTGTCCCGAACCAGCCGCCGGCCCGTTCCGCCCCCGCCGGGCCGCGGGCGCCAGGCCGTCGACGCCAGGCAGCCCCGAAGGCGTCCGCCCCTAGCTCGCGAACGTCACCTGGGAGGAGGCGGCGTCCGGCTTGTCGGACGGATGCCGCCACAGCTCCTGTGCGGCCAGCAGGGGCAGCACGCCCTCCCCGACCCAGTACGCCTCCTCCAGGTGCGGATACCCGGACAGTACGAACTCCTCGATGCCGAGGGCTGCGTACTCCTTGATCCGTGTCGCGACCTCCTCGTGGCTGCCGACCAGCGCCGTGCCCGCCCCGCCGCGCACAAGGCCGATCCCGGCCCACAGGTTGGGGTGGATCTCCAGTCCGTTCCTGCCGCCGCCGTGCAGCGCGAGCATGCGCTGCTGGCCTTCGGACTCGCTGCGGGCCAGGCCGGCCTGCACCGACTGGACGGTCTCGGGGTCGAAGCCGGCGAGGAGCCGGTGCGCCTCGGCCCAGGCCTGTTCGGAGGTGTCGCGGGTGATGACGTGCAGCCGGATGCCGAAGCGCAGAGCGCGACCCTTGCGGGCGGCGAGCCCTTTGATCCAGGCGATCTTCTCGGCGACCTGCGCGGGCGGCTCGCCCCAGGTGAGGTACACGTCGGCGTGCCGGGCCGCGATCTCCCCCGCGACCGGCGAGGAACCACCGAAGTACACCTCGGGGACCGGGTCGGGCACCCGGGCCAGCTTCGCGTCCTCGACGCGCAGGTGCGCGCCGTCCAGGTCGACGGTCTTGCCGTCCCACAACTCCCTGACGATGCCGAGGAATTCGCCGGTACGGCGGTAACGGGCGTCCTTGTCCAGGAAGTCGCCGTACGCCCGCTGCTCATGGCTCTCGCCACCCGTGACGACGTTCAGCAGCAGCCGTCCGCCGGTCTGCCGCTGATAGGTGGAGGCCATCTGCGCGGCGAGGGTGGGCGAGACGGAGCCGGGCCGGAAGGCGACGAGGAACTTCAGGCGTTCCGTGTGCCGGCTGACCATCGCGGTGGTCAGCCACGCGTCCTCGCACCAGGCACCGGTCGGGGTGAGGGCGCCGACGAAGCCGAGATCCTCGGCGGCGCGGGCGATCTGGCTCAGATAGCCGACCGTGGGCGGCCGGTCCCGTCCGGAGGCCGTCACCGGAGTGCCGTGACCGCCACCGACGACATCGCGGCTGTCGCCGTTGGTGGGAAGGAACCAGTGGAAGGTGAGGGACACGTCAGGTCTCCGATCTGGAACGTCCGTCAGAGCGGGCCGGGGCGCGGCTTCGTCCGTTCAGCACGTACCGGCGGTCGGGCTGGAACTCGCGCGGGGCGGGCGTGGAATGTGTGGGTGCGGGCGTCGCGCCGGTGGTGTGCGGGTTGAGAGAGTCACATGGGCGGTCCGGGCGGTCGTGGGGCTCAGCCGGCCGCCGCGAGGAGGGGGGTACGGCCGAGGGCCGCCGAGAACTGGTCGACGACCTGGGTCAATGCCTCGGTGGCGGCCGCCGCCACGGTGAGCGAGCCGTCCTCGTGCACCGTGATGTCCTTGTCGAGGGTGAACCAGCCCTGCACTATGTGGCCCGCGCCCATGGAGTTGAGGACCGGACGCAACGCGTAGTCGATGGCCAGGACGTGCGCGGTGGTGCCGCCGGTGGCCAGCGGCAGCACGATCTTTCCAGCGAGTGCGTACTGCGGGAGGAGGTCGAGCAGCGCCTTGAGGACCCCGGAGTAGGACGCCTTGTAGACGGGGGTGCCGACGACGATGCCGTCGGCGCGTGCGAACAGCTCGGTCGCCTCGATGATCGCCGGGTGGCGGAAGTCCGCGCCGAGGAGAGCCTCCGCCGGCAGGGTGCGCACGTCGAGCGGGATCACCTGGTGGCCCTGGGCGATCAGCCGCTGGTCCAGATGGCGCAGCAGACGGCCGGTGCGGGAGGAAGCGGAGGGACTGCCGGAGACGGACAGAACGATGGCCATGAGTCCTCTTTCGGGACGGAGCGGGCCTTCGCAAAAGGCCCCGTGGGACGAGCGGTCGGGCGGGCACGGGGAGAGACTCGGGCTCGGACCCCATCCCGGCAGCCAGAACTCCGGATCCCCGGCGAGGGGCGGCACTCGCTTGCCGAAGTCCTCGATCTCCTGGTGGAAATGCAGGAAGTCGAGGCCGAATTAAGGCGTGTCCCCATTGCCTTGGATCCGTGTCACTGAATTCCGGAGTGGAATGGGCGCATCACCTGCCCCATGGCAGAGGCGCCACAGGAATACGTCCGGGAGCGACCAGCGGACGTGTGAGGTGGAAAGCGGGCGGCGGACCGGAGGAGGGATCAGGCCGCGGTGCGACAGGAGGCGCTGGAGACGCGCGCGAGGTCGACGTGGCGTCGCCGCGTGAGGTCCAGTCGCTTCTTCATGCCGTCGATCGTGGCAGTCGCCCGCGCGAGCAGTCAAGAAAAATCCGGCCGGTCTCGTATCGCGGACCCGTGAATTTCACGAAGGTCCGACAGGGAAACCCTTGAACTCCCCCTGCGCGGGCCCGCATTGTGCGGCGGCGCGGATGGAAGAACCGGAATTCGTCGCCGCGGTCACCGGGCTCGGCCCGTTGCGCCGCGCGGCCGGGCGGCCGGGCGGCCGGAGAACTGCGCCTGCCACGGCCCGCGTTGAGCGTGATCGGAGGCTACGAGAGACCCTTACAACGTGTTGGTGCGCACGGCGCGGCAGCCGGGCGTGGCGCGCACCCGCCGCGAACCGCCGACGGGCACAGCGGCGCCCCGTCCCCTACGACCGCCCGGTCAGTCGTCCTCGCCTGCCGGGATCACCACGAGGAACGCGTCCGACTTCAGGTCCATGACGACCTTCGCCGGCTCACCCTCGGCACGGCGCTTGGCCGCGTACTCCTCCGCCGGCCACGCCCCGCGCGGAGCTCCCGCAGAAAACCGCTCCAACACCTTCGCGCCCATAGCGGCAGACACCTCCGTCGTCGACTGTCGACTCGAACCGACACTTCTCCTGGAACCCGCCTGCCCCGACTCGACGCGGACATGCCGGGTCCATTCGAAATCGGCCGGGCTGGCCCCATGTCCCGAGCGGCGCCGGAACCGTCCCTCGCGCCCCGTCACGAAACCACCGACCCACGGCCAGGTGACCATGGAAGCCCCCGTCGGCGCATCCGAAGAGGGCCCAGAAGTGGAAGTGATCACTGAGGAGACGATGACGCGGAGGAACGAGAGCTGATGAACGGCGACGACGCCACACCGGGACTGCGCTGCCTGGTCACGGGCGCCACGGGGTACATCGGCGGCCGGCTCGTCCCCGAGCTGCTCGCCGCGGGCCACCGGGTGCGCTGTCTGGCCCGCTCCCCGGAGAAGCTGCGGGACCATCCATGGGCGGGCGAGGTCGAGACGGCGACCGGGGACGTCACCCGGGCCGACTCGGTCGCCGACGCCATGCGCGGCATCGACGTGGCGTACTACCTGGTGCACGCCCTGGGCAGCGGCCGCGGCTTCGAGGAGACCGACCGCGAGGCCGCGCGGACCTTCGGGCAGCAGGCCCGCGCCGCCGGCGTACGGCGCATCGTCTATCTCGGCGGCCTCACCCCGGCGGGTGTGCCGGACCGGGAGCTGTCCCCGCATCTGCGCTCGCGCACGGAGGTCGGCCGCATCCTGCTGGACTCGGGTGTGCCGACGACCGTGCTCCGGGCCGCCGTCATCCTCGGGTCCGGATCGGCCTCGTTCGAGATGCTGCGCTATCTGACCGAACGCCTGCCCGTGATGGTCACCCCGAGCTGGGTGCACACCCGCATCCAGCCCATCGCGGTGCGGGACGTGCTGCGCATCCTCGTCGGCAGCGCGCGTATGCCGGACGACGTCAACCGCTCCTTCGACATCGGCGGTCCCGAGGTGCTGACGTACCGGGAGATGATGGTCAGGTACGCGGCGGTCGCGGGCCTTCCGCCTCGGGTCATCGTCCCCGTCCCGGTCCTGACCCCTCGCCTGTCCAGTCTGTGGGTCGGTCTGGTGACCCCCGTGCCCGCGTCCATCGCCCGGCCGCTCACCGAGTCGCTGCGCCACGAGGTCGTCTGCCGCGAGAACGACATCACGCGGTACGTGCCCGAACCCCCCGGCCACCCGATCGGGTTCGACGAAGCGGTCGGTCTCGCCCTGCAGCGGGTCCGGGACGCCCAGGTCACCACCCGCTGGTCGTCCGCATCGCCGCCCGGGGCCCCCAGCGATCCGCTGCCCACCGACCCCCAGTGGGCGGGCGGCAGCCTCTACACCGACCGGCGCGAGCTGGGGGTCGACGCCTCGCCCGAGGCGCTGTGGCGCGTCATCGAGGGCATCGGCGGCGACAACGGGTGGTACTCGTTTCCCCTCGCCTGGGCGGCGCGCGGATGGCTCGACCGGCTGGCCGGCGGGGTCGGCCTGCGCCGCGGACGACGCGACGCCCAGCGGCTGCGGGTCGGCGACTCGCTGGACTTCTGGCGGGTCGAGGAGATCGAACCGGGGCGGCTGCTGCGGCTGCGCGCCGAGATGCGGCTGCCGGGCCTCGCCTGGCTGGAGATGTGCACCGGCCGGGACGACTGCGGGCGCACCCGCTACCGCCAGCGCGCGCTGTTCCATCCGCACGGGCTGCTCGGTCACGCCTACTGGTGGGGGGTCTCCCCCTTCCATGCCGTCGTGTTCGGTGGCATGGCACGCAACATCGCCAAGGCCGCGGCGAGGGCGCCGCTCACCAGGGAGGCGGAACACCCGCCTGCCCGCTGACCCCGCATCCGCCCGGCGTGCCCGGCGCGAAGCAGCTCACGGCCCACCCACCCGGCGTCCCGGAGTCCGTCCCATGAACGTATCGGTCGTCCTGTTCACCGCAGACCTGCGTCTGCACGACCACCCGCCGCTGTGCGCCGCGCTCGAGGGCCGCCGCCAGGTGGTGCCTCTGTTCGTCCGCGACGCGGCCGTCGATGCGGCGGGATTCACCGCCCCGAACCGGCTGGCGTTCCTCGCCGACTGCCTGGGGGACCTCGACGCCGGTCTGCGCGCGCGGGGCGGCCGTCTCGTCGTCCGGTCCGGGGACGTCGTGGAGGAGGTGTGCCGGGTGGCCGCCGAGGCGGACGCCGACGAGGTGCACATGGCGGCCGATGTCAGCGCCTATGCGCACCGGCGCGAGACGCGGCTGCGGCAGGCACTGGAGGCCGAGGGACGCCGGCTGCATGTGCACGAGGCCGTGACGACGGCCGTTCCGCCCGGAGGGGTGACCCCGGCCTCCTCCGACCACTTCGCCGTGTTCACACCGTACTTCCGTCAGTGGTCGGCGCAGCGGCTGCGCGACTCTCTCGGCGCACCGCGCACCGTGCGGGTGCCGGACACCGTCGCGTCCGGGGAACTCCCCACGCGCCGAGGACTCCCGGACCTCTCGGAAGGGCTGGCGTCCGGCGGCGAGACCGAGGGCAGGAAGCGTCTCGCGGCCTGGTTGCGCGCCGGTGTCGCCGACTACGCGGACCGTCATGACGACCTGGCGGGCGACGCCACCTCCCGCCTCTCGCCCCATCTGCACTTCGGCACCCTCTCCCCCGTGGAGGTCGTCCACCGGGCACGGCGGGCGGGCGGGCCGGGTGCGGATGCCTTCGTACGGCAGCTCGCGTGGCGGGACTTCCATCGTCAGGTCCTGGCGGTCCGGCCCGACGCCGCCACCACCGACTACCGCACCCAGCACGACCGCTGGCGCTCCGAGCGCACGGCGCGGGAGGACATCGAGGCGTGGCGCGAGGGCCGTACGGGCTATCCGGTGGTCGACGCGGCGATGCGCCAGCTGCGGCACGAGGGCTGGATGCACAATCGCGCCCGGCTGCTCACCGCCAGCTTCCTTGCGAAGACCCTGTACGTGGACTGGCGGGTGGGCGCCGAGCACTTCCTCCGGCTGCTGGTCGACGGCGACCTCGCCAACAACCAGCTCAACTGGCAGTGGATGGCCGGAACCGGCACCGACACCAGACCGAACCGGGTGCTCAACCCCGTCGCGCAGGGCAAGCGTCACGACCCCGACGGCGCGTACGTACGCCGCTGGGTACCGGAACTCGCGGGGCTTGCGGCGCCCGCGGTGCACGAGCCATGGAAGCTGCGCGGCACGGAGCGCGCCGAGTACGACGCGTACCCGGACCCGATCGTGGACCTCTCCGAAGGTCTCGCCCGCTTCCGGCAGGCGCGCGGACGGAACTCGAACTGAGGAGCCGCCTCGCCACTACTCCGCACCGGCTCGGAGCTCGGTTCGTGTCCGGGCGCCGGCGGACCCGAGCGGAACGCACTCAGCCGGCGTGCGATCCCTGCATGGCACGCAGTACGGGTAGTACGCACAGTACTGGCGCCGGACCGGCTGCCCGACCCGGAAGAGCTGCGCGGTGACGCACGCCCTGAAGTCACGGCGACGGCCCGGAGACGACGCGGGCGGGCTCACCGGTCCCGCTCAGCTCACGGCCGGCTCGGTCCCGTACCCGGCGGCCAGTGTGGCCAGCGCGTCGCGCAGACCGGCCGGCCGGAGCAGCCCGTGCGTCGCGCGTCCCGCCCAGCCGAGTCCGCCCAGCATGACCACCGGCCGCCGGCGCGCCCCGCGCACACCCCACTCCGTGGCGGCCACGTGCCTGGCCAGCGGCACGCTCGCCGTCGATCGCGCCTGCGCCCACAGCACCACGACCGCGGGGCCGAGCCGCCGTACCGCCGCGGTGAGCGCCTCGGCCGGCACCGCGCCACCGAACATGCGGGTGGCCAGGCGCAGTTCGCTCAGCCCCGCGTTGAGCGCCTCCAACGCGAGGGTGTGTTCCTCACCGGGAACGCAAGCCAGGACCACCGGCGCCGCGCCGATGGCGTCGCCCGGCGCGGCCGGCCGGGTGCAGCGCCTGAGCGTGGTGGAGACGTGCCACGACAACAGGTGCTCGACCTCGACGTAACGGTCCCCGGAGGAGGCCCACTTGCGTCCGACGGCGTGCAGGGTCGGCACCATGACCTCCTCCCAGGCGACGGTGAGGCCGTGTTGCGCGACGGCCGAGGCGAGTTGCTCCTCGACGGCCGCCGCGTCCAGCCGTACCGCGGCCCGGGCGAGGCCGCGGCACTCCTGACGCACGTCCCCGAGGGGCAGGGTGCCCGCCGCCCGCGACCGGGTTTCCGGCTCGGGTGGCGGCACCGGCGCGGCGGGCGGTGCGGAGCCCGCTCCTTCCTTCGCGATCCGCGCCGCCTCGGCGGGCGGGACGCCGACGGAGGTGAGCCGGCACATGGTCTCCAGCATCGCCACGTCCTGAGGAGTCCAGCGGCGGTGCCGTCCGTCAGGCCGGACCGCGGGCCCGAGCCCGTATCTGCGGTCCCAGGACCGCAGCGTGGTGGGCGACACGCCCAGGCGGCGGGCGAGCGCGCCCGTCGTCAGTCCAGGATCCGCCCGTTCGTGGGCCGGTCGAGGTCGCTCACCGCCGCTCGGGACGGCTCCGGGCTTGTCCACCGCACGACTATACGACGCAGAATCGATGCAAGTTGTGGGCAATCCCGTCCACCGCGGACGATGACGACACACCGGGACGGGTCGGCCCGTCCCGGTGACAGGCCCACTCCGGACCGCACACCGCGATCCGGCCGCCCCGCGGGCGAGCGGGACGGTCGCCGCCCGATGTGAGGAGCCGTCGTCATGCCCGTTCACCAGCACTCCGGCGACCACTGCGGTGTTCAGGGCGGCGCGGGCGTCCTTGTCCGTCCCCGTGGGCACACCGCTCCCCCGGCGGCCACGGAGGGGTCCTGGCGGGATCGGGCCCCCGGCTCACTGGCGGACGAGGAGTTGGCCGAGGGCCTGGTGGCGGGTGACGAGGCCTGTCTGACCGAGACCTATCTGCGCTGGTCGGCCCTGGTGCACACGCTGGCGTGGCGTTCGCTCGGGGATGCGAAGGAGGCCGAGGACGTCACCCAGCTGGTCTTTCTCGGCGTGTGGCGCGGGCGGGGCGGCTACCGGCCCGATCGCGGCGCGCTGCCGGGCTGGATCGTGGGCATCGCCCGGCGCAAGATCGCCGACGCTCTGTCGGCCCGGGCGCGCCGCAGCGACCTGGTCGCCTCGGCGGGATCGCGCCTGAACCCGGCCGGGCAATGCGCTGCGCAGCCGGAGTCCGTCCTCGACCGCGTGGTGGTGGGGCGGGCGCTGTCCCGGCTTCCCGCGGCCCAGCAGCGGGTACTGCGTCTGGCCTTCTACGAGGACCTGACCCAGACGCAGATCGCCGCACGGACCGGCTGGCCCCTCGGCACGGTCAAGAGCCACGCCCGGCGCGGGCTGCACCAGTTGCGCCGCTGTCTGCAACAGCAGGACGGCATCTGACAGGGCATCACGATCGGCTCTCCGATCAGGCATTCGATGCGAGAACAATGCACTTCGCGTTCGGCGGGGTCACCCCTTTCCTGCGCCCGGGTGATGCAGTGGCCTTTCGTCCGCGACTGCGGGAAGGCGGTGAGAGACGGGTCCGCCGCTCGGGACCGCGCGACGAACGGACGGCGGCACGGACGGCCGCGCGCGACGCGGCACGGACGGAAGGACGGCCGTGGACGGACACGCGTCGCTGTCTCATCGGAGGCGGTCATGGCTACGGCGGGTCGGCGCCCACTCCGGAGCGGGCGTGCGGCCGGGTGCCGCACGCGCGGCAGCCCGGCTCCGCCGCTCGGGGCCGGTGCTGTGGGAGGCGTTGCGGCGCACCCCGGTGGCGATGTGGCGGGACGATGTGTCGGACTGGGCCGCGGCCCTGACGTACTACGCCATCCTCGCCCTGCTGCCCACGCTCCTCATGACGCTCTCGCTGATCGGCGCGATCAGCCCGCACCTCACGGACGCGCTGACGGCTCGCGTCACGACATGGGCGCCGGCCGAGGCGGGCTCGGCCCTGCACAGTACGCTGCTCCGGCTCGCCGGGGAGCGGTCGGCCGCGGTCACGGTGGCCGTGGGCGGCGGGGCGAGCGCACTGTGGTCGGCCTCCAGCTATCTGGCGGTCTTCCGCCGGGCCCTGCACGACCAGCACGGCGTCGCCGACACCCGGCCCGCCCTGCGCAAGGCGCACCGCATCCTGCTCACCGCCGTCACACTGCTGGCGCTGTTGTTCTGCAGTGCGCTGCTGCTGGTTCTCGGCGGCCCCATGGTGCGGGACCTGGGCCGGTGGGCGGGGCTGGGCGAGGCGGGGACGGCCGTGTGGGCGCTGATGCGCTGGCCCGCACTGGTGGCCGTGGTGGCGCTCCTGGTGCTCGTCCTCTTCCGGACCGGACCCCCCGAGGCGCGCGCGTTGCGCCATGCGCTGCCGGGCGGGGTGCTCGCGGCGGCGCTGTGGCTGGCCGCGTCCTTCTGCTTCACCGCGTACGCCGCCGGACTCGGCACCTACAGCAGGCTCTACGGGTCCCTCGCGGGGGTGGTGGTGTTCCTCGTGTGGCTGTGGATGTCCCATCTGTCGCTGCTGGCGGGCGCCCAGTTCACTGCCGAACTGGCCCGTGGGGCGTCGTCCCGGGCCGGGAACACTTCGGGCCGCTACACATAAGGAAAAAATAAGCGCAGAATGCCTTTATGTGGCATTTACCGCGCATCGCACCAGAAGCGGTCAGGCCTGCGGAGTCGAAGGAGACGAGTCATGGCTGACGTCTCGCACAGCAGAGGTGACATCAGCGCCCATCCTGATGTCCATGAGATGCGGGCCCGCTACGCCCGCATGTTCGGTTCTCGCGATGTGGCGCTCGTGGACGGGCCGGTGTTCCTGCTCGGTCTGTACTGCGCCGCGTCCCCATGGATACTCCACTACACGAGGAGCCAGCCGGCGATCGCGACGCACAACCTCATCATGGGCATCGCGTTCGGGCTGCTGGCCCTCGGATTCACCATCGTGCCGGAGAGGATGTACGGCCTGAGCTGGGCCATGTGCGCGATGGGCGCATGGATGATCATCTCGCCGTGGATCGTCGGCACCGCCCCGGACACCGGAGTCGTGGTCAACAGCATCGTCATCGGCGCCCTAGGCGTGGCCCTCGGCACGCTCTGCGCAGGGGCGGCGGTGAGGAGCAACCCGCCCGCATAGCCCCCGCGACACCCACCCCCGGTCGCCGGGTACGGCGAGCACGGAAGGAGACCGGCCGGCCGGTCCGCGGCCGCGGACCGGCCGCGCGGTACCCGGACAAGCCCCGCCACGCTCGCGTCAGCGGTTCGGCATGAGCCACGGCTCCTGCGGCAGCGGACTGCCCGTCTCGAGCAGCGACTTCAGGTTGGACAGCACGGCCGCCCAGCCTCCGGCGGCGTCCGCGCGCGCCGTCTCGTCCGGCAGGTCTTCATGGGTGACGGTCAGTTTGACGATGTCGGCGTGCGGCTGGACGTCGAACGTGACCTTGGAGTACGTGTCCTTGCGCCCTTCGTCCTCGGGCGCGGCCCAGGTGGTGACGAGGCGGGTGGGCCGTTCGCTCTCGATCACCTCTCCGACCACGTCGGCGATACCCGATCCGTCCGTGCGGACGTGCTCCCAGCGGGAGCCGGGCTTCCAGTCGGAGACATTGCTGTGGCCCCAGTACGCGGCGGTGAGGCCGGGGTCGGTGAGCGCGTCCCAGACGGCCTCGGGTGTGCTCTCGATATAGATGACGTACACGAACGTGGGCTTGTCGGCCATGGCTTCCTCGGCTTTTCGCTTCAGGGTGCTCAGCGCGCGCAGACGCGGGCGCTCGAACTTGTCGATCCAGCGCTCCTGGATCTCGTGCAGCGGCACCGGATTGAGGTAGTGCAACTTCTCCCGTCCGCGCCGCACGGTGCTGACCAGGTTGGCGGCCTCCAGCACGGCCAGGTGCTGGGTGACGGACTGACGCGTCATGTCGATGTGTGCGCACAGCTCGCCGAGCGTCTGCCCGCCGTGCTCGTGCAGCCGGTCCAGCAGCCGCCGGCGCGTGGCGTCGGCCAGCGCCTTGAAGACCTGATCCATCTCGGAGTCGCTCTCTGATCGCACACTCAACGTTATGCAGGCAAATACTTGCATGTCAAGGAGAGCGCCCGTCCGCACACTGGCCCGGTGAGCCGAACCGTCAGTGCGTGGGTGACCGCGGGTGAGGACGTCCTGGGCGTCGTCGGGCCCTTTCCCGTGGAGGTGCCGTGGTGGCAGGAGGTCGAGCCGGTCATCGGCCGCCTCGAGGGGATGCTGGGTGTGCAGGTGCTCGTGCTGCGGCTGCTGACGGTGGACGGTGGTGAGGGAGGGCGGGACGGCCACGCGACGTACCACGTCGAGGCGTCGCGGCGTCCGGCGCCCGGACTGCTGGAATCCCGTCCCCTCGACGGGGGTCCGCTGACGCGGGACGACGCGCTCCGCGCCCCGTGGGCCCGCGCCGAGGGCCTGCGGGAACTCATCGACTGGGCAGGCCGCACCCTGGAGGCGGCGGGCCGTCCCGTCACCGGACGTGTCGAGCAGCGGCGGACCTGGAACCTGGCCGGCCTGTTCCGGTTGCCCACCGCGAGCGGACCGGTCTGGCTCAAGGCGACCCCGCACTTCGCGGCGGACGAGGCGGCCACCGTGCGCGCGTTCGCCCGTGTGGATCCCGGACTGGTGCCGATCCTGCTCGGCGGGGGCGAGCGGCGGATCCTCATGGAGCACATACCCGGCGAGGACTGCTATGGCGCTTCATCCGCGACGGTGGCGGCGGTGATGGAGCGGTTCGTCGCGGCACAGGCATCCCTCGCGTCGAACCGGCCCGCCGGTCTGCGGGACTGGAGTACCGCGGTGCTCCCGGACCGGGTGGAGGCCTTGCTCGACGGCCCGGTCGCGGCCGAGCTGACCTCTCAGGAGCTGGCGACGGTAAGAGGTCGCGCGGATAGGCGCGGTTGGGGACACCGGCAACAGAACGGGCACAGGTCCCGGTGATCATGGAGTTGCGACGCTCTGTGATCACTG
>NZ_JBEYXD010000084.1:0-34082 GCF_040644975.1 Streptomyces sp. NPDC046900 | reverse complement strand
AGCTACCTCGCCGGCCTCCACCTGCGCGCCTCAATGATCTGGCTCAAGGACCTCACCCGGACGACCTGTTGATCACAACCAAATACGCGCCCTAGGGCCTGTTCTGAGTTTCGATCAAGTTCGGCTGATCGGCTGCGCCGTGCCTCCGCTTCGCTGTAGACAACTGGCCGTGGCACGAGGCGATCTGGCGGACGATGAGTGGGCCCTGGTCGAGCCGTTCCTGCCGGTAGGCGGGCGCGGACCGTACGACCCGGAGGCGGTGCGACGGCAGTTCAACGCGGTCATGTGGCGGTTCCGCACCGGGAGCCCGTGGCGCGATATCCCCGAGCGCTACGGCTCCTGGTCGACCGTGTACGGGCGCTTCGAGCAGTGGGCGAAGGCGGGCGTCTTCCAGGCGCTGATGGACGGCATGATCGCCGAGGCGGCGGCCCGCGGCCAGGTGGATCTCTCGCTGGTCAGCGTGGACTCCACCGTGGCCCGCGCGCACCACCACGCGGCCGGGATGCGCGTCGATCCGGAACTGCTGGACGAACTAGCGCAGGCGGTGGAGGAGGAAAAGGGGCTTCACCAACCGGGCAAAACGCCGCGATAGCCCTGGCCGAAGATCCGGCCGAGGCCGGCGAGGCGCGAGCCCGGGAGGAACGTCGTCGTGTACGCCGCCTCCGCCAGGCGCGACTGCGCACCGCGGACCTCGGTCGCTCACGCGGCGGGCTGACCACCGAAACCCACGTCTCGGCCGACCGGCGCTGCCGCCCCTTGTCTTTCGTGCTCACGCCCGGCCAGGCCGCCGACAGCCCCCGCTTCGCCGAGGTCGTGGACAAAATCAAGGTGCGGGGCCGGGTCGGCCGACCCCGAACCCGGCCGGACGCTGTGGCCGGGGACAAGGCGTACTCCTCCCGCCGCAACCGCAACTACCTGCGCCGGCGCAAGATCCGAGCCGTGATCCCGGAGAAGGCAGACCAGGCGGCAAACCGCAAGAAGAAGGGCCCGCACGGCGGTCGTCCCGTCGGCCACGATGCGGCGCTGTACAAGGAGCGCAACACCGTCGAACGCGCCATCAACAAGATCAAGGAGTGGCGGGGGCTGGCCACGCGCTATGACTGTGAGGCCGCGCAGCTACGAGGCCGGGCTGCACCTGCGGGGTGCCGTCATCTGGCTGCGCAGCCTGCGACCCGCCCAATGATCAGAACTCAGAACAGGCCCTAGGCCGACCAGCATCGGCCAGGTGTGCGTGACCCGGTGCGAGGTACGCGGGTCGGGCATAACGCGAACCGCGTCCAGCAGCGATGGCAGCCATTCCGGTGCACACAACTCATCTGGCCGATGCCCAGTTGGTCAACGAGTTGATGTGCGACGGGCAGGGTCGGGCAGGATGGCATGCGGCGCGGCCTTCACGATCACGTCGATATGATCACCGAGGGTCGCGCCCTTCGACGTTCACCCGGTTCCTGTCCAACGTCCGAGCACGCATCAGGCCTGCGGGGCTGGGTTCCCACGGATCGACCTTGCGTGCGGCGCTGGGATCTACTGCGGGCAGGGGGGAGGTGTACGGGGGCGCCCGGCAGGTGGGGCCGGGCGCCTTGTGTGGAGGTCCGTCAGGCGGTCCGGCTGTCGTACAGCACGGGGTTCAGCGGCGTGTCCGGGACCTGGCCGGCCTGCGTGCCGGGCATCCAATTGCGGTCGCCGGCCTGGTTGTCATTGGTGGGCTCGGCGACCCGGATGTCGGCATCCATGTAGATCACGGTGATCACGCGGCGCGGCACCGTGTCGCGGTTCGGGCCTGCATGGTGGAAGGTCCACCCGCGGTGGAAGCTGGCGTCTCCGAGGGCGAAGGGCTCGACGACGTCCTCGAAGTTCTGCTCGGCCAGGGCCTGCTTCAGCCGTGCCTCGGACTCGTCGGAGATGGGCAGGTCGCGGTTGTAGGAGTAGTTGTGGCTGCTGCGGGCGAAGGCGAGCGGACCCATCTCGAGGGGCGTCTCCTGCAACGGCAGCCAGATCGTCAGGCAACGGTCAGAGGACAGCGGCCAGTAGTACTGGTCGGCGTGCCAGGGGGTTATGCCACCGCTGGGCTCCTTATACAAGGCCTGGTCATGATAGAGGCGCACGGCGTGTACGCCGATGAGCTTCGCGGCGATGCCGGCCAGCCGCTTGGAGAAGACGAGCCGCTTGACCTTCTCGTTCTCCCGCCACAGGTTCGTCACTTGCAGGAACGCCTTGCCGTAGGTGTCGCGCTCCGACAGCGGCACGTGTTGGGTGTTCAGCCGGATCACCTCGGAGGTGATCGTCGGCTCGTACTGTGCGATCGTCTCCGGGGACAGCACGCCGGACAGGTGGACGAAGCCGTCGCGGTTGAAGTCGGCGGTCGCGGTTGGGGCCAGGCCCTCGTAGGGGACATCCAACTCGCATGCCGGTGCTTGCGTCGTCGTGGTCATGTGGCCTTGCTCCTCATACGTCATGGGGCGGATTGCCGGTGTCCACCGTCGCAGGATGGGAGTGGCGCCACCACCACCGTGATTGCCCATTTCTGGTACTCAGTTGTCATTTACGCGTGCCGTCGTCGAGGCTAGGTTGACCGCGTGAGGCCACGCTACGAGCAGCCCGGCATACCCGACGGGACCACGTTCACCTGCTTCATCCGCCGCCAGGAGGTCTTCGACTTCGCCTGGCATCACCATCGGGAGTACGAGCTCACACTCATCACCGAGGGCGTAGGCACGCGCTATGTGGGTACCACTGTGGAGCGCTACTACCCCGGCGATCTAGTCTTGCTCGGCCCGGACCTTCCGCACACTTTCGCCTCCGAGCCGTACGAGGGAATGGCCGAGGCAGCGGTGGCGCAGTTCCGCTACGACTTCCTCGGCACGGACTTCTTTGCCCTGCCCCAATTCCGTACGCTCGCCGGCCTGCTGGCCCGCTCCGCCCTCGGCCTCCACTTCGGCAGCGTCCCGGGCGAGGTGCACGCGCTCCTGACCCAGCTGCCCTGCCTCGATGCCGCGGCCCAGACCGTGGCGCTCCTCGACACGCTGCGCTATCTCGCCGCGGACGCTACGGCCATGCCGATCACCGGCCCCGGATACGCCCCCGCCCCCAGCACCGCCGTGCGCGACCGCATCGACGCCGTGTGCCGCCACCTCCAGCAGACCCACACTGAGCCGGTGCACCAGGAGCAGGTGGCTGCGCTGGTACACATGTCGTCGACATCCTTCAGCCGCTTCTTCCGCCGGGCCATGGGCCGCACGCTCACCGACTACGTCAACCAGCTACGGGTGGAGACCGCATGCTCCCTGCTGACCACCACCTCCCTGCCAGTCACAGAGGTCGCCGTCCGCAGCGGCTACCGGAACCTCTCCAACTTCAACCGCCGCTTCCGCGAGCTAAAGGGACTCCGGCCGACGGAATACCGGGCTGCACACCAACAAGCAAGCCCCGCCTGACCGCTGCGACGGCAGGGAGCGGATCAGGCGCGAGTCCAGGCCGTCGAGGAGGCCCGAACGACGAGTTCGGGGGCGAGCAGCAAGCGCTCGGGCTCGCGGTCGGGGTCGGCGATGCGAGCTAGCAGCAACCGCACGCACTCCCGCCCTGCGGCGCCGAGAGGCTGCGTCACGCTGGTCAGTGGCGGGGTCAGCAGGCGGGCGGCTGGGGTGTCGTCGAAACCGGTGACCACAACATCCTCACCGGGCGTCAGGCCGCGGTCGGCCAGCGCCCGGTAGCAGCCGACGGCCAGGGTGTCGCTGGCAGCGACCACGGCGGTCGCACCGGCGTCGAGAAGAGGACCTGCGGCGACGCGGGATAGTTCGACGTCGTCGAATGTCTCGGCGTGCCGGCCGCGCACCGGTAGGCCGTGGCGTTGCATGGCCCGCTTCCATCCGGTTGCGCGGTCGTCGCCGGCGCCGGAGCCGCGTGGCCAGCCGAGGAAGGCGATCTTCTTGTGACCCTGGGTCACCAGGTGCTCGACCGCGGCGGCTGTGCCGGCGGCGCCGTCGACGTCCACCCAGTCGCCGACTTGCCGGCCCGACCACATGCGGCCGAACGCAGCGAAGGGCACCGAGCGCTTGGCCAGCCATGGCTGGCGCGGATCGCCATGGGTGGTGCCGCTGAGTACGAAGCCGTCGACGCTGTAGGTGTCCAACAGTTCCTGGTAGGCGTCCAGTTCTGTCGGGCCGTCGGGAGCGGCGAACAGCAGGATGCGGTGGCCGGAGTCGTCGGCGGTCTGCGACAAGGCATGTAGGAAGCCGTCCATGACGGGGTTCGATGTGTCCGGCGGGACCGGCTTGATGGCGTAGCCGATGAGCTTGCTGGAGCGGGTGCGCAGGCTCTGGGCGGCGCGGTGGGGGCGGTAGCCGAGGGCGTCGATCGCCCGCCGTACCCGCTGAAGGGTGTCGGGGCGCAGCAGGTTCGGTGAGTTGATGGCGTTGGAGACGGTCTGCGGAGACACCCCGGCACGGTGCGCGACCATGACCAGCGTGACCTTTTGGGCCGTACCGGCCCGCTCGTGCGGTAGTTGCGCCCTCGCCACCGCGCCTCCTGAAGGTCTCGTTGTCGAAAGTCAGTGAATTATAGCGTTCCAAGGGATTGTCTCGTGCCATGAGCTGTATCTACAGTCCTTGGAACGATCTAATGCCTCAGAGATTGGTCTCTTCTGCAACATGAGTCTCAAGATCCCGGAGGAAGCCGTCCCAGGGCATGCCACCGCGTGGGGACTGCAGCCTTTCCTGCACGACAGCTGCATCACCCTGCACGCGCCGAGCTTCACCGTCTCCCGCCCCGACGGGCAGCTACGCGAGGGCGCGGACGGCTTCTATCACGGTGAACGCCGCGCTCTCGCCCGCCTGGAGATCACCGCCGACCGCGTCCACGCGGCTCCCATCGCGGGCGGCGTCGAGGGCGCGGACCGTGCCCTGTTCCGCACGGTGCTGCGCGGAGTCGCCGAGACGACCGCCGACCCCGCGGTGGTGCTGGAGCGGCGGCGCACCACCGCGCCGGGCCGACTGACGGAGTCGCTGAGCGTGCTCAACCCCGGCCGCATCCCGGCCCGGATCCGACTCACGCTTACCGCCGGAACCGACCTGGCCACGATGGAACAGGTCAAGTCGGGCAGACCAATGGGCCCTGTGCCCGCCACGGTGGAGGTGGCCACGGGCGCCGCGCTGTTGTGGGGGGACCAGACCGTGCAGGTACGCCTGACGGGCAGCCCCATGCCTACGGGCATCCAGGCGAGTGCGGAGAGCGGACAGCTGCACTACGACATCACGCTCGCCCCGGGCGCGAACTGGGAGGCGGAGTTGGTGTGCACCGCCGAGGACGCCGAGGGCGAACCGTTCCCCGCCCCCACCACCGAGGACACCCCGTGGCGGACCCCGCGTCTGCGTAGCGCCGACCGCCGCTTCGACAACTGGCTGCATCAGTCCCACGCCGACCTGCAGAGGCTGTTGCTCTCTGACCCTGACCACCGCGAGGATGTTTTCCTCGCCGCCGGCGCCCCATGGTTTGCCACCCTCTTCGGCCGAGACTCGCTGTGGGCGGCGCGGATGCTGCTGCCGCTCGGCACCGGCCTGGCCGCCTCCACTCTGCGCGTCCTCGCCCGCCGCCAGGGCTGCACCACGGACCCAATCACCCAGGAGCAGCCGGGCAAGATCCTGCACGAGGTCCGCCGCGCCAGCCTGCGGCTGCCCGAGCACTCCCTCGACCTGCCGCCGGTCTACTACGGCACCGTTGACGCCACACCCCTGTGGGTCACCCTCCTGCACGACGCCTGGCGCTGGGGACTGGACCCGGCCCAGGTCGAGGCGCTGCTGCCGCACGCCGAGGCGGCGCTGGGGTGGATGCGCGACCACGGCGACGCCGACGGCGACGGCTTCCTGGAGTACATTGACACCACCGGCCGCGGCCTGGCCAACCAGGGCTGGAAGGACTCCGGCGACTCCATTCGCTTCCGCGACGGCCGCCTCGCCGAGCCACCGATCGCGCTGTGCGAGGTGCAGGCCTACGCCTACGAGGCCGCCCGCGGCGGCGCCGCCCTGCTGCGCGCCTTCGCCAGGCCGGGAGCCGACGAGTGGGAAGAGTGGGCCGAACGACTCAAGTCCCGCTTCCGCAGCGCCTTCTGGGTGGAAGACGAGCGCGGCCCGTATCCCGCCGTCGCCCTCGACCGCGACAAGCGCCCGGCCGACTCCATCACCTCCGGCTTCGGCCACCTGCTCGGCACCGGGCTGCTCGACCACGCCGAGAGCGCCCTGCTTGCCCAGCGCCTCGCTGGTCCTGACCTCGACTCCGGCTTCGGCCTGCGCACCCTCAGCAGCGACTGCGGCGGCTTCAACCCGCTCGGCTACCACATTGGTTCCGTCTGGCCGCACGACACGGCGATCGCCGTGCACGGCCTGACCCGCGCCGGCCACCCCGAAACGGCGGCGGCGCTCGCAGTCGGGCTGATCCGCGCATCGGGCGCTTTCGATGCCCGGCTGCCGGAGCTCTTCGCCGGTTACGGCACCGATACCGGGCACCGCCCTGCCCCGTATCCGGCAGCCTGCCGCCCACAGGCGTGGGCGGCCACCTCGGCCATGCTCGTGCTGCAGGCGCTGCTAGGCCTGAGCGCGGACGTCCCGAACGGCACGCTCACGCTCGACCCGCAGTTGCCCGCGAACCTCAGGCCACTGCACATTGCCGGGCTTGAAGTCGCCGGCCAGCCACTGGAGATCAGCATCGCTGCGGACGGCATGGCCAACGTACAGGCACCGGACGGATTGACCGTGCACCTCGGCGCATAGTCGTCACCGGGCGGGCACCGTTCCCGAATGCCCGCCCCACCGCTCCGGGACGGCGGCCATACCGACCACATTCCACTCCTGTTTGAGCTTCACCTCCTACGACACGTCCTGAGGAGACGGACATGAAGACGAGACTCACAGTCACCTTCATGGCGATGAGTGCGCTGTTGTTGGCCGGCTGCGGCAGCAGCTTCAACAACTCGACGCACTCGAGCGCCCAAGGAACGGACAAGGGCCCGCTCACCCTGCTGTTCGGCTCGAGCGGCCCGGCCGAGACCACAGCGGTCAAGAACGCCGCCGCCGCCTACACCAAGCAGACCGGCATCAAGGTCACGGTCATGCCCTCGCAGAACCAGACACAGCAGCTGAGCCAGGGTTTCGCGGCGAACAAGCCGCCGGACCTGTTCTACCTCGATCCCGCAACGTTCCAGAACTATGCCAAGCGAGGCTCGCTGGACGCGTACGCGCAGAAGCGGTCCGACGTGAACGACTTCTACCAGCCGCTGCGGCAGGCGTTCACCTACAAAAGCAGGTTCTACTGCATGCCGAAGGACTGGGGCAGCCTCGCTTTGGTCGTCCGGAAGGACGACTGGACGCAGGCCGGACTGACCACCAAGGATGTCCCCACCACCTGGGCCCAGCTCGAGCAGGTCGCCAAAAAGCTCACCACCAGCGGTCGCGCCGGGCTGTCGCTGCCACCCAGTCACTCTGGCATGGATGAGTTCCTCTACCAGGCCGGCGGCTCCATCCTCAACGCCAACGGGACCCAGGCGGTCATCGACAGTCCGCAGAACGTGCAGGCCCTGACCTTCCTGAAGAAGCTGATGAACGAGGGCGTCCTGAAGCTGCCCACGCAGCTCGACTCCGGCTGGGAAGGCGAGGCGTTCGGCAAGAACAAGGCCTCCATGATCATCACCGGACCCTGGCTTACCGGGGCGATGAGCAGCGACTTCCCGAGCGTGAAGTACCAGGTCTACCCACTGCCGGCAGGCCCCGGCGGCGACAGGGGGACGCTGGCGTTCACCAACTGCTGGGGCATCCCCGCCAACGGGGCACACACCGCCGCGGCCGAGAAGTTCGTGGACTTCCTCACTAAGCCCGGGCAGGAGCTCACCTTCGCCAAGGCGTTCGGCCCGATACCGCCACGGCAGTCGGCGAGTGCCCAGTGGGCCAAGGAATTCCCCGCGGACCAAGCCTTCGCCGACGCCGCCGACGCCCACCCGGACATCGCACTGCCTGGTGCCCAAGAGGCGATCGCCGACTTCGACTCAAAGCTGGCCCAACTGGCCACCAGCGACCCCAAGACCCTGCTGGCCAGCGTGCAGACCAACCTGCAAACCCTGATCGGACAGAACAAGTGACGGTCGTCACCGAGCGTGCGCGCCGCGGCGCACGGACGGCTACGCCCTCCCGGCGACGCGGCGTGCGTCGCCGGGAGGGCATAGCCGGATGGCTGTTCGTCGCGCCGGCGATCGTGCTGATCACGGTGTTCTTGCTCGTACCGATCCTGATGGCCGCGTGGGTCAGCGTCAGCGATTGGTCGGGCCAGGGCAGTCCGTTCAGCGGCGGCGTGCACTACGCCGGCACGAGGAACTACGCCGCCCTGCTCGCCCAGACGGGTCTTGCCCGCGAAGACTTGATGCTCAGCCTGCGCAACAACATCTATTTCGTACTCCTCGTGATGCCGTCGCTGACCGCGCTGTCGCTGGTTCTCGCAGTGGTGCTCAAAAACAAGCGGCTGGCCGCGCGGGGCTTCTTCCGGATGGCTTACTACTTTCCCTCGGTGACGAGCTCCGTCGCTATATCCGTCGTATTCACCTTCATGTTCAGCGGAAGCGGCATGGTGAACGCGCTTATCGCCTACCTGGGCGTTCACGGGCCGAACTGGTTCGCCGACCCGGACGGGCTGGTGCACATCATCCTGAGTGCGGCCGGCATTCCTACGGCACCTAGCGCGCTGGCCGATCACGGCATGTTCGGGCTGTCTTGGTGGGACTGGCTCGCCGGACCGAGCGTGGCCATGACCGCGATCATCATCCTCACAGTTTGGACGGCGAGCGGGACGTTCATGCTGATGTTCCTTGCCGCGCTGCAGAACATATCCGAAGAGATCGAGGAGGCTGCCATATTGGACGGCACCACCGCGTGGCAACGACTGCGGCTGATCACATTGCCGATGCTGCGCCCGACGCTCTTCCTCGTATTGACGCTGGAACTGATCGGCACCTGGCAGGTATTCGACCAGATCTACATCATCAGCCAGGGAAACCCGGCCAATACGACATTGACCCCGGCGTATCTCTCCTACCAAACCTCATTCGTCAACGATCAATGGGGACAAGGCGCCGCAATATCGTTCATCTTGTTCGCGATCATCGTGATCCTGACCATCGGCCAGCGCTGGCTGCTGCGTGACCGAGACACAGCCAGAGAGAAGCGGCAGCAACGGCGGTACGCACGCGCGCTGACACCGAGGACCCGCTCATGACGCTGACCGTCCGGACTCGCCGACGACCATACCGTCCCGGCGAGATGCGGCCGCTCGCGAAGCTGGCCAGCTACATGGCGCTGCTGATCTTCGCGGCCATCTACATCTTCCCGTTCCTGATCGAGCTGGGCTCATCGTTCAAGACCGACTCCGACGCGTCCAACCATCCGCTCAATCCCATCCCGCACCAGTGGGTGCTCACCGCGTTCCGAGCACTGTACGACCAGGACTTCCTCCGCTGGTTCGCAAACTCCGCGATCGTCGCGCTGAGCGTGACCGCAGGACGCATCGTATTCGACTCGATGGCCGGCTATGCGCTCGCCCGACTACGCTTCTCGGGCCGACGCACGGTCTTCTCCGGGATCATCGCGGTGATGGCCGTGCCCAGCGTCGTCCTGATGATCCCCAAATTCCTCGTGCTCAACGAGCTACGGATATACGACTCCTACAGCGGCATGATCATCCCGCTCCTTGCCGACGCGGCCGGCGTATTCATCATGAAGCAGTTCTTCGAGTCAATCCCGCGCAGCATCGAGGAAGCAGCAAGCATCGACGGGGCTGGCATCTTCCGCACCTACTGGTCGATCGTCTTGCCTATGGCCAGACCCGCGCTCATCACGCTGACCATCCTGTCATTCCAAGGATCATGGAACGAACTGTCGCACTTCATCATCTCTCGGCAAAACCCGAAGCTCAACACGCTGACCACCGGCGTCGCCTCCCTCGTCAGCGGCCAACTCGGCGCGGGCAGCCAGTACCCACTCAAGCTCGCCGCCGCGCTACTCATGACCGTGCCGGTCGCCATAGTCTTCTTCGTCTTCCAGCGCCACATCATGCGAACCGGAGCCGGCGCCATCAAGGAGTAATCCCTGCTGTCCCGGGCGCTGTCACGTTGGCTGAGCGGGCGGGATGATGCTGGAGGGGGGATCGCTGGTGTCGTCTGTGTCGCCGTCGTACAGGGGTCACCAGTACCCAGTGGAGGGGTCTCGCACTGTGTGTGGCTGTACTTCTGCTTCCCGCTGTCGTTCCGTGAGGTGGAGGAGCTGATGCGCCAGCGCGGCGTGATCGCCCCCTACGAGACGGTCCGCCGCTGGTGTGCCACGTTCGGACAGGCCCACGCCGACGGACTGCGTCGCCGTCAGCCCCGACCGGGGGACAAGTGGCACCTGGACGAGGTCTTCGTCAGGATCAACGGCGAGCTGAAGTACTTGTGGCGGGCTGTCGACCAGGACGGCAACGTGCTCGACATCCTCCTCCAGGGGCGGCGGGACAAGGCCGCGGCCAGGCGGTTCTTCCGCCGGCTGATGAAGAAGACCGGTGCGGTGCCGCGGGTGATCGTCACCGACAAGCTCCGCTCCTACGGCGCCGCGCACCGCGAGGTCACGCCCTCGGTCGAGCACCGCTCCCACAAGGGACTGAACAACCGGGCCGAGAACAGCCACCAGCCGACGCGACAACGCGAACGCGCCATGAAGGGCTTCCGCGGTGTTGACCTTCCCCTCGTAGCGTGGAGGCGTGACTGAAGGGGAAGTTGAGGGTCATGGGTGGGAAGCGACGGTCGTACGACGCGCCGTTTCGTGAGGGTGCGGTACGGATCGTGATGGAGACCGGGAAATCGGCCGCGGAGGTTGCGCGGGACCTGGGCGTGCACGAGGGCACGCTGCAGACCTGGGTCCACCGGGCCAAGGCCCGCGCGGACGCGGAGGCCGCGGGCGGGCTGAACGAATCCGAACGCGAGGAACTGCGCAGGCTGCGCGAGGAGAACAAGCAGCTGCGCAAGGAGAACAGCGAGATCGGGATGGAGCGCGATGTCCTCAAGCGCTCCGTGGTCCTCTGGGTGAAGGAGGCGACGAAGTGACGGTTGCGGGCTTCATCGCCGGCCAGCGGACCGAGCACCACGTCCCGCACACCGTTGCCTGCCGGGCACTTGGGGTGTCCGAGTCCTGGTTCTACAAATGGCGCAGCCGCCCTGAGCAGCCGACGAAACGCGAGGTCAGACGGGCCGCGCTGACCGAGCGGATCACCCATTTCTTCAACGCGTCGGGGCGGACGTACGGCTCGCCGCGGATCACGCTGGATCTGTGGGCCGAGGGCTGGCAGGTGTCGCAGAACACCGTCGCCGAGATCATGGCCGGGCTCGGCCTGCAGGGTCGCAAGCCCCCGCGCCGGCGCAAGAGCCTGACCCGGCAGGGCAAACGGAAGGTGGCTCGTGACCTGGTGCGCCGCCGGTTCGATGCGATCGCTCCGGACGTCTTGTGGTGGGGCGATATGACCGAGATCGAGACCGGTGAGGGCAAGCTCTACCTCGCGTCCGTCCATGACGCGTTCTCGCGCCGGGTACTGGGCTACGCGATGGGTGAGCGGCACGATGCGGCCCTGGTAAGCGCGTCACTCAAGATGGCAGCCGCGACGCGCGGCGGCACCGTGGACGGCGTGATCTTCCACTCGGACCGCGGTTCGGAATATACGAGTGAGGCGTACAACAGCCTGTGTGACCGCCTGGGCGTGGTGCAGTCATGGGGCGCGTGGGCTCGGCCCTGGACAACGCGGCCGCGGAATCGTTCCACAGCGTGCTCAAGGTCGAGTACGTCCACCGGCATCGCTTCGCCACCCGAGCCGAGGCACGACTGAAGATCGCGACCTGGATCGCGGACTTCTTCAACACACGCCGCCGACACAGCGCGGCCGGCGGACTACCTCCGGTGGAGTTCGAACGAACCATCACCGAAGCCCGGTCACGCTCGCATCAGAAGGACCGAGCAGCATAGGGAAGTCCTCCACGTTTCGAGGGGATTGACAGTGTCGGCGGAGCGCAACGGTTCCTGTCCGCGTCCAGCGGCATCTCACCCCACTTCCGCCCCCACCGCCACCTGATGACCGCACCCCAGCACCGCCTCGAGATGACCATCCGCTTCACCCTCTGAGACCAGATCACCGGCACCGTCGGCCAGCCCACCTGAGCCTGACCAAAAGGCCGGCACCCAGGCCCCACCACACCCCAACACGACGTCAGACACCCACACACCCAACAACGGGACAACGCCCAACACCTACATCACCGGACAGACCATCACGGTCGACAGCCGGCCTGTCCGCCCGATTCTGACCTGCCCGGCAGATCCGGAACGGCTACGGAACCGTGCCGGGAACACCGGCGAAACCGGACAAGGCCCGCATTCGAAGCGGTTCCAGGACTTCACGAGCGTCGAATTCGCACCACCAGTTGATCGCGGATCCCATCCCGAAAGGACGAACACCACCATGCGCTTCGCTGTCATCGGCTGTGGAGTTATCGGCCGGGCACACGCGGACTCCATAACCAGCCTCGCTCCGCACGCCGAGTTCGTACTCGCCGTCGACCCGATACCCGACCGCGCCCGCGAGCTCGCCGCCCGGTACGACGCGCAGGCGACGACCTCGACCGCCGACGCCCTGGACCGGGCAGACATCGACGCCGTCGCGATCTGCACACCCAGCGGTCAGCACGTCGGCCTCGCGGTTGCCGCGCTGGAGGCCGGCAAGCACGTCATGGTGGAGAAGCCACTCGATGTGCAGGTCGACGCGGCACTGCGGGTCGCCGAGGCGGAGCGCCGAACGGGCCGCACTGTCAGCGTGATCAGCCAGCACCGATTCGATCGTGCGAGTCAGTTCGTCCGGCAGGCGGTTCAGGACGGCAAGCTGGGGCGGATAACCTCCGGAAGCGCCGGCATCGCCTGGTGGCGCAGCCAGGGATACTACGACTCGGGGGATTGGCGCGGCACGTGGCTCCTCGACGGCGGTGGCTCCCTGATGAACCAGGGCATCCACACCATCGACCTTCTGGTGTGGATGCTCGGTGAGCCGGTGGAGGTGTTCGCCTGGACCGGATGTCTGGCGCATCAAGGCATCGAGGTCGAGGACACCGCGGTGGCGACGATCCGCTTCGCGAGCGGCGCGTTGGGCGTCATCCACGGCACCACCGCGGCGTACCCGGGCCTGACCACACGGCTACAGGTTCACGGGGATCGCGGATCCGCAGTCATCGACAACGATCGCCTGGAATACTTCCACGCCGCCGGGGCCGAGAGCCCCGAGGCGGCGGCGTACGGGGCCGGAAGAGAGAGCAACCAGGCCGGACTCGTCCTGCCGGACGCAGCGCCGGACCCCGCCGCAGGGGGCGCCCCCGCGGCGCTCCCCAACGCCCACACCCTGCAATACCGCGACTTCCTCGACGCCGTGATCCACGGGCGCCCGCCCCTGGTGAACGTCGCCGAGGCCACCGCGACTCTCGCGGTCGTGTGCGCGGTGTACGAATCGGCTCGCACCGGCCGCCCGGCACCCATCCGACTGCGTACGCCGAACGACGCGGACTCCGGAACCCCGGCCTGAGCCCGCGGGAGCCGCGCCGCGACAACGACCTCGGCCCCCAACTCCCCCTTCGACCTTCCAGACACAAGGAGAGCCACTCATGTGGACCCTGTCCGGTTTCGCCGACGAAATCTCCCCGGACCTCGACGAGCAGTGCCGCGTTCTGGGTGAGCTGCGTATCGAGCACATTGAGTTGCGCAGCGCCTGGGACACCAACGTACTCGACCTGGACGACACACAACTCGACCAGGTGGCCAAGACGTTGGCCCGCAACGACCTGCGGACCTCGTCGATCGGCTCGCCGATCGGCAAGATCCAGGTGGACGACGACTTCGAAGAACACCTACGACGCTTTGACCGGGCCCTACAGGTCGCCGAGCTCCTGCAAGCGCCTTACATCCGGATCTTCTCGTTCTTCCTGCCCGAGGGCGACGACCCCGCCAGGCACCGCGACGAGGTCCTGCGCCGAATGGCCGCCCTGGCGGAACGGGCCCGCGGGCACGACATCGTGCTGTTGCACGAGAACGAGAAACACATCTACGGCGACATCCCGCAGCGCTGCCTCGACATCATCGAATCCGTCGGGTCCGAGCAGCTACGGCTGGCGTGGGACTCCGCCAACTTCGTGCAATGCGGCATCCAACCCTACACCGAAGGCTACGCGATGATCCGCTCGCACCTGGAGTACGTGCAGATCAAGGACGCCGACCGGACCACCGGCACGCCTGTGCCCGCAGGGGAGGGCGACGGTGAGGTCCGCGAGACCCTCCGGGCGCTGCACACCGACGGCTTCGACGGGTTCTTCTCACTGGAACCCCATCTGGCCGCCGTCGGCGTCATGGGCGGATTCAGTGGCGGCCAACGATTCGCCATCGCCCACCGCGCGTTCACGAACCTGCTCGACGACGAGGGCATCGCATACCGGTGACCAAACCGGATCGCCCCTGCCCGCGAAGCAGGGGCGATCCGTGGCAGCCGCCGAGGTGGCGTACTCGGCTCCCGGGCGGCGCAGCACTACCTCGGCGACGCCCAGCTGGGCGAGCGGATTGCTGCTGCGGTGCACGCTCTGATCACCGATCCCCAGCGCGGGCCGGTCCTGGTCCTGGGAACGCTGGAAGCAAGACGCCGATGAGTACACCGCTCTACCCACTTCGGGGCAGGATCGGCACAGCCGAGCCAGGCAACTGCTCGCCGGACGGGCGGAACTAGGGCCTGTTCTGAGTTTCGATCAAGTTCGGCTGATCGGCTGCGCCGTGCCTCCGCTTCGCTGTAGACAACTGGCCGTGGCACGAGGCGATCTGGCGGACGATGAGTGGGCCCTGGTCGAGCCGTTCCTGCCGGTAGGCGGGCGCGGACCGTACGACCCGGAGGCGGTGCGACGGCAGTTCAACGCGGTCATGTGGCGGTTCCGCACCGGGAGCCCGTGGCGCGATATCCCCGAGCGCTACGGCTCCTGGTCGACCGTGTACGGGCGCTTCGAGCAGTGGGCGAAGGCGGGCGTCTTCCAGGCGCTGATGGACGGCATGATCGCCGAGGCGGCGGCCCGCGGCCAGGTGGATCTCTCGCTGGTCAGCGTGGACTCCACCGTGGCCCGCGCGCACCACCACGCGGCCGGGATGCGCGTCGATCCGGAACTGCTGGACGAACTAGCGCAGGCGGTGGAGGAGGAAAAGGGGCTTCACCAACCGGGCAAAACGCCGCGATAGCCCTGGCCGAAGATCCGGCCGAGGCCGGCGAGGCGCGAGCCCGGGAGGAACGTCGTCGTGTACGCCGCCTCCGCCAGGCGCGACTGCGCACCGCGGACCTCGGTCGCTCACGCGGCGGGCTGACCACCGAAACCCACGTCTCGGCCGACCGGCGCTGCCGCCCCTTGTCTTTCGTGCTCACGCCCGGCCAGGCCGCCGACAGCCCCCGCTTCGCCGAGGTCGTGGACAAAATCAAGGTGCGGGGCCGGGTCGGCCGACCCCGAACCCGGCCGGACGCTGTGGCCGGGGACAAGGCGTACTCCTCCCGCCGCAACCGCAACTACCTGCGCCGGCGCAAGATCCGAGCCGTGATCCCGGAGAAGGCAGACCAGGCGGCAAACCGCAAGAAGAAGGGCCCGCACGGCGGTCGTCCCGTCGGCCACGATGCGGCGCTGTACAAGGAGCGCAACACCGTCGAACGCGCCATCAACAAGATCAAGGAGTGGCGGGGGCTGGCCACGCGCTATGACTGTGAGGCCGCGCAGCTACGAGGCCGGGCTGCACCTGCGGGGTGCCGTCATCTGGCTGCGCAGCCTGCGACCCGCCCAATGATCAGAACTCAGAACAGGCCCTAGCTCACGTAGATACTGGCCTTCATGGCAGAAGGTTCCGATCCGCAACAGGACGTCATCTACCGAGCGCCGGTCTGTTCCGTGGATCTCAGGGCGTTCGACGACGACGGCAACTCGTACGAGATCCACGCGTGCCACGACTGCCTGCCGTGGCACGCGGAGGTCGTCGTCAGTGACGGGGAGATCCTCGTCAGGGAGTGGCATGCCGTCGGATGTCCGCAGTTCCAGCAGCTCATCCAGGACTGATACGGGAATCCATCGCTCAGGGCCGGGACACGCCCCGATGGGTGATGATGTTGCCGTGAGTCTGGACCTGAGCAACTACGAACTCCTCTGGCCCGCATCGCTGTTCGTATCCGAGGGCGAGCGCATCCTTCGGTCCTCGAACACCTCATGGGAGGACCAGGCGATATGGCTCATGACGGAGGCCCTGGCCGGCACCACGGCGGTCGCCGACTTCAAGGACCTGCCCAAGCACACCGCCCCCATGGACGACCCCTGGGCAACGACCACCCCCGGCTGGGGCAGGCGGGCCGGAGCGGGCAAGCGGGAGTGGTTCACCGAGCTGGTCGACCGTGCAGCCGAGCTCCGGCACGCCGCTGCACCACGACCGTACTGGCCGCAGCGCCGCGGCAGCGGGCTCTCGCACGACGGCAGCACGCCGCGGGACACCCGGCGCGACTTCGCGCGGATCATCAGCGAGTTCGCGGACAACGGCTACCTGGTCGAAGTGTTCGACGAGGAATGCGTCGACGACCCGCGGGACCTGCCGGACCCTTCCGAAGTCATCGACCGTCGTCTCGGCATCCCTCACCTGTGGCCCCTGGCCCCGAAGGCGTGGGATGAGGACACCTTCTACGGCCTGATCGAGGTGTTCCACTGACAAATCTGCTATTGATCACCAGATGAGTGACGCTCTGACCTGCGAGTCTAGTGATCGTTTCAGGATTGTTGGCTGCGGTCTGACGCTGCTCTGAGCTGGGGGTTTCTGCAGCGCTTGGGGATCTGGGAAGGCTCTGGAGTGCAGGTTTAGTGATTGTCTCGGAATGTAGTGATCGGCGCGGGATTTCCATAGTGCTGCGCGATTGGGCGAATTGGTTTGCTCTGGTCAGGGCCCGTGCCTGAGCCGCGGTGTGAGTCGGACTGGCAGCGGCGGTGATGCCGCTGGTCATGGCTTGTCCCCGTTGAGCTTGTTCTTCAAGGTGCCAGTAGGAGTTGAGGCCCTGCGTCCGCAACGGGTCCGGGGCGGGGCCTGTCCCGGACCGTGATGCCGCTCAGGCGCCACGCCGTAGTGCGGCAGCCACTTCCTTGAACTCGTTCAGTGCTCCCGTGAGTTTCAGCAGATCCGCCGGGTAGGAGCTGTCTGGTCGGCCGTCATCGTCATGGGTGATACTCACGCAGGACCTCCGCACATCAGTGCACGCAACCAGCACACCGCTCACGTGACTTTCCAGGCCAGGCATCAGCGTCGCTGTGCGTTCTGCATCCGCTCGCACTCCGACCAATGCGCGGTCGACTTCGGCCAGCGCCTCCACGTCTGTGGGACCGGCAGGTACGGGCCCGACCGGAACATCGAAGGACCAGCCATCTGGCGTCGTCACTGTCTTCGTCGGGTAATCGCGGCGGGGGGAATGTTCGCGTTGTACGACGGCAGCGAACACCCTGTCTGCTTCCCGCATGAACTCCCCGGCCTGAGTGACCAGCCGCACGACAGGGTCCGTCTCCCTCATCGGCACAGTGCTTGAGGGAACAGAGCCGCCGGAGCCAGCGCGGCGCTGCTCAATGGCCGCTGCTTTCCGCATCGCCTGCCATTGGGGAAGACCGCGCCTGGGAGTGCCAGATCTTTGCTGGGCACGGGCCTCGAGCAACTCGACAAGGAGCTCGAAGGGCCGGCCATCGGCGGGCACGCTCATGCCCTTGAACCACGCGCTGAGTTTGCCCTTGGTCAAGTTGACGGCGGGGACCTGCTGCCGGCCCCATGCCGCGATCACGGCATACGACGGGCGGCCGGCCTTCTCCTTGAGCTCCCTCAGCGCGCGCGCCAGTCGCTCGGCCGCAGGCCGGTCGTTCATGCGTCCCCCGTTCAGTCTGAACCTCCGCTGAACACCAATTCCACCAGGTGCGGCCTGCGTCGACGTCCCGTTCGGCGGGCCTAGGGGTCGCTGAACCCCAGGCCGAACGGCATCAGTGGTGCTCGGGCCGGCCAGCGAGGCCGGGATCCGAGGAGGGGCAGGCGATGAAGAAGTTCGCAGCGAAGTGGCATGACCGGGCCTGGCGGCACGAGGCGCTGAAGACCACCGCCGGGTGGGTCGTGTCGGGTGCAGTGAGGGAGCTCGGACGCTGGGCCCTGGACCTGTGGCGGTAGTAACTCAGCTTCTTCCTTGAATGCCTGAGGTCGACCGGGGGCGGGCGGTGAGGGTCTTCGGTGCTCAGACGCAGTTCGGTAGCCTCGCTCTCTGTGACTGGTGGTATTGACGAGCAGCTTGCCGCGTACGACTTGGCGGTGCGGCTCGCAGGGGAGTCAGCCCGAGGGATGTCCGCCGATGAGCGCTGGGCGCGCAGCGTGGCGGCTGATTGCTCACGCGCCGAGCAACCGCACCGATCCTGTGTGTACTGGGTGTGACGGAGCGTCGTGGCCCTGCAGCACCGTTCGAGAAGCCATGGTCATGGCCAACCCCCGTTATGACTGAACCTGGGCTGCGCGCTCTTGGCTGGCTGCGAGGCGCAGGGTGTCTGTCGTTAGGGTCGTGTCCATGAGCCCTTCCGACGCGGACTGCTCCTGGCTGCCGGACCACCAACTTCACGTGGTTGCGACGCTGGCTCATGTGGACCACACGATCGACCGGCTGCTCCGGCTGACACATGACTACAGCGAGCAAGGGCCGGTCACATTCGCCGAGGTGGTTAACGGTGACCGGTCGGAGATTGTGGTCAAGGCTGTGGCCCCGCTCCCGCACGCGATCCCGCGGCTCGTAGCCGACGCCCTCACCCAGCTGCGGGCCGCGTTGGAGCACACTCTGTACGCGGAGGTGGAGGCCGGCCTCGGACGGCCCCTGACGGAAGAGGAAGCGCGGGGCGTCGAGATGCCCGCCACCACGGACGCCGGGACGCTCGCCAAGTGGTTCCGAGACGGCCGGCGGCGCAGGCTTTCGCCACTGCATGCTGGAACGCCTCTCGCGCAGCGCATCGAGCGGCTCCAGCCGTTCCAGCGCCGGGACCCTGACGAGCATCCGATGCGTCTCCTGGCCGCCTACACCAATCTGGCCAAGCATCGTGCCCCAGCCGTCCTGGAACCCCGGCTCGGGGCTGTGTACCCGGACGATCCGCGTAGTGACCTGACCGTTGCGCTCCCTCTCAAACGTCGGCCACGGCCCGGTGACGGCTTGCCGCTGAAGGAAGGCGATGTGCTCGCCAGTGCCCCGCGTGGTGCCCGTATCCCTTTCTCCGTTGTGACGACGGTGTCGTTGCAGCGTCCTCACACCAAGGAATGGGCCATCGCAGCACAGGAGTTGCAGTTGCTCGAGGAGTGGGTGCGCACCATAGCCGTCCCCGTCCTCATCACCGGCGGCCACACCGTGAGTCCGCTGCCGCCGCAGCTCGACATCGCGGTCGGGCACGAGGATCTGCGTGGGGGACTGGCAACTGCTGGCCTGGAACCCGCTGGTGTGCGTGCCAGAGACAGGCTCATGGCCGTCGTAGCTCGCAGCGGTCTCGTCGAGGTTCTGGCCCCAGTCTCGGAAGTGCCCGCAGTGGAAACGGTCCGAGACTGGCTCGACTCGCTGGACGACCAGGCGGTCCTGGAACGTGCTGTTCGGTTGGGGCGTGTGCGCGACCAGCCAGCAGAACTGATCGACGTGTGCCGCGAGTTGATCGCCGAGGCCATGAGTCACCGGGAGCGTGGCTCGCAGATCTCGCCTACGGACGGCGGCGCGGTGTAGCGCGCGGGGGCGGGCCGGTGCGGCTATGCCGCTGACGCGGTGTGGAGACTTTCCACGATCTGTGGTGGCAGGAAGGCCCGTGCGCGGCTGCTGTCGGCAGAGGCGAGATAGGCAAGGAGCCTCGTTGGCTGCTCCGGCGGTCCGAGGGGGACGGGTTCGGTGCGGCGCCACCCGCGGGCGGACGCCGCTTTGATGGCGCTCAGATAGGTGTTCTCGCTCATGCGCCCCAGGGTCCGGGCTCGCATGAGCAGGGCGGCCAGAGACACCTGCCACTGCCGCTTGAGCGCGAACAGGGCTGGCCAGTCCACTTTCGTCGGCAACTGGTCGCGGATGTCCTCGGCGGGCATGAGGAAGGCCGCTGCGAACTGGTGGGCCTGGGTCTCGACTTCCTTGACGCCCCAGATCTGCTCGCCGTGCAGCACGAGGTGGGCGAGTTCGTGCGCGCTGTCGAAGCGGGAGCGGGCACGGTCGTTCTTGTCGGTTCCCAGGACGACGACCGGATGGTCGGAAAACGGCAGGGAGAAGGCGTCCACGTCCGTGTTGCCGAGGGGGAGACGGGTCACCGCGACCCCGTGCGTCTCGAGAAGTCCCACGACATCGGCAATCGGTCCCGCCGGCAGTCCCCACATCGCCCGGACGCGGGCCGCGGTCCCCTCGATCTCGGCACGCTGGGCCTGCAGCCCACTCACGGGGAGCATCGGCACGTCGCAGGTACGGAACCATTGCGCGGACGAGGCGTGGACGGCCAGGTCGTGGGCGACGTGAGCGATGGCCCGGGCGCGGCGGCGGTCGGACACCGAGGTTCGGCGCAGCGACCGGAAGAAACCCTCATGGCTCTCGACCATCGCTTCACGGAAGAACTCCGGGGGCACCGCGAGAACCCTGGCCAGGACACCGGACGTGTCCGGACTGGGCCGTGCCGCACCGCTCTCGAACTGGCTGATCGCGGCAGAAGTGAGCCCGCTCTTTCGGGCGAGCTGCGTCTGAGTCAGCCCGGCCAGTTCGCGGGCGGTCCGCAGCCGGGTGCGCTCGAACGCCTGCGTGCTCATCTGTCCCCTTGCCTGACCTGTCTGATCTTGGTCCCCGCATCTTTGCGGAACACGCGTGCCGCACACGCTTTGGGGCGCGCGACCGACACAAACCTTACGACTCGCACGCAGAAACCTACGCGGAAACGCGTGTCGTGATATTAAGTACTCTCAACGGTGAAGATCCCGTCCTCAGGGGCAGGATCCTCGAAGAGCCCATAGCCCGGGGGCGGTTGAACTGACGCAGCGTTTCCAGATACTCGCCCTCGACGGCGGCGGCTTCCGCGGAATGTTCTCCGCCGCGGTCCTGGCCCGCCTCGAAGAGGACCTCGACATTCGCATCGCTGACCACTTCGATCTGATCTCGGGCACCTCGACCGGCGGAATCATCGCGCTGGGCCTCGGACTCGGGCTGACTCCCCGGCAGATCCTGGAGTTCTACACCGAGCACGGGCCGCGCATCTTCCGCGACCGCAGCCGGCTGCGGGGAGTGCGGCACCTGCTACGTGCCAAGTACGGCGCGGAGCCGCTGCGCGCGGCCCTGACCGAAGTCTTCGGCGAGCGGACCTTCGGGGAAAGCACCAAACGCCTGGTGATCACCTCCTACAACGTCGCCGCCGACGACGTCTACCTCTTCCGGACCCCGCATCTGCCCGGCCTCAAGCGGGACTGGCGGGAGAAGGCCGTCAACGTCGCGCTGGCCACCTCCGCCGCCCCGACCTACCTGCCCGGCATGGCCCTGGACGGAGCCAGGCTCGTCGACGGCGGCGTCTGGGCGAACAACCCGGCCATGGTCGCGCTGACCGAGGCGGTCGGCCCGCTGTCCGTGCCCCTCGACGCCATCCGGGTGTTCAGCCTCGGCACCACGACCGACGTCCGCCACCGCCACCGCCGTCTCGACCGCGGCGGCCTGCTGCCCTGGGCCCGCGACGCGGTCGAGGTCCTCATGCGGGCACAGAGCGAGAGCGCCGCCAAGCAGGTGCGCCACTTCGTCGGCAAGGACAACGTGCTCCGCCTCAACCCGACGGTCCCCACCGGCGCCCTCGCGCTGGACGACGTCGACACCACCACCCTCTCGGGATGGGCCGGACACGTCAGCCGCGACGTCTCCCCGGCCGTCCACCGCACCTTCTGCGATCACCTCGCCCCTGCATTCGTCCCACTCCACCCCGCTCGTAAGGAATGACGTGAACGCGTACCACCAGGCGCGGGTCAACACCGACACGCCCGAACAGATGCTGTCCATGCTGCTCGGCGGCGCCGTGGAAGTCCTCGACATCTCCCCGGACCTCTACGAGACCGCCGTCCGGCGCTACGAAGAGGCCGGGAACTGGCTCGCCGAGAACGGCAGCCCCGGATGGGAGATCCATTCCCAGGGCTCCTTCCTCCTCGGCACCGTGGTCCGCCCCCACACCGAGACCGGCGAGTACGACATCGACCTCGTCTGCCGGCTCCCGCTGCACCGGGACAGCACCACGAAGGAGGACCTCAAGCAGCGAGTCGGCGACCAGTTGGTGGCCTACCGGGACTGGAAGCAGCGCCAGGGCCACACCGACGGCCCCGACAGCCTCGAAGCCCGCCGCCGCTGCTGGACCCTCGGATACCCGGGCTTCCACCTCGACGTCCTGCCCGCCATCCCCGACGACGAACACCCGCCCACCGGCATCCTCCTGACGGACAAGAAGCTCCACAAGTGGCAGCACAGCAATCCGCTGGGCTACGCGGACTGGTTCCGCGAGCGCTCGGAACTCTCCCGCGCCCTCCTCGAAAAGCGGCTCGTCGCCGGCGTCCAGCAGGTCCCCGAACACCACATCCGCAGCACCCTGCAGCGACTCGTGCAGATCCTCAAATGGCACTGCATGTTCTTCTTCCGCGACGACATCGACAACCGGCCGCCGTCCATCCTCCTGACCACGCTTGCCGGCCGCGCCTACCGAGGCGAGGACGATCTGTTCACCGCCGTACGCAACGTCCTCGCCGCCATGCCGCACTTCATCGAGAAGCGCGAGGGCCAGTGGTGGGTTCCCAACCCTGCCCACGAAGAAGAGAACTTCACCGACAAATGGAACGAATACCCTGAGCGGCGCCGGGCCTTCCGCGCCTGGTACGACGAGACCAGCGCGATCATGGACAACCTCGCCCTGACGGAGTCCAAGGGCCTGGACGTGGTCTACGCCCAGCTCGTCAAGTCCTTCGACCCCGAACCCGTCAAGCACTCCTTCGCACGCTACGGCGCCCGCATGAAGGCCCCCACCGACCAGCGGATGGGCGCCACCGGACTGCTCTCCGCGACCGCCACCGGCCCCCGCAGAAAGCCGACCACCTACTATGGCCAGCACCCCGGCACGCGCGGTTAACCTCGCCCTCCAGATGGCTGCGATCAAAGCGGCCATCCCCGGCGCCCGGGGAACCGTACGAGGCGGCGAACTGCGCTGCACCCTCACCCTGCAGCCCACCCCCGTGAGCAGGAGCTACCCGGTGCGGATCGTCTACCGCCACCGGTGCAGGCCCCGCGTGAGCGTCACCGGCCCGCCGCTGGCACTGCACCCGGACGCCACAGAACTTCCGCACGTCTACCCCGACGGCGACCTGTGCCTGTACCTGCCCGGAGAGTGGAAGGAACACATGCTTCTCGCGGACACGATCCTGCCGTGGACCGCGGCATGGTTCCTGCACTACGAACTCTGGCTGGTCCTCGGGCGCTGGACCGGCACCGGTGACGAGCACGCAGTGGCGTCACCCCCGAGCCGGAATCCGTGACCGAGGCACGGCCACCTCGGTCGGGTGAAGACGTCGCTTCAGCGGAACCGGTCGGAGCCCAAGGATGAGCCGGTGCTGCCGGGGGAGATTAAACGGGGCCCAGTCCTGGAGGTACGAGCGTGCCGATGATTCCGGTGACCCGACCGGGGCAAGACAGCGGCCTCCTGCCGGGGGCGGGACGGAGCTCGGCGGGCGGGCTCCGACCATCCGGCAGCCGAGCTAGTGAGGGCCGGCCCGGCTTCACGGCTGGTCTGCGGCTGGTTGCCAGGGGCCGAGCTGGGCTGTCGCGGCTTTGATCTCTTTCTCGGTGATGTTCTCGCTGCCGCTGCGGATCGCGATGACCGCTGCGGTGGAGATGGCGTAGGTGAGGGCTTTGAAGTAGCCGCCGGTGAGCTGGTGCAGTTGGGCGGCGTGCTTGCTCAGGGCGTTTTCCTCGAGCCGGTACAGGCTCAAGTCGGCCTCGAAGCCCGCCAGTACGGGGTGTGTCCAGCCAGTGGCTCTGACCCGTAGTCGGTGGTGACGCTGGGTGTCCGTCAAGGCAGGAGAATGCGGTGGCGGAGGAGGTCGAATCCGGCGCGTCCATGCATCTGCCTCATGATCCTTTTGGTGCGGGTGTTGACGCCTTCAGTGCGGCCGTTGTGGTAGGGCAAGGTGAGGCCGGCATGCACGGCGGCGCGGTCGATTTCGAGTCCGTTGGTGAGACTGCGCAGGTGAGGCAGGTCGACGGCGCGGGCGGTGTTGATCCACTCGGTGAGTTTGACGTCGTTGCCCTCGGCCGGTTTCAGCAGGGCGGCGAAGCGGCGTACGAGATCGGCGAGTGCGGTCATCTCCGGGCAGGCCGCGGCGATCTTCTCCAGCAAAGTCGTTTCCTTCGGGCGCAGATTGTCGGGGTCGGTGAGCAGGAGGCGGCTGGCGTGGCGCGGGGTGGTGACGGGGCGGTCGCCTTCGGCGCGGCCCTGGTTGAGGTAGCGAACCAGTAGGTTGGCGCTGCCGGTGTAGCCCAACTCCCGGATCTCTTCGAGGAGGTGGGTGACCGGGACGGCGGGATCCTCGGCACGGCGCCGACGCAGGTGGTCACGGTAGGGGTCGACGAGGGTGGGCCGGTAGGTGGGGGCGATGCGCAGGGCCTGGGGTTCGGGCATGCGGGCGTAGCGTTTGACGGTGTTCAGGGCCAGGTTGAGGCGGCGGGAGCAGTCGAGCAGTCCGACGCCCTGGCCGAGGAGATCGTGGATCTTGTTCCAGCGTTCGAGTGTGGTCTGCTCGCGTACTCCGCCGGGGCGGGGCGGGTTGATGGTGGCCCAGCATCCGGCGTGGGCCCGGACCTCGAGCTGGACTTTGTCGCACAGGTTGTGCCAGAGGTGCCATCGGTCGCTGACCTGCACCGCGTCGGGCAGGGCACGGCGGACGGCCTCGGCATAGGTGGCCGAGCCGTCCCGGCACACGACCTCGACACCGCTGCCGTGCTCCCGCAGCCAGGACTCCAGGGTGCCCGCCTCGCGGTCGGGCAGGACCGCGATGCGTCTGCCGGTCTCGGCGTCCGTGATGATCGTGGCGTATCGGTGCCGCCGGCGCAGTGCGAAATCGTCCACGCCGATCACCCGCGGGACCGCCTGCTGCGGCAGCGGCAGGCGCCGCAGATAACGCAGGGCAGTACTGCGGGAAATGGGTACGGCCAGCAGACCGGCCAGGCGTGCGGCCGCCCGGCCGCATAACTCCCGCGTCACCTGGGATATCTGCCCGACAAGACGCACCGTGCGGCGCTGATGGCGCTCCAGCAGTCCGGGAATCTGCTCGCGGAAGGTCTGCCGCCGGCAGCCCGAGACAGGGCAGACCAGCCGTCGTACGCGCAGGCGGACGACGACCTGGCGGCCGTCGACAGGCACGTCCGTCACCGTCCGGCCGTGGTACCCGTGCACCTTCGCCGTCGGCGTCCCGCACACCGGACACGGAACCGCCACATCCCGGGTCCGGGCCGATACCACCACCGCGTCGCCGCCGTCCGCCACGTCCTCGATGACCAGCGCCGAAAGCCCTGAAAACACTGTCTTCATAAGGGAGTTGATATCCATCACAAGATCAGGATCAAGGGCGGCTACTCGGTGTCACCACCGACTACGGGCCAGAGCCCAGCCAGTGGTGTAACTCGGTTGTCGGGTTCTAGCGGCGGGCGGCCGAGAGTCGTCCGTCGAAGGTGATGTCGAATGCTTGCAGTGCGGGCTTCCAGCGGATCGCCCAGCGCCGCCGTCCTGTCCCGGTCGGGTCCAGGCTCATCACCGCCAGATACACGCACTTCAGCGCGGCCTGCTCCGTCGGAAAGTGCCCACGGGCGCGCACAGCCTTGCGGATGCGGGCGTTGATCGACTCGATGGCATTGGTGGTACATACGATCCGGCGGATCTCCACGTCGAACCGCAGGAACGGCACGAACTCCGACCAGGACGACTCCCACAACCGCACGATCGCCGGGTATTTCTTCCCCCACGCCTCGGCGAACTCCATGAACCGCTCCAGCGCGGCCTCTTCGGTCGGCGCGGTGTAGACCGGCTTCAGTCCACGCGCGATCTTCTCCCAGTCCTGCCGCCCGCAGTACTTGAACGAGTTGCGCAACAGGTGAACGACGCACGTTTGCACGATCGTCGCAGGCCAGACCGCATTGACCGCGTCCGGCAGCCCCGTCAACCCGTCGCAGACCAGCATCAGCACGTCCGCGGCGCCGCGGTTCTTGATCTCGGTCAGCACCTGGAGCCAATATTTCGCGCCCTCGCCCCCGTCGCCGACCCACAGGCCGAGGATGTCGCGGTGGCCCTCGGCGGTGACCGCCACGGCCATGTAGACGGGCCGGTTGGCGACCTGCCCCTCCCTGATCTTCACGTTCACACAGTCGATGAAGACGACCGGGTAAACCGCATCGAGCGGCCGGTTCTGCCATTCCGTCATCCCCGCGACCACGCTGTCGGTGATGGTGGAGATGGTCTGCTTGGAGACGTTCGCCCCGTAGACCTCGGCCAGGTGGGCGGAGATCTCGCCGTGGGTCAGGCCCTTGGCGGACAGGGACAGCACCATCTCATCGATACCTGCAAGGCGCTTCTGGCGCTTCTTGACCATCATCGGCTCGAAGGTGCCGGCCCGGTCTCGGGGCACCTCGATCTCGACGGTGCCGATGTCGGTGGTCACGGTCTTGGCTCGGTGGCCGTTGCGGTAGTTCTCCCTCCGCCCGTCCTCGGCCCGCTCGCCGTTCTCGTGGCCCAGGTGGTCGGTGATCTCGCCTTCCAAGGCGGACTCCAGCAGCCTCTTGGTCAGCTGCTGCAGCAGACCGCCCTCGCCAGCCAGCTTCATCCCGCCGTCCTTTGCACGGGCCATCAGCTGCTGGATCAGGGCGTCTTCCACGACCTCGTCCACGGTCACCTCCTGGGCCTTGGTGTCACTCACCACGTCAGTCATCAACTGTCGCTTCCAGCTCGGGAGTTACACCAGTGACCGTACAGTCCCGCCGCAAGATGCTTCACGCCGTCCTGGCGCCAGCCGTAATCGTGTGAAGGCAACCCCAACGGCAGCGCGGCGGGGGTCGGGCGTTCGTCACCGGTCGACACAGCAGCAGGCACATCCGGCTGAGACTGCCTGTGCCCCATGAAGCGTGAAGGGGACTCCCTTCGCCGCATCCTGGCGATTGGTAAGAACGCCGAGAGGTGGCCAATCGTCAGGCAGCACTCATAGGCTGACTTCGACCAGGGATTTCTCGCCGCCGTCGACAGCCTCATTGCCTACGAGCGGAAGCAGGCGGCCGGAGGAACCACCAACACCGCTTGACCCATTTGGGAAACGTATCCAACTACAGCGGAAACGAGCAGTGGTCACGTGTGGGTTGCGGGCCGATCAGCTATCCGGTCAGGGCGAGGAGTTCAAGCTTTGGGCGTTCCGAGTTCAGCCAGTACGTCCCTCATGGGGCGCTGCTCCCGGATCCTGCTGGCTGGAGGGAGCCGGCTTGCTGGTGGGCTGGGCGGTTTCGGTGGCGTTCCAGGCGGCGAGAAGCTGTAGGGCGTCGTGGTCGGGTGTGCCCGGGGTGGCGCTGTAGGCGGTGAGGGTCAGGCCGGGGTGGGCGGGCAGTTCCATGGCGTCGAAGTCGACGGTGAGCACGCCGACGGCGGGATGGCGGAAAGACTTGCGGCCGGTGTGGTGCAGACGCACGTTGTGCCTGGCCCAAGCGGTACGGAATTCCTCGCTGCGGGTGACGAGCTCGCCGATCAGTCCGGTCAGCTCGGTGTCGTGAGGGGCGCGGCCGGCCTCGGTGCGCAGCAGGGCGACGGTGGTGTTCACGGACTCGTCCCAGTTGGGGAAGAAGTCGTGGCCGGCCGGGGTGAGGAACTGGGAACGGGCGATGTTGACGGTCTGGGCGCTGGGGTCGGGGAAGAGAGGGGCGTACAGTGCGCGGCCGAGGGCGTTGGTGGCGAGGATGTCCAGGCGGCCGTTGCGGATGAAGGCCGGGGAGTCGGTCATAGAGCGCAGGACGCGCAGGACGCTGTCGGGGAGCGGTCCGCGGGCGCGCCGGGCGCGGCGGACCGGGCGTTTGGCGGCGGCGCGGGCCAAGTCGAACAGATGAGCACGTTCGGCGTCGTCGAGCTGGAGGGCGTTCGCGACGGCGTCGAGGACTTCTTCTGAAGCGCCAGCGATGTGGCCGCGTTCGAGGCGGACGTAGTAGTCGATGCTGACGCCGGCGAGCAGGGCGACCTCTTCGCGGCGCAGGCCAGGCACGCGCCGGTTCCCGCCGTAGGCGGGCAGCCCGGCCTGCTGCGGGGTGATCTTGGCGCGGCGGGAGGCCAGAAAGTCGCGGATGTCGCTCTCGGTACTCACGCGGTCCAGGCTAGGCCGGTGGGCGCAGCGGTGGGGGGTTCTGTCAGTACCTGTAACGGCAGACCCTTCTCCGTCATGTTGACCTGCGGTTTCCTCGATAAAGGACGGCCGTTTGGACCCGTCGGGGAAGCCCAGAACACGGGTTGTCGCGGCTGCCGGAAGGCCGCCCCCCACACAGTGGGTCGTGGCCGGTAACCCCCCGTGTTTCGATCAAGGAGTCGCCCCTCATGCCTCAGCAGTCTGCACCTGCGGAGCTGGCCGGGATCGCGCCGAAGCTTGTCGAGGTCACCAACGAGGTCCTCTTCGGGGACGTCTGGAAGCGTCCCGGGCTCTCGCCACGGGACCGGAGCCTTGTGACCGTGAGTGTGCTGGCCGCCCTGTACCGAAGCGAGCAGCTCGGCTACCACCTCCGCGTCGCTGTGGACAACGGGCTGAGCGTGGAGGAGCTGTCCGAGGCGATCACGCACCTGGCCTTCTACGCGGGCTGGCCGAACGCCATGACCGCGATCACCCAGCTCAAGAAGATCGCCGACGAGCGCGGCGCCTGAGCAGCATCACGTACGCGCCGCGGAGCACTCGTTCCCTTCGCGATCGCCAGACTTTTGCGAGTACGGAGAAACAGAGCATGGAACTGTTGAAGAAGCCGCCGACGATGAAGCTGCCGGCCGAGTGGTTCACGGGGGATGCCTGGGCAGATGTGATCTACCGCGGTGAGGATCCTTCCCAGGCCCGCGCCAACGCGGTGCACTTCGCCCCCGGTGCCCGCACTGCCTGGCACTCCCACGGCCTGGGCCAGACCCTCTACATCGTCGAGGGCATCGCCCTGATCCAGTCCCGCGGCGGCGAGATCCTCCAGGCCCATCCCGGTGACGTGATCTGGACCCCGCCGGGCGAGGAGCACTGGCACGGAGCTGCCCCCGACCACTTCATGACCCACATCGCGCTGTGGGAGACCGACGGCGTCGACTGGCTGGAGCACGTCACCGACGGCGAGTACAACGGCCCGCGCCGCAGCTCCCGCACCGCCTGACACACCCGCACCCCTCCCTCTTTACCCGCGCCCCGCATCCCCGGGCGGGAGACGGGCTCTCTCGCTGGCAGAGAAAGGCACCACCATGCACGGAGCTGTCCTCTACGCTCCCGGCGACGTGCGCTTCGAGGAGCGCACCGACCCCAAGATCCACAATCCGACCGATGCGGTCATCCGCACCGTCGCTACCTGCGTGTGCGGCTCGGACCTGTGGGACTACCGCGGCATCAACCCGGTCGAGCAGCCCACCCCGTTCGGACACGAGTACGTCGGCATCGTCGAGGAAGTCGGCGACGAGGTGAAGACCATCCAGCCGGGCCAGTTCGTCATCGGCTCCTTCTTCGCCTCCGACAACACCTGCCCGAACTGCCAGAACGGCTACCAGACCAACTGCCTGCACCGCGAGTTCGTCGGCGCGGAAGGCTGCCAGGCCGAGCGGATCCGCATCCCGCTGGCCGACGGCACCCTGGTCTCCACCCCCACCCAGCCGGCCGAGGAGCACATTCCCAGCCTGCTGGCGTGCTCCGACGTCATGGGCACCGGCTGGTACGCCGCCCTGGCGGCCGAGGTGCAGCCCGGTGACACCGTCGCGGTCGTCGGCGACGGTGCGGTGGGCCTGTGCGCGGTCATCGCCGCGAAGGAGCTGGGTGCCGGACGGATCATCGCCATGTCCCGGCACGAGTCCCGCCAGAAGCTGGCCCGCGAGTTCGGTGCCACCGACATCGTCGTTGAGCGCGGCGAGGAGGGCGTGGCCCGTATCAAGGAGATGACCGGCGGGATCGGTGCCGACCGCGTGCTGGAGTGCGTGGGTAACGAGCAGTCGATGCAGCAGGCCCTGAATTCCACCCGTCCGGGCGGCAACGTCGGCTTCGTCGGCGTCCCCCACGGCATCGCCCTCGACGGCACACAGCTGTTCTACTCCCACGTCGGCCTGCGGGGCGGCCCAGCCCCCGTACGTCAGTACCTGCCCGACCTGATCGACCGGGTCATGTCCGGCCGCATCAACCCGGGCAAGGTCTTCGACCTCGAGCTGCCGCTGTCCCAGGTGGCCGAGGGCTACAAGGCCATGGACGAACGCCGCGCCATCAAAGCCCTGCTCAAGCCCTGACCATCCGAGACCCGAAACGGGGAGGTGTGGTGCGGCGGCCGGACCGTCGGCTGCCGCACCACACAGGCCTCGACCGGCATGCACCTGAAGAAGTTGGAGAGTACTCGTGCAGGCAATCGGCCTCACCACCTACGGGCCGCCCGAGGTTCTGCAGCCGGTCGAACTTCCCGAGCAGCACGCCACAGCCGGTCAGGTCCGTATCCGGGTGCGTGCCGCCGGCGTGAATCCGGCCGACGTCATGCTCCGCGACGGCTCGCTCGCCGACTGGTACAAGGACCTCAAGCCGCCGTTCATCCCCGGCATGGACGTCTCCGGCGTAGTCGACGAGATCGGGCCAGACGTCCCGGACGACTATCAACTGCGCCCGGGAGACGATGTCGTCGCCGTGGTCGACAACCACGGCCGCCACGGCGGATACAGCCCGTACGTGGTGCTGCCGGCCGCCTCCGTCACCGCCGCACCCGCCGGCGCCGACTACCCCCACGCGGCGTCGTTCCTCATGAACGCGCTGACCGCCCGCTGCGCTCTCGACGCGCTCGCCCTCCCGCCAGCGGCCACGCTGCTGGTCACCGGTGCCGCGGGAGCCGTCGGCGGCTACACCGTCCAACTTGCCGCCACTGCGGGCCTGAACGTCATCGCTGTCGCTTCCCACAACGATGAAGCCACCGTGCGCGCCTTCGGCGCGCAGCAGTTCATCGCTCGCGGCACGGATACCGCCGCCCGGATCCGAAAGTTGGTCCCGTGCGGGGCCGACGGCCTGGTCGACGCCGCCATGCTGCACGAGCACATCACGCCCGCGGTACGCGACGGCGGCCAGATCGCGGTGCTGCGGTTCTGGGACGGCGACCCAGGCCGTGACATCACCGTGCACCCGGTCAACGTCCGCGACCGCGTCACCGACCACGCCGCCATCCGACACCTGCGGGAGCAGGTCGAGGCCGGAGTGCTCTCCCCGCGCGTCGCCGAGACCTTCCCGGCGGGCCAGGCCGCAAAAGCCCACCAGAGGCTGCAGCAGGGCGGAGTACGCGGACGGCTGATCCTGCAATTCCCTGCCTGACCTGTGACCTTCCAGCCCGCGCCGACCCCAGCCCGCCTTGGGCGGGCCTGCACTTCCGCGGCGCTTCGAGCGCTGCACTCCTTGTGATCGATGGGAGTTGTCTCGTCATGTCGTTGCCAGCCCAATACGCGCGAGGCTCAGGCGCCCTCAGACGCCGAGGTCAGCCCGCCGCGGCACTGGCGGCAGCATTGCTGGGCTTCTTCGTCATCACCCTGGACGCGCTGGTCGTCAACGTCGCACTCCCAGCCATCCGGACCGATCTGGGCGGCGGCATCAGCGGACTGCAGTGGGTGATCGACGGCTACACCCTGATGTTCGCCGCCCTGCTGCTGTCGGCCGGCTCCCTGTCCGACCGCATCGGCGCCCGCCGCTCCTTCGGCCTCGGACTGGCGGTGTTCGTGGCCGCCTCGGCCGCCTGCGGGCTATCGCCCAGCCTGCCCGTCCTGATCGCCGCCCGGCTCGTGCAGGGCGCTGGAGCGGCGGCGATGATGCCGACCTCGCTGGCCCTGATCCGCGAGGCCTACACCGACCCGGTCAAACGAGCGCGGGCGGTCGCGCTGTGGGCGGTGGGCGGAGCCGTCGCCTCCGCGGCCGGGCCGGCCGCCGGAGGAGCAGCCAGCCTCATCAGCTGGCGCATGATCTTCTTCATCAATCTGCCAGTCGGCCTGGCTGCGCTGCTGCTTCTGTCCCGTACCGCCTACTCCCCACGCCAGCCTGCCCCGTTCGATGTGACCGGACAGGTCAGCGCCGTCATCGCGATGAGCGCCCTCACCTTCGCCACCATCGAAGCAGGGGAGCACGGCTTCACTGCGCCCCCAGTCTGGGCCGCGGCGGTACTGACGCTGCTCGCCACGGCTGTCTTCGTACGAGTGCAGTCCCGGGCCGCGCATCCGATGGTCCCGCTCGGCCTGCTGCGCCGCCGCACCGTGGTCATCTCCTGCTCGGCCGGATTCGCGTTCATGGCCGGCTTCTACGGCATGGTCTTCCTCTTCAGCCTCTACCTGCAGCAGCAGCGCGGACTGTCAGCGCTGGCTACTGGCACGGCATTCGTGCCGATGACGATGCTGTCGGCGTTCATCAACCCGCTCTCCGCCCGGGCCGCCGAACGCTTCGGGCCCCGCATTCCCATCGCGTTCGGACTCTTCCTGATGACGGCCGGCCTGATCGCGCTGGCCGCCGTGCCCGGTTCGACCCCGACATGGGCGCTGGCGCTGCTCATGCTCCCGGTGGGCATGGGCGGGCCACTGGCCATGCCGCCGACCACCGCTCTGCTAGTCAACAGCGTGCCCGCGCGGCAGACCGGCACCGCAAGCGGCGTCTTCAACACCTCCCGCCAGCTCGGCGGCGCCATCGCCGTCGCCGTCTTCGGCGCCCTGATCGCCGACCCAGCCCACATGCTGACCGGCGTCCGCACCAGCCTGCTGCTGGCCGCGGCCGTCGTAGGCGCCGCAGCCGTCGCCGCTTGCTTCCTGCGCCCTGACATGGACCACCCGACTGGCCCCGGACTGGATCCCGCTCCCAGCCAGAACCAGACGGGAGGATCCGAGCAGCACACCAGCACCCCCGTACCCCGCACCGTGAAGGACACCGGCTGATGAGTACCTGGACCCGTGACACGCTGAAACACATTGCTGCAGCCGAAGAACTGCACATCGCACCGAGGGACGACGACGGATCCTTGCGTAAGCCGACCACCATCTGGGTCGTCCGTGACCGCGACGAGCTGTACGTCCGCTCCTGGCGCGGCACCCGCGGCGCCTGGTGGAACACCGCCCAAGCCAGCCACACCGGGCACATCAGCGCGGGCAGCGCCGAGGCCGACGTCACCTTCACCGCCGTCAGCGACCCAGCGGTCAACGACCGCGTGGACGACGCCTACCGGGCGAAGTACGGCCACTACAGCGGCTACGTCGAAACCATGATCAGCGAACAGGCCCGCGCCACCACACTGCGCCTGGCACCACAGCCCTAACACCACCTCCCAGCGCATGCCGACCGGACATCAATCCCCCTCCCGCGACCATCCCTTCAGGAGACTCACCCATGACCACCCTCGCCATCATCGGTGCCGGGCCCGGCCTGGGCGCGGCCGTCGCCCGCCGCTTCGGACGCGAAGGGTTCGACGTTGCGCTGATCTCCCGCAGCCAAGAGCACCTCGACGCCCTGGTCGACGAGCTGAGCCAGGACGGCGTGCACGCGTGCGGGTTCGCCGCCGACGTACGTGACCATCAGGCCCTGACCGCGGCCCTGGACGCCGCGACCTCCGCCCTCGGGCCGATCGAGGTCCTGCAGTACAGCCCCGTCCCCCACAAGTTGGGGTGGCGCGTTGCCCGCGCCGTAGTGACGGCGCGAAAATCGGCTTGGGTGCCGCCCGCGTCCGACGTCGACATGACCCTGGCC
>NZ_JBEYXD010000083.1:0-34758 GCF_040644975.1 Streptomyces sp. NPDC046900 | reverse complement strand
CGAGATCACCACGATCTGCTTGACGTCCGTTAGGAACTCATCAGTGCCCGCCATACGACGTGCGCGCTGCAACGCCACGAACCAGTACATGCTCCCGCACACTCACACACGCTCCTGCACATCCGAAAACGACCAGTTCCCCAGCCCAACCGCGCCACCCGAGGCAGCCTGATCTTCAAGAAGGGCGAGCAGACCGTCTCGGGCCAGAAGGCCCTCGACTACGTCTGCATCCGACACGGCATCGGCGACGGATCGGACAGCGGCCGCATCAAACGCCAGCAAGCGTTCACCTCCAGCCTCTTCAAGAAGATCAAGAGCAACGGCCTCACGCCGACCAAGCTCCTGCCGCTCGCCTCGGCCGCCACCGAGTCGATGACTGTCGACCCAGGACTGGGAACACCGAACAAGCTGATCACCTTCGCCATGTCGCTGAAGAACATCGCCCTCCACGACACCAAGTTCGTCACCACCCCCTGGCGCTGCGAGGGCCCACGCGTCGCAGTGGTTCAGCCGGTGGTCTTCCAGTTGTGGGCCGCCCTCAAGGACGATCACACCATCGACGGCAAGGACACCGGCGGCAACGCCACGAGGCCCCCTTCTGCCTCGACTGCGCCGACCACCGCGCCCACCTCGGTCGCGGACGACGCACGTCCGGCTGACGACGACCTGTACTCCGGCCTGACCTACGGATCGGGCGGCTGACGGGGTGCGAGGGGCCGGACCCTACTCGTTCGCATGGTTCGTGAAGTACATTTCCACGCAACTTCACGCCGTTTGCCGTGTGCCGCGTGGCATTCGGGCTCGCCCTGCTGACCCTGGTCGCCTTGGGGGTCCTTGCCATCCGGCGTCGGCCAGCTCGGCTGAGCCCGCAACGTAGGGACGCAGCCTCGCTGACGGCGCGGCGGCGCTGCGGTCAAGGGCGTGGCCACCACAGAGGCGAGGTGGACGAGGTAGTGGGGGTTCTATGGGATCCGTCACCTTGTGAATCTGGGGAGGGCCTGTGCTGAACAGACCATTCGTTTGTTAGATTGCGCAACTACGCAATCGAGTGACGTCCCACTTCGCCCGATGGATGCGGCCGTACACGCCTGGCCGCACAACCGACGGCCTGATGGGCCCGACCGTTCGTGGAGTGGGAGATGAGTGACCTGCGGGACGGCTCCGATCGCCGGGCCACGCGCCGCCGCACCGGCCAGGTGCCCCGCCCGCGTAGCGGCGTGCCCGCTGATGAGCGGCGGCCAGGCGGCCGGGCAGCGGCACGAGCGGCCTCGCGCGCTGGGGGCCGCGCCCAGCCGGCGCGGCGCGGGCGACGGGCGCTGCGGGTCGCCGCGATATGTCTGTCCGTTCTGGTCGTCGTCACCGCCGGCGCCGGCTGGTGGTTCTACCAGCACCTGAATGACAACATCCACAGCGTCGCGCTCGGCGGGAGTGGCGGCACCGAGAAGGCGGACGCCTTCGGCCGCACCCCGATCAACATCCTTGTGATGGGATCGGACGGCCGTACCAGCGCGACCGACTGCAAACTCGGCGGCGGCTGCGCGCAGACCGGCGTGCAGACCGGCGGGGAGAACGCGGATGTGGAGATGGTGGTGCACATAGCCGCCGACCGGTCCAACGCCACGGTGATGAGCATCCCCCGCGACACCATGACCAATGTGCCGGCCTGCAAGAACACCGACGGCGGGACCTTCACGTCCGGGTACTACGGCATGATCAACAGTGCCCTGTCGTACGGGCCGGCGTGCCAGGTGGCCACGGTTCACCAGCTCACCGGTATCCCGATAGATCACTTCGTGAAGGTCGACTTCTCGGGTGTGGTCAGCATGTCCGACGCGGTCGGCGGGGTATCGGTCTGTGTCAGTTCCAACGTGTACGACACGTACTCGCACCTGAAGCTGTCCAAGGGAAGCCACACCCTCAAGGGGGTCGCGGCGCTGGAGTTCGTCCGCTCCCGGCACGGCTTCGGCGACGGCAGTGACCTGGGCCGCACCTACGCGCAGCACATGTTCCTCAGCTCGATGATCCGCAAGTTCAAGAGCGCGGGCACTCTGACCGACCCTTCCGCCGTCTACGGTCTCGCCGATGCGGCCACGAAGGCCCTCACCGTCGATGACGGCCTCGGCAGCGTCAGCAAGCTGGTGGGTCTGGCGACCGACCTGAACAAGGTTCCCTCCAAGCAGATCACCTTCACCACCATGCAGACCGCCCCCGACCCCAACAACAACGCGCGGCTGGTGGTCGGTGCCGGCGCCAAAGCCCTGTTCTCCACCATCGCCAACGACCAGTCCCTGACCGGAACCTCCGGCAAGAAGTCCGCCACGGCCTCCGCCACTGCCCAAGCCGTCGACGCCTCTCAAGTCGCCGTGAAGATCGAGAACGGTACAGGCATCGGCGGGCGCGCCTCCGTCCTCGCCACCGCCCTGACCGACAAGGGCTTCAGCTCGGGCACGACCACGGCCAATGCCCCGAGCACGGCGGCCACCACGATCCTCACCTACGGGATCGGGCAGAAGCCCCAGGCCCAGACCGTGGCCAAGGCGCTCGGCTTGCCCGCCTCGCACCTCAAGCAGGGCAGCGGTACTCGCCTCACCCTGGTGATCGGCAGTGACTGGCCCAGCGGCACCACCTACCCCGGCGGTAGCTCCTCCCCGGCGCCGGCCGACACCCACGCCGCGGTCTCCAACGCTCACGCGCAGACCGCCGACCAGTCCAAGACGTGCGCTCAGGTCAGCCCGTACAGAACCGTCTCGCTCAATGGCGTCAGCATGACCCCGGCCCAGGCGTACGCTGCCGCCCGCAACCAACCCGACTCCGACGCCTGAGACCGCCGGCCCCTCTTTGGGCCGTCCTGTTTCGGCGGTCTTCCCCGGATGCCACCGTGCGGTGGTCGATCCGGACCAGCCCAGTTGGACAGTGCCGAGGTGGCCGGCACCCGGCACTGCCGCGCGCTGTGCGAGAGCGCGCGGCATACGCCCGGGCCTGACGGTCGGGGTTGTGCCCTCGAGACGTGCCGGATCCGGCACCCGTCAGGCAGCTGATGGAGTGCGCCGGCCCATCACGCGATGGCGAAGTAGGCCAGGCTGCCGAGCCCCGCGATCGTGCAGTAGATGGCGAAGGGAATCAGGGTCCGGTTCTCGAAGTACCGGACGAGGTAGCGGGTCGCGAGGTAGGCGGCGACGAAGGCGGCCACGCTGCCCGCCAGGAGCGGGCCGCGCAGTCCGTTCCCCTCCGGCCCGAGCAGCGGGGGCAACTTGAGCAGGGCCGCGCCGCCGATCACCGGGGTGGCGAGCAGGAACGCGAAACGTGCGGAGTCTTCGTGGTTGAGGCCGCGGAAAATGCCGGCGCTGATGGTCGAACCGGAGCGACTGATCCCGGGGAGCAGGGCGAGGATCTGGGCCGCGCCGATCGCCATGGCGTGGCGCATGGTCATCCGTGTGATCCGCAGGTCCGACTGCTCCTCCGGCGTCAGTCGCTCGTGTCCCTCCACGGTGGATGCCCCTGCCCGCCGACGACCCGTGCCACCGCGCCGCAGTTGCTCGGTGACGAAGAGGACGATCCCGTTGAGGGCGAGGAAGATCGCGGTCGGCACGGGCCGACCGAGTGTCGTGCGGAACAACTTGTCGAGTGCGAGGCCGGCGACTCCCACCGGGATGGTGGCCGTGATGATCAGCCAGGCGAGCCGCTGGTCGACGGTCTGGATGCGGCGTTGCGTGATCGATGTGGACACACCGCGGATCACTCGGAGCCAGTCGCGCCAGAAGTAGACGACCAGCGCGAGCGCCGTGGCCAGATGGAGACCGATCAGCTCGTTGAGGTACATGGACCCATCGGCAGACACGTCCAGGTCGTGCTTCCAGTGCCCGCCCAGAAGGGCGGGTATCAGGATGCTGTGCCCGAGACTGGATACGGGGAACAGCTCCGTGACGCCTTGCAGCAGGCCGACGCCCACGGCTTCGGGGTAGGTCAGGACGGACATGGCCCGGAACCTACTACACGAGTGTAAAAGTTAGGTTGACGGCGGTACCGAGTTAGGCGAGAACACCGCGCCGACGCTGCAAGAGCTCGCCGTTCTCACGGGTCTGCCGGGCGGCCGGAGAGATGACGCTCGTAACGTGCGCGGGCCACTACGAGGCCGGTGGCGTAAAGCGCCAGGACGGCCGTAAGGAGCAGGTAGTACTCGATGGGCAGTGTCGTCAGGCCGAGCGCCGGGCCGAGCGGGGAGGGTGGCAGCACGAGGCCGACGACGGCCAGGGCAGCCGCGGACCAGCCGATCGGATCGATCGAACGGCCCTCGAAGAGCCGGCGTCCGGCGCGCAGGAGAACCATGACCAGGGCCTGGGTGAGCAGGTTCTCGGTGAACCAGCCGGAGTGAAAGATCGCCTCGTCGTCGCCGGTGCCCGGACCGTGCAGGGCGAGAGCGAGAACGGCGAAGGTAGCCAGGTCGGCGACGGCGTTGAGGACGCCGAATCCAGTGATGAAGCGTAGGACGTCACGCGGACTCAACACCGTGGGGCGGCGCAGCACCGACGGGTGGGGCCGGTCGTAGGCGAAGGCGAGTTGGACGGTGTCGAAGCACAGGTTCTGCACGAGGACCTGGGCCGGGAGCATGGGCAGGAACGGCAGGAGCAGGCCCGCGGCGAGCATCGCGATGACGTTGCCGACGTTCGACGACAGGGTGATCCGCAGATAGGTGGCGACATTGCCGCTGCTGTAGCGACCGGCGCCGATGGCGTGGTCGACCGCGGTCAGGTCCTTCTCGGCGAGCACGACGTCGGCGCTCTCCCGGGCCACGTCCGCGGCGTCGCGCGGAGCGATGCCGACATCGGCGGCCCGCAGGGCGGGCAGATCGTTGACGCCGTCCCCGAGGAAACCGACGGTGTGCCCGCCGGTGCGCAGCGCGGCACTGATCCGGGCTTTGTCCTCGGGGGTGCAGCGGGCGAAGACGGGCGTGCGGCGGGCGAGCTCGGTGAGTTCGGTGTGGGTGAGGGCGTCGACGCGGTCGGCGGTGAGGACACCGTCGGGGCCGAGGGGGATGCCCAGGTCGCGGCAGGCGCGGGCGGCGGTACCGGGGTGGTCGCCGGTGAGGATCTTGATCGTGACGCCTCGTTCGGCCAGGGCGGCGAGGGCTGCGGCGGCTGTGGGTGCGAGGGCGTCGTGGAAGGTGACGAAGCCGATGAAGGTCAGGCCGCGTTCGTCGGCCAGGGTGTAGTCGCGGGTACGGGCCGGGCGTTCAGCGGTGCCCACCGCCAGGACCCGTAGCCCGTCCTCGGCCGCGCCGGCCGCAAGGGCCGACAGGCGCCGACGCTCATCCTCCTCTAGAACGCAGCGTTCCAGGACGGCTTCGACGGCTCCCTTGACGACGAGTGTGTGCCTGCCGAGTAGGCCGGGGATGCGGACGACGGCGGTGGACAGGCGGCGCACCGGGTCGAAGGGCAGGGCCGCCACTCCGTCGTGCGCCACGAGGGCGTCCTCGTCAGCCGCGTCCAGAATCGCCTCATCGAGGGAGTCCGGTTCAGGCAGGTCGGCGAGTTGCAGGGTCCACCAGGAGTTGACCGCTGCCCATGCCAGGACGCCGGGGTCGTCCTGGCCGTCGGCGTCCAGGCCCTGTGCGACAACCGGCCGGTCCTGGGTGAGGGTGCCGGTCTTGTCCAGGCACAGCACGTCGACGGCACCCAGATCGTGCAGCGCCGGCAGTCGTTTGACGATCACGCCGTGGATGCGGGCGAGCCGGGAGGCACCCCGGGCCAGGCAGTTGGTGACGACGACCGGCAGCATCTCCGGGGTCAATCCCACCGCCACGGCGACGGCGAACGGCAGGGTCTCCAGGCCGCGGTCGCGCAGCGCGGCATTCGCCATCAGCACCAGGGGCGGGGTGAGGAGCATGAAGCGGATGAGGATCCAGGAGATGCCGTGCACCGACCGGTCGAAGGCACTCGCCTCACGCTGCCGGGCAGTAGTCCCCTGTGCGGCCGCGAGTCGGGTACGCGCTCCGGTCTCGACGACGACGGCGGTGGCACTGCCGGAAGCGACACCGCTGCCTTGGAAGCACCACTGCGGCTGCCCGAATACGGTGCTGCCGTCCGGGGACGGGATGTCTCCGGCACTCTTTGCGACGGGAGCCGACTCGCCCGTCAGGGCAGCCTGGTGGACGGTCAGCCCGCTCGCACGCAGGAGCCGTACGTCCGCGGGGACCAGGTCTCCAGCACCCAGTTTGATGATGTCACCGGGGACGAGCTCCGCCACGGGGATCTCCCGAACCGTCGGCGGCACCTCCTTGTCGGCGCGCCGCACCACGGTGGAGGTGGTGGCGACCAGCTCGCGCAGCCCGGCCATGGACCGGTCGGCCTGGTACTCACCGGAGGCCCGCAGCACGCAGCTGACCGCGACCAGCAGCAGTATCACGCAGGCGGTGGACCAGGCGAAGACAGCGGCGGAGACCAGACCGAGGCACAGGAGTACGGCGGTGAACGGGTCGTGCAGGCTGCGCAGCAGGAGCTGCGGCCAGGAGGCGGCTTGCCGGGCCAGGAGGATGTTTTCCCCGGAGTCGGCGAGACGATCAGCGGCCTGCGCTTCCGTCAGCCCCCGCGGTCCACTGTCCAGCTGCCGCAGGATCTGAAGTGCCGTTCCTGCGCCGGGTCCATAACCGGACGTCCCGACGACGTGTTCCGCCGGTGGCGTCGGCGTGGCCCCGGCGAGTGGCGCTTCAGCGCCCTGGTCCGAGGCCGAGGCGATCCTAGGCACCGGTCCCATGCAGTCGGCGCACCGGTACGGCGAGCTCCTCCGTGCGAGCGGTCAGCTGGCGGACCATCAGCCGGACGACGGTGACGACGTCGGGATCGTCCACGTAGTAGACCTGTCGCCGCCCCTCCCGTCGGGCCCGCACGAGGCCGGCGAGCTTCAGCTTCGACAGGTGCTGGCTGACGGCGGGCAGTGCCCCGCCCACCCGGTCGGCGAGGTGGGTGACGTCGCTCTCGCCCTCGGACAGGGCCCACATGATGTGCAGACGCGCTGTCGAGGCCAGCAGTCCGAAGGCTGCGGATGCCTCCGCCAGTACCTCGGCGGGAGGATCCTGGTAGCCACCAGCGATCTGCGCCACAGTCCTCTCCCATCCGCCCGCATCACGGCCAATGCACATGCGCCCGCCCAGTGTAGGCGCCGATGCTGCAGCGTCATGCCGCACAAGGGCACCCCGGCCACCCCTGTGGACGGACGAGCGCTCGCGAGGACTCACTCACTCCTCGTAGTAGTTGTCGACGACAACGTCCAGCTCGTCGTCGAAGGCCTCGTTGAGCAGCGCCCCGCCGATCAGGCCGGCCGCACCCGCGCCGATCAGCGCGCCCGTACCAAATCGCCGCCCGACGCCCTCCTCCGAGTGCATGCAAGTTGCGCAACTGAGCAATACACCATCGCGGGCTGGGCGGGAATGTTTCCGCCTACGGCCCGACGCGCTGGAGGACAACGACGTGGGCATCATCAGCTGGATGATCCTGGGGCTGCTCGCCGGAGCCATCGCCAAGATCCTGCTGCCCGGACGAGACCCGGGCGGCCTGATCGGCACGACCCTCATCGGCATCGCCGGCGCCTTCGTGGGCGGCTGGATCTCCGCCCACTTCCTCCACCGCCCCGTGCAGAAGCAGTTCTTCGACCTCTACACCTGGGGCGCGGCCATCGGCGGCTCGCTTGCGCTGCTCATCGGCTATCGCATCCTGTTCGGTAACTCCCGCGACTGAGTCCGGTATTGCGACCGCTCCGGTCTCAGGTGAGACGGACGGCGGGCAGTAGGTCCTGGAACGTCCTGCCCACCGCGGGCTCGCCCAGATCCACGGCCAGGTGATGAACCCTCCAATGCCGGCTGACGCAACATCGGAAGCGGCCTGAGGGTCGAGGATTGGTAGGAACATAGGCCGTTCAACACGGTGGGCAGGGGATTGTCGGGTTCCCCTCGCGGGGCGGCATCAAGAAGAAGAGCGTTCAGGGGACGGCCGCGCAGAGGTTCCGAGCCGAACGAGCTGCTCGCGCTGCTCGTTGCCGGAGCGGCACTGAAGTAGAAGCCATCACACCGCGTCGAATGATTGCTACATTGCGCAACTGTAGAAGTCTGTGTGCAGGCGAGGGGCGCGTATGCCGATCAGCCATCAGGAGCCGCGACGCGGCCGGAGCCTTCGTCTCGCGGCGCCCGCGTATTCGCGCCCTGGGACGTCCCGCCGGGTCATGGGCGGGCGACGCCGCCGGATGCGACTCCTGATGGTCTCAGGCATTTCCTTGCTGGTCCTGGGCACGGCAGGCTTCGGTCGCACTCTTCTGATGTTGGCCGGCGAAATCGATACGTTCGACGCAGACGGCATCTCCGGCAACCGGCCCGGGTCAGCGGGGAAAGGGGAAAACGTCTTGGTCATCGGATCTGACGGCCGAGTCGACGGAAACAGCGAGCTGGGCGGCGGCGACAAGGCAGACGTAGGGCGCGCCGATACCGCGTTCCTGCTGCATGTCTACAGCGATCACCGGCACGCCGTAGTGGTGTCCATCCCGCGGGACACGCTGGTGACGATTCCGCCGTGCAGGTTGCCGGACGGAACGTGGAGCGCGGCGCGGACCAACACGATGTTCAACGCGGCCTATTCAGTCGGTCAGACCGTGGGCGGCAACCCGGCGTGCGCTCAGAACACCGTCGAACAACTGACCGGGTTGCGCGTGGACCACACGGTCGTCGTCGACTTCAAGGGCTTCACGAAGCTGACCGAGGCTGTCGGCGGAGTTCGGGTGTGCCTGCCACAGGACATTTACCAGAAGGACCTCAGCCCTCACCGTGCCGCCCGTGGCCGGCTTCTCCTTCACAAGGGTCCGCAGACCGTCTCCGGACTTGAGGCGCTGGATTACGTCCGCATCCGGCACGGCATGGGTGACGGCTCTGACATCGGGCGCATCAAGCGGCAACATGCGTTCATGGCCAGCTTGATCAAGAAGGTGAAGGGTGACGGACTCACTCCGGCCAGACTCCTGCCACTTGCCGAGGCCGCCACCACGGCGATGACCGTCGACCCCGGTCTGGGCACGGCGAACAAACTGGTCTCCTTCGCAATGATGCTTAAGGAGGTCGACCTGCACAACATCAAATTCGTCACGGTTCCCTGGCGCTATCAGGGATCGCGCGTCGCCGTCGTCCACCCTGACGCCGACAAGCTCTGGGCGGCTCTCAAGGCCGATCGCGCCATCGGCGGTGCGGACGCGGGCCGAGTGATGGAGTCCCAACGGGCGGATGCTGTCGCGGCCTCCCCGTCACCAGGCGTCGAAATGACAGTCTCCGGACGCCCAGCCGCCGTAGCGGTCTACAACGGCACGAGAATCAACGGACTGGCCTCAAGGGCGGCTCAGGCCCTGATGCGTCACGGTTTCACGGTTTCCAGGACCGGTAACGCCAGCAGCCGCGGCCATGCCATCACACTCGTTCAGTACAGCGCGGCCCTCAAGTCCCAGGCCGAGAAGATCGCCAAACTCTTCCCTGGCGCCCAACTCCAGCCCATTGCGGCAGCGGAAGTCACCGTGATTCTGGGCCAGCACGTGGCGCCGTCAACGGCTCCGGCTTCGCGAGCACCTACATCCGCGGCCACCAGCGCCCGCTCGGCTGATGACGACCTCTGTTCCGATCTCTCATAGGGTTAGGGACAGCGCGGCGGGCCGTGCCAGCGCAGGCCGCGCTGGCACGGCCCGCCGTACGACGTTGGAGGAACGGTACTGGTTCTGGCCACCGACGGTGCATCCGCCCACCAAGTGACCCCGAGCGGCGGCGCATCCACGCCTCCCCTGTCGCTCCGGGTGCGCATACATCGACACCAAGGCGAATACATCAATAGTTGCGCAATAATGGAATAGCGGTAGAGCCGAGAGGGAAGGCCAGAACCGTGCGTGATACAGCCACCGCGGAGCGCGTACTCGACGACCTGGTGAAGGGCTGCTCGCTCCCGCCAGAGGACGAGATCCGGCCCGCTTACCAGCCCGTAGAGGTACATGACAGCGCAGGCTGCCCATGGCCAGGCGTCATCGTCGGATGGTGGGCCAACCCTGACGGCGTCACATGGTGCCAACTGCGGCTGTCGGGCGCACCGACTCCACGATGGGCGGTCTTCGATCCCGACCGGATCATTCTGTTGGTCCAGAGCGGCACCTGACGCAGAGCTGCTTGCGGCGAGCCCCTGGCCGTGTTTACTGCTCTGTCGACAAGCCTCGGCGGTCGTCGGCTGGCGGCTCAGCGTGGCCGTCGCCCTCTCGGTGCTCGCGGCCCGAACCTGGTGGCTCCAGCGGCGGCACGGTTCGTGCTCCTGCGCCTCGGCATCGGCCGGACGCGGGGGGTGCGGCTGCCGCAGCAACGTGTAACGTCCGGCCCCCGCGGCGGTTCAGTCCGGCGGTGGGATCAGCCGAGGGACGGAGCGGAGGTAGACGAGCGCCGAGGATCTGGGTGGACTTCAGCGGACGCCCTGGCGCTCGCCGGACGGCGGTTCATGGGCCTGTACCTGCCGCGCGGGCGGCAGCTCGGTCCGGTCGCGGCCGTATGGATCCTCAGCCTGCTCGTCCTGGTCTTCGAACGGGGCCTGGGCACGTCGTTGATCTTCTTCGGCCTGTTCGTGATCATGCTGTACACGGCGACCGAACGGACCAGTTGGGTGGTATTCGGCGCCGTCATGTTCGCCGTCGGGGCGTTCGTCGTCGGCTCCTTCGAACCGCACGTGCACGGCCGGGTGGTCGCCTGGCTGCATCCTATGGACATCCTCCTGCCGCCCGAGCGCCGTCCTGCGGGTCTCGTGTCCGATCAGGCCGCCCAGGCGCTTTACAGTTTCGGTTCCGGCGGCATGCTCGGCTCTGGCCTTGGCTCGGGGCACCCGGAGCTCATCGGCATCGCCGGGCGCAGCGACTTCACCCTCACCACGGTCGGTGAGGAACTCGGCCTGACCGGCGTGACGGTCCTCATCCTGCTCTACGCGCTGCTCGCCGAGCGCGGCCTGCGCACCGCCCTGACCGTCACTGACCCGTTCGGCAAGCTGCTAGCCGCCGGCCTGGCCACCGCGGTTGTGCTTTAGGCGTTCGTCGTCGTCGGCGGGGTCACCGGCCTCATCCCCCTCACCGGCAAGGCCCTGCCCTTCCTCGCCCAGGGCGGCTCCTCCATGGTCGCCAACTGGCTGCTCGTCGCCCTCTTGATCAAGGTCAGCGACACCGCCCGCCGCCCCGCACCCCAGCCACCCATAGATCTGAGCGCCGCCGACACACACATCGTCCGACCGTGACCCGTGCCAGTGCGCGCCCACTACTGCTCGCGCGCCAAAATGGTTTCACAGCTGCGCAACTCTTAAAGTCTCGCCGTGGAAAGAAGAACGCCAAGCACTCGGAGCGGCACAGCAACGCGCGCGATCCGGCGGACCCGGACCGGGGGTGAGGGAAGAAGTCCGGGCGGCGGGCGCGTGGCCAGCGGTACAGCCAGTCGGCGGCGTGGGGTGCCGCCGCGCACCGCGGTGGTGCGGATGCGGCGGGCCTGGGACCGCCCGCTGACTGCCTTTTACGTGGTGGCCGGCGGTGCGGCACTTCTCGGCGCTCTGGGGCTGGTGATGGTGTTCTCCGCCTCCCAGATCCAGGCCCTGCGCTACGGGCTGACACCGACGTTCTACCTGCGCCGCCAGGTCCTGGCGGCGGTGATCGGCGTGGCGCTGTTGCTGCTGGCCGCCAGGATGCCGGTGCGCGGGCACCGGTGGCTGGCCTATCCGCTGCTGGCCGCCGTCATAGTGCTGCTGGCTCTGGTGCAGGTGCCGGGACTGGGACGGACGGTCAACGGCAGCACCAACTGGCTCGCCCTGGGCGGGCCGTTCGTGCTCCAGCCCAGCGAGTTCGCCAAGGCCGCGTTCGTCGTGTGGGGTGCGGACCTGCTCGCCGGGAAGCAGCAGCACCAGCTGCTGGGCCAATGGAAACACCTGCTCGTCCCGCTGGCGCCGGGCGCGATGCTGCTGACCGGACTGGTGCTGCTGGGCGGAGACATGGGCACCGCGGTGATCCTGTGCACCGTGCTGTTCGGCCTGTTGTGGCTGGCCGGTGCGCCGCTGCGGCTATTCGCGGCCGCGCTGGCCGCGGCCGGGCTGATCGCCGCCGTACTCATCACCACCAGCGCACACCGCGTGTCCCGGTTCGCCTGCCTCGGAGCGAGCGACCCCGGCCCCGGTGACCAGTGCTGGCAGGTGGTACACGGACTGTACGCGCTGTCCACGGGCGGCCTGTTCGGCGACGGCATCGGCGCCGGCGTGGAAAAGTGGGGCCAATTACCCGAGCCGCACACCGACTTCATCTTCGCCGTCACCGGCGAAGAACTAGGCCTGGTCGGCACCCTGACCGTGCTCGGCCTGCTTGCCGCGCTGTGCGCCAGTGGCCTGCGGATCGCCGCCCGAGCCCAGGAGCACTTCGTCCGGTACGCCGCCGGAGGCATCGTGACCTGGCTCGCCGTGCAGGCGTCGATCAACATCGGCGGCGTTCTGGGGCTGCTGCCGATCGCCGGCGTGCCCCTGCCGCTGTTCGCCTACGGTGGCAGCGCACTCGTCTCGGCCCTGTACGCGGTGGGACTCCTGCTCACCCTGGCCCGCAGCGAGCCCGCAGTCCGCGCCGCACTCACCACCCGCAAGCGCACCGGAGCCCTGCCGCTCCTGCGACGTCTGCCACTCCGTCGGCGACCGCCACGCGGCCGATGAGCGCCATGTCGGCATCGACCCGGGGCGAGACCTGCCGGAGCGACGGATGGTCGGGGCCGGCCGACGTCACGTCGTATGTGACAGGGTGCACGGTAGGCGCGGAGCCGGCCCCGAAGCGAGCGGGGACGCACACGCGGCGGCGGTCAGGCGGTCAGCGGGCGCTTGAGGCGGATGCTCTGCAGGATACCGACGGCGATCCAGCCGGCGAACATCGAGGAGCCGCCGTAGCTGACGAACGGCAGGGGCAGACCAGTGACCGGCATGATGCCCAGGTTCATGCCGATGTTCTCGAACGCCTGGAACGCCAGCCAGGCCACGATCCCGGCCGCGACCACCGTCCCGTACAGGTCCGGGCATGCCCGTGCGATACGCAACGCCCGCCACAGCACCACCCCGAGCAGCAGGATCAGCGCCCCGGCCCCCACGAAGCCGAGTTCCTCCCCGGCGACGCTGAAGACGAAATCGGTCTGCTGCTCCGGCACGAACTGCCCGGTGGTCTGCGCTCCGTGGAACAGTCCCTGCCCCAAAAGGCCGCCGGAGCCGATGGCGATCCGGGCCTGGCTGGTGTTGTAACCCACCCCGGACGGGTCCAGGGCAGGGTCGGCGAACGCGGCGAACCGGTTGACCTGGTACTGGTCCAGCAGATGCAACTGCCACACCGCCACCGCCCCCAGAACCCCGGCCGCCAGCAAACCAGCCACCCACCAGTCGGACGTTCCAGAGGCGAGCAGCACCCCGAGCACGATCACGCCGATGCCCATGAACTGCCCCAGATCCGGGGTGAGCAGGATGAGGAGTGCGGGCACGCCGGCCACCGCCAGCGCCTCCAGGACGCTGCGGGTATCCGGGCGCTGCCGGTCGCCCGCGTCCACCTTGGTGGTCAGCAGCAGGGCCATGGCCAGCACAATGGTGACCTTGACGAACTCGGCGGGCTGGATCGACATGCCGGCGATGAGGATCCACCGCCGCGAGCCGTTGATGGTGGCGCCTGCGGGGGTCAGCACCAACAGCACCAACAGCAGCGTGATGCCGTACAGCACGGGCACCAGGTCCCGCAGCCGGCGCGGACCCAGCCACATGGCACCGGCCGCCAGGGCGATCCCGATGACGATGTTGATGACGTGGCGGACCAGGAACGCGTACGGATCGCCGCCCGTCAGCTGGGTCCGTCCCCGGGTGGCGGAATACACCAGCATCGCACCCAGCACGGACAACACCAGCGCCGCACCCAGCAGCGGCCAGTCCAGCCGCCGCACGATCGAGCCGGGTGCCAGCCAGGCCCGCCACCTGGTCGGCTCCGAACGCCACTGTCCCGCGAGCCCACTCCCGGCGCTCATCGCGGATCCCCCGGCCGGGAGGCCGCGACGGGGCCGAAGTCCCGCGTGCGATGTGCCAGTTGCACAAGATCATTCTGGCCGATCATGGCACGGGCGCTCCGGTCGCCGGTCACGCTGATTCTCTCCGGGGCGAGGTGCAGGCGCACGGTCTTCCTCCCCCGCTGTGTTCGTACGGCCACGGGCCGCCCAGGCCCGCACGCTGTGGAACGCTATCATTCAACAGTTGCGCAACTAGTGAAATCTTGCCTTGCCGCCGAGTCGGCGTGTTCCCGGTTCCCAGCCGCCGACAGGCCGTTCCTGGACCAGTGAGAGCGGAGCGTAAGTGAGCCCTGACAAAGGAGTCTTCGTCGCGTTGGGCCGGGAGTATTACCAAGGCCGCGCACGATCAGTGGGCGTTAGCGCGGCGTGCCCAACTCGCGCGTATCCACAGCCTTCAGGCGGGCGTGCGGACGATCGCGCACCGCCTGTCCCTTCCGATCGGGGAGAAGGGAAACAAGCGGAAGCCGGGCGGCTACCGCAGCGCACGGGAGTGGTTCGCCAAGTCCCGGCGCCTGCAGGTCCTTGAAGACCGGCTGAGTGCCGAGCAGGCCGACCGCGCCGTGGGCCGGGTCCGGGTGGTGCGCGGCGGGAAGCGGCTCGCGCGCAACCGGCACCAGCTGCACGCCGCCCAGCTCACGCAGGCCCAGTGCGGCAGCAGTGGGAAGCATCGCGCTGGTTCCTGCAGGCGGACGGGGAATCGGGCAAGCGGTTCGGTAATGAGACCATCCGCGTCACGCCTGAGGGCGAGGTGTCACTGAAGCTGCCTGCGCCGCTCGCTCACCTGGCCACCGCTCCGCATGGCCGGTATACGCTCACCGGCGCTGCCCTCTTCCACCACCGCAGCGACGAGTGGGCCGACCGCATCACCACGAACCGGTCCGTGGCCTACCGCATCCACTACGACACAGACCGCTCCCGCTGGTACCTCACCGCCTCCTGGACCATCCCACCAGTCAAGACCGTCCCCCTGTCCCACGCCCGCACAGGCGGCCTGGTCGGTGTCGATACCAACGCCGACCATCTGGCCGCCTGGCGGCTGGACGAGCACGGCAATCCGGTCGGCGAACCGCGCCGGTTCTTCTACGACCTGTCCGGCACCGCGATGCACCGTGACGCCCAGGTACGGCATGCACTGATCCGGCTCCTGCACTGGGCCCAACGCCACGGCCTGTCGATCGCGATCGAAGACCTCGACTTCAGCACGGAGAAAACCCGGGAGAAACACGGCCGCCAGAAGCGGTTCAGGCAGGTGATCTCCGGCATGCCGGTATCCAAGCTGCGGGCAAGGCTCGTCAGCATGGCGGCCGAACTCGGCATCACCATCATCGCCGTCGACCCGGCCTACACCAGCAGATGGGGCGCCCAGCACTGGCTGGGGCCCCTCACCCACACGACCAGGAAAACCACCCGTCACGATGCCGCGAGCATCGCGATCGGCAGGCGCGCCCTCGGGCACCGCATCCGGCGACGGACGGCACCGCCCCCACACGACCAGAGCGATCATGCGGGGCATCGGACCGCCCAGGCCGGACACGGCACCCCAGGGCGTGAGGAAACCCGCCCCCGCATACCCGGACCACGAACACGATCCCTGTCGCCGGACGCGGCGCGAAGGCGGCCGACCAGTGCATCCACCACCGTTCGGGATGCGCCAGCTGACCAGGACTGGGTACAAGACTCACTCCTGCACGCTGACCGGGAACGGTGCCTTGCCAGCAACACGATGGGACAGCCCCGGCCGGGGCCGGTGGCGACTAGAAGGGCAGCTCGTCGACATTGCGAGAGCCAGGGCAGGACTCGTCTGCGCTGGCGCTGTCTCATGGTTGCGGGCCGTCGTGCAGTCGGCAGGCGCCTGCCGCGTGCGCCTACGGCGCCACCTCCACATCAACACCCGGTCGGCCGTGCCCACCGGTCACAGCGGTAGCCAAGGAACCAACACCCGGAACCTCGGACAGTGCGGGCACGGCTCCGACACGTTCGGGTCGTAGTCGGTGCCGCGCTCGCACCGCGGTAGACAGCCGTTGCCGTGGCAGGTAGGACACGACTTCTTCGGGCCCCGCGACAACTTCAACGCCTTCAGGCTCACGCTGTAGATCAATACTCGAGGTGGCCCCACCGCCACGCCCGCTCGAGGGGCTCTTTCGGATCATCGTAGGGATGCGCGGGCTGCGCCGGCCACATGCCTGGGCTCCTGTTCGGATCGGACCGGACCGGATGCCGAGGTGCATCCAGCCCACCGACCCTGGCCCGCCGCCCCTCAACCCCCGCAACCTCCACATGGACGCGCTCATTAGGACCTGAATCCCTGGCGTGTCGCAGGATGTGGGCTCGGCCGCTCCTTCCCCGGCGCCGCCCCGGACAGGTACCAGATGCCTGTGCAAGCATGCGCCGGGGACCAAGCCTGAAGACGTCACCGCGGATCAGAAACAGGCGCAGCTTCGCGGGGCGGCCATCAGCGCTCTACGACACGGCGGGTCTTTTGGGTGTAGGGCAGACAGTCGTGGGCTGCCTTACCCGACAACCCACTGACCAGCTCAAAAACCAAGATCAACCGCCCGGGGGACGCTCCCGGCTGCGGCGCGTTGGGGCAGGACTCTCAGTACCGCTGCGCCTTGGCGATCTCGCCTGTCAGCCGTGGCTCGGGAGGTTTCCGACTGACAGCGATTGTCTGAACCTTCTCTCCAGGCTTGAGTTGCTGAGCGCCTACGAAACGCGTCTCGACAACTTTGCCGCCGGGGTCACGGAAGTCGACCTGGACCGCGTAAGAGGCGGGCTTGTCCGTGCGGTTGGTGATATTAACGAGGACCGCGAGCAAGCCGCCCGTCTCGGATCTTGGCTTGCCGGTGAGCGATACGTCGGACCTCGCGTTACCCCCGCCCTTGACGTTCTTGAGCTGTTTCTCGGCAGCGGCGTTGGCACGGGCGGTTTCGGCCGAGACCGAGGCTTCGAATGCCGAGGCGGCAGCGGAGGCGGAGGAGGCTGCAGCCGAGGCCGAGGCGAGGGCGGAAGCCTTGGCGGACTCGCCGAGCGACGCCAGAGCGGAGGGTAGTGTGCCCGAGAACGACGCGGTGTTCGGTGGTGTAGGTGTCGCGCCGGTCTTGCTGTTGTTGTTCGTGCACGAAACCAGTGACGCCGCACCGAATGCCGCGACGACGAGCCCTGTCAGTGCCGCGGTGGTCCGTTGTCGCTGTGGTTGCCTCTTCGCTTCTGACACGCCGTCGGCCATGGTATGCGGTCCTTTCCCTGTCGGCGGCGGGCCCGGCCACTGGCTGGCTGATCAGTGCCGGGCGTCCCATGAGTAGGTGGGCGCATCGCGCGGCAGGCCGCAAGCGCCGCAACGCAATGGGCCACTGGATGATGCGGGTTGGTGCTGCAGCGCGGCTGCGTGAGACGTGCGGCCCGCCGAGGTGCGCCCAACGTGCGTCCCAGCCATCAGCCGCTGTGCCCGCGAGTTGCTCGGCGAGCTCCTTCTCGGCTTCGTCCGAAAGCGACGCTCTCAGACACGATGCCGCCGTATGGCTCCATGGCCGCGGTGAACTTGTCCTCGATGATCTTCAGGGCCATTACTACGACGGCCGCCGAACCAGGCTTGAGGAGAGCTTGGACCTGCAGCGGAACTCGTCAGTGATGCCCGACGCGGCGAGCTTGCCGAGCAGACCAACACCGGGGTCGAGGGAAGGCAGGCTGAAGACCAGGCCTCCCAGGGCTCCGGAGGCGGCTGCGACGCCGACGGTCGTGTTCGGGGTGTCGAACCGAGCCCTGTTCCCCCTCTTGTCGGCTGTGACCACGGCGAGTCCGCCGCTTTGGTGTGCCTGATGGCGGGATACGAAGGGTCGGCGGCGTCATCCACGGCACCAGCCACGGTCATCGCCCCGGGGTGGGGATCCACGTGGGCCCCGATGAAGGCCCGCCCCATGTCCTTGCCATCCACAGCGACCTCCGTCCTGCGTGCACGGATCGCGACGCTAGCAGCCGGTCTGGTAGCGGCCGCGCCGGGCGACCGGGGCGTCATCGCGGGTTCAGCAGTGTGGCGGTACGTCCCTCGGCCAACTGCCGCAGACATGGACCTCACCCGAGGGCTGTACTGCCCCAGGCCAGACGGCCCACGCACCGGTCCACAGCGACACCTCCGGCAAAGGCACGGCAACCAACGTCACCAGCACCATGACGGCTACTGGCAGACCTACACCTACGACGTACTGGGCAACCGCAAACGCCTGATCGAACACGACCCGTCACCTGGAAGCGCGCGGCCCTCCGTATGGCCAGCTGCCCGAGATGGGCGGGTGCGCGCCGCGCAAGCTGAAGCAGATCCGTGACGAGGACCAATGCAGACGTGGCCGCACCCTGAATTCCAGCCCAAGCTCCCCTACGAGAGCCACGTTGCCCAGGGACGTTCTGACTCACGATCAGACCACCCCAAACAAGTGGAAGCTCCGACCAGGGAGTCTCACATTTCGTGGCCGTTCGGCCATCGCTTGGCCATCGTTCGTGAGATTCGGCCACGAAATGTGAGACTCTGCAAATGGTGTAGGTTCTCGCAATTCGCGGCATACCGTAGTCCCGTGACCTGCGGCTTCACCGGTTGTCTCACTGCTTGGCCAGACAGCTGTGTCTCAGCTCCGTGTCATTTCCTTGCCGAGACGTCAGCTCACGCGTTGTTCGGCGAGGTCCAGCCAGTGCTCCACGTCGATCGCGGTGAAGTGCCTGATGACCCAGTCGACCATGCGAAGGCTCATGTGAGCCCATGCTAGACGCAGGATCTCCTCAGGGAGCGAAGCGAGGACGGCCTCGAGACGCTCTGTCACCCCCGGGTCGCTTTCCTCGGCGTGGATGCCGAAGCGCAGGGTGACCAGGTCGAATCGACGATCTCCGCGGGCGGCGCCGTCCCAGTCGACGACCCCGGTGATCTCCCCGCCGGGCGCCAGCATGTTGCCTGTATGGAAATCCATGTGCACTGCGTCAGCCCCGGCCGACCGAGGCGGGCTGTCGGCGCCGACAGCCGTGACCCAACGTTCCAGTGAGCCACTGCGGCGGTTGTGCCGACGCAGCGGCTCGTGCAGGCAGTAGCCAACGCCGTCGTCGGCCTGGAGGGCGAGCCAGCCGGACACCTCGCCGAACTCGCCTCCGCCTCGCACGCCGCGTACGTCCAGGTCGCCGCTGGACTGCCGGACAACAGCGCGCTGGAGGTCGTGGGCGGGAGACTGAAGCTGGCCAGGCTCACCAGTTGGATTAGCGAACCGTAGTGAACCTGTGGCAGAGTGCTACGCGCACGCCCGGCGCCCAGGCGACGTCGGGCACCCTCCTCGGTCGGGTCTGGCGGCCCGGTCGACCAGCGTCCGGAGGGACGTGCCACGCGGGCCGGCGGCTCCTGTCGTTCACTACCAGGGCACGAAGGCGATTGACTCCCAAGGCTGAGCAACGCTCAGGCTCACTAAGCCAATCAGAGACGCTCGGCAAGGCTGAGGAGCCCAAGTTCATGCCGCTGTTCAGGCAGCTGGTCAACGGCATGCTGCCAAAGCTCGTTGACCCGAGGCCGGCTGGATCGTCACCGCACCAACAGAGGCGGCGGTCCAGGCAGGCCAATCGTGGACGCGCGCCTCGCGAGTCGAAGGAGGGTGCCTATCGCATTGCTCTGTCTTGGATCTAGAGGATCGGTGCGGCATTTCAGAGTTCCGCCACTGCCTCCCGGAGGTACATCTCCAGCCGCCTGATCGATGCGGTCACGCCTCTCGTATCGAGCCGACAGGTGTAGAGACGACGGACGATTGTGGGCTGCCGCATGGGCAGAACCACAACGCTCGGCGGAGCGTCCAACAGCAACAACCGCGGGAGCAGCGCGACGCCGAGACCCGCCGCGACGAGATTGAGCGCAGTGCGGAAGTCCATGCCATCGAAGTCCAAACGATGTCCGCTTCCCCGGACGCCGTCGACGGGTGACGCCGCCAAGTCGCGGACGTCGACCGCGGTGTTGATCCATGCGTCCGACGGCAGGTCGGCTGGGGTGACACTGTCAGCTCCGGCCAGGGGATGACCGACGGGAAGGACGACCATGATCGGATCGTCCATGAGGTGCTGTTGCATGAGCCCGGCGGGCACTGGCCCGGGAGCGTGGTCGTAGTCGAAGGTGATGGCCAGGTCGATCTCTCCCCGGAACAGCAGCGCATGGCTTTCGCGCTGCTCGAGTTCACGGAGTGTGATGTGAACTGCCGGATGGGTCGCACGCAGGCGTGCGAGCGCGGGAGGGACGATGGAGGCTGCCGCCGAGATGAACGCGCCGAGCCGCACCTCGCCGCCGGTTCCGTCCGCGAGCGCCGCGAGCTCGGTGGCAGCGCGACTCATCGACGCACTGATCGCGGCCTCGGTGTCGAGAAGGACCTGCCCGGCCTCGGTCGCACGGACGGGCCGCCGGACCACGACTCGCGCACCGACCCGTCGTTCCAGTTCCGCAACCTGCTGCGAGACCGCGGACTGGGTGTAGCCCAGCTCCTCTGCGGCAGCGGCGAACGAGCCGAGCCGCACGACAGCCGCAAGGGTCACCAGATGCCGCGGATCGAACAACCAAGACATGGAGTTAAGGGTAGCTTATCGACCAAGAAGAGATCATTGCTTGTGCTAATCCAGAGGCCTGGCTGACGCTAGACGCATGGACTTCACGCAATTCGACACCGCGATCAACAAACTCCCCCGATGCCGGGTCGGGTTCTACCCCACTCCGTTCCACGCCTTGTCCAACCTGTCGGCGGCGTACGGGATCAACCTCTTCATGAAGCGCGAGGACCTGGCAGGACCTAGTGCGATCAGCGGGAGCAAGATGCGCCTGGCCGAGTTCATCCTGGGCCGGGCCCTCGAGAACGGAGTGACACACGTCATCACCCGGGGCGAATACCTGACCAACTCGGGTCTGCAGTTCGCCGCCGCCTGCCTGAGCGCAGGAATCACGCCGATCCTGGTTCTGACGCGGAACGTGCCCCGGCATGGTGAGCTCGGCGAGTTCCGCGGCAACTATCTGCTCAACAAGACGATGGGTGTCGAAACCCACGTCATCAACGTCAGCGGCAACGTCTGGCATTCTCCGGACGAGGCCGCGCGGATCACCGACGCCATCGCGGAGCGCAAGGCCGAACTTGAAGCGCAAGGGCACAAGGTCCTCGTTGTCGGGACCGGTGGTGCGCACCCCGACGGCTTCATCGCGCACGCCCTGACGTTCCGGGAGATGCTTGAACAGTCCGATGCCGCAGGGGTCGAGCTCGACTACGTTTACCACACGATCGGCACCGGGACGGCGCTGCCGGGGATGCTGGCAGCCAAGCTGAGTCTGGGACACCCGGTGAAGTTCCGGTCGATCTCCATCCAGAGGTTCAACGATGGAAACCGGATGAACCCCGGCGTGATTGTCGAACGGACCAAGGCGGTGCTGGCCACCTTGGGCGCGCCCGTACCCGACGACGCGACGATCCGCGCCGAGATCGACATCGACCAGCGCTTCATCGGCGAGGACTACGCCGTCGCGTCCGCCGAAAGCACAGCAGCCATCCGCGAGCTGGCCCGAGCAGAGGGCGTCTTCGTCGGCCCCGTCTACACCGGCAAGGGACTCGCAGGATTGCTCGACCACGCCCGCAGCGGGCGGATCCCCGTCGACAGCAACGTCGCGTTCCTGCACACCGGAGACACCGGCAACCTGTTCGAAATTCCCCAAGTCGTCGGCCACATCGCCGACTGAGCCCGCAGCCTATCAGCCACGCTCACCCTTGACCCGCAACGAAAGCCCAACCTGGCAACGACCTCGATCACCACCGCAAACGCCCTCAAACGTACGTGGCCCGCGCTCACAAGCCGTCCCGTGCAGCACACCACCTCCATCCACGGGGGTGAAGCTTCCCCTTGATCATGGACACCTGGACACTGGGATTTTGAGGCTCCAGAGGAAGTAGCACCAGGCGGGAAGCAAGTGCACGAAGCGGTACACCGAGGAGTTCAAGCGGGATGCGATCGCGCTCGTCGATTTCTCGGGCAGGACGGTCACCGCCTTCGCCCGGGAACTCGGCATCAGCTCCGAGTCCCTGCGCGGCTGGTACCGCCAGGTGAAGGCGGACCGGGGCGAGCGCGGGTCCGGCGAGCTGACCAGCTCCGAGCGCGAAGTACGCCAGCGACCGGGCATCAACTCGCGCGTCGCCCTGTGAGCAGGTCCTGGTACGACTTGGACTGGAGCTGCAGGGGTGGAGCCAGGTCGCCAAAGGACTTGCCGAAGGCTTGCGGCGACCGCGCCAGTTCCATCAGCACCTGGTCCGCTGCGTCGTCGCCGGCAAGGTCGGGCGCCAGGGCCGCGCAGGCCCGAACGCCTGCATGCGGGTCAGCCAGCCAGGGGCGCGTGTCGCCGTCGAGGTGGCCAATGGCGATCACAATCGTCGCCAGGTCGTGCGAGGAACCGGCGGCCCGGGCCATCGACGTCAACTGTTTCTGCAGCTCCGGACGTTGCCCGGAGGCTGCGGGATGCCGCGCTAGTGACCCGACAGCTGCGGCGGCGCATGTCCTGCGCCTGGCGCGATCCGACGCGAGGTGCGGCAGTGTTCGCCGCAGGAGCGCGGGAACCAGGTCGAAGCAGGCAAGCGCCGCCTGATCGAGGACGAGTTCACCCAGCCCCGTGCCGTCCCGCCATGTCCGGGCCCTGCCATCCGCATCGGTCGACACGTACTCGGCAGTCCAGGCCCGCAGCTCCGGTGCGCGGTCCTTGACCCGAGCACGGATCTCCGCAGCCCGGTCTCCGAGGTCGGCGGCGACGCCGACCTCGTACAGATAGGCGAGCATGGCATCAGGCAACGAGGGATCATCCGGCCCCAGCAGCGGATTGTCCAGGAGCTCGGCGACAAGCAGCGCGGTGGGCGCCGTCGCAGGCCAGGCCTTGCCCTCGCGACGAAGCGTCGCCGACCACAGGTGCGAGTACCCGTCGACGAAAGCCTCCGCATCGTCGCCGAGGAGAGCAGCCAGATGCCGCGGCGTGTCGCCGGCGGGGCCCGAGGCATGGAAGAGACCGGACCAATCCACGTCATACATACGGTCATCCACAACGGGGATGGTGCCATAACACCTCGACGGGCTCACATTGCCCAGACTCACTCCGGATCGGCGGACACGTTCACCCAGCCCGGCCCGCGACCCCGGACGCGGACACCCGACCCGCCAACCTCACTCAACCCGCAGTCACGACCCGGACATCAACTCGCGTATCGCCCTCTTAGGCGACGAGGTCCTCGCCACTGCCATCCTCGACCGTCTCCTGCACCACTGCGAAGTGATCTCCATCAACGGCCCTAGCTACCAACTCAAGGACCGCCTCAAGGCCATCGAGCGAGAGAACGAAGTGGCATAGGAGCCTGATCCCCCGAGTCGCACACGACGCTTGACGCAGTCTGCCTCCTTCCGCGACGACCGGATCGCAATGGGCGAAGTAGGCGGTCAACGCTGTAGCACCGAGAAGCAGGAGTGGATACAGAACCGCCGTTCCCCACGACGGGATACCCCTGTCCACCACCTCCAACGTTCCCCACGTCGTTCTGGCGGCGGGCACCACCTCCCCTTGCCTGCCGTCATAACGCACCATCACGGTGGTTCGTGCTCACGTCACCCACGAGCTGACCAGAGCACTCGACGTGGTTTCCTCCTCGACCCCCGGCTTCGGGCTGGCACCGCGAAAGACGAACTCGGACTTCGTCCCCAGCCAGTCCCAGCCGCACGAACCCGAGAGCCCCGACCCACACCGCTGTCCCCAGAAACAGCACAGCAAGCACGCTCCAGGCCACGGCCGCTATGCCTCACCCCTTGATTGTCATGGCATCAGCATGACAACCAGGATCAGAAACAGCTGGGGACGTTCATCTGTACCCAGCTGGGGAGAGAAGTCCGTACACCGACAGGAGTTTCGCCCCGGCCTTGTCGCTGATGTTCGCGGCGGTCACGACCAGGGCCAGCAGCCAGCCCTCGGTGTCCACGGCGATATGTCGGCCGCGGCCGGTGACCTTCTTGCCCCCGTGGTAGCCGCTCGGGGCCTTGCCGACGGTGTCGTGGGCCTTGACCATCTGGGAGTCGACGATGCACGCGGTCGGCTGCGCGGCCCGGCCCTGGTGCTGACGCAGCAGCTCCCGCAGCCGGGTGACCAGCGCCTGCGGCAGGCCGCGGCCGTTCCACCGCTCGAAGAACGCGTATACCGTCTCCCACTCCCACGGCGGGAAATCGACAGGGAGGGGACGCCACTCGACCCCCGTTCTTCACCACATAGGCGACCGCGTCGCACATCGCCCGCAGGTCATGGACCATCGGCCGGCCAACGGCAACGGTAAGGTCCCTCATTACCTGGCGTGCCCACGGCTCGAGTACAGACCACTGCTTATCGGTCAGGTCTGACGGGTGGCGCGGCACGCGGTCATGGCATGGGCAGCCCGGGGACGCGCAGCGAATAGCGCTCAGGACGGTAGCAGGGTAAACAGACATCAGCCCCCTCGCGCAGGAGCAGGGGTCGGTGATCACCGAGGTCGCCTTGTGGGGCCACCGATCGCGGTGAGGGTGACGATGACGGCGATCAGGTAGCCGGTAGCGGTGAGGATCATGGGCAGCCGCAGGTGCGGCAGGTCCGGGCCTGCCGCCCCGGGCCGCTGCAACGCGGTGCTGCCGAGCAGGGCGATGCCGAGCGCTCCCCCGGCCTGGCGCGCGGCGTTGAGGGTAGCGGCGCCGAGTCCGGTCCGCTGCGGCCGGAGCCCGGCCAGCGCGACCCCGGTCATCGCGGGCATGCACAGGCCGACACAGCCCGTGATCGCGCCGAAGACCGCCAGCGCCACCGTCCCCGAGTGGTCGCCGCAGGCGGCTAGCAGGCACGTGCCGAGCAGCCCGCCGGACAGCCCGAGCGCCATGGGCAGCCGGGGGCCGAACCTGCTGGTGACGCGACCGGAGAACAGGGCGGTGATCGCGGTCACCGCGGTCAGCGGCAACAGTGCCACGCCGGTGACCGCGGCGGACTGGCGCAGCGTGCGCTCCAGAAAGATGGTGATGCAGAACAGCACGCCGTAGAGACCGAAATTGAACAGCAGCCCGACTCCGGTCGCACCGCTGAATGCGCTGCTCCTGAACAGCGCCGGCGGCAGCATCGGCTCGCTGACACGGTGCTCGGCCACCACGAAGCAGGCGCCCAGTGCCACGGCGACGGCCAGTAGGCCCAGCACGAGCGGCGAGCTCCAGCCCAGCGTCGACGTCATGGTCAGCGACGCGGTCAACGCGACAAGGGAGGCAACGGCAAGCAGCTGGCCACGCAGATCGGGCCGGGTCGCGGCGTGGCGTGGTATCTCCGCGGTGTGCGCGGCGATGAGGGCTATCGACACCGCGGAAACCGGCACCACCACGAGGAAGACCGAGCGCCAGCCCAGCGCCGCGACCAGCCATCCGCCCATCACGGGTCCGGCGGTCAGGCCGATGCCCGAGACACCGCCCCAGATACCCAGCGCGCGGGCCCTGGCGACGGGTTCCGGGTAGCGGTGCGCGATCAGGGCCAGCGAGCACGGCACCACCGCTGCCGCACCGATCCCCTGCACGGCCCGCGCCGTGACCAGCGTGGTCGCGTTGGGCGCCGCCGCGCATACGGCGCTGGACACCGCGAACAGCGCGGCGCCGCCCTGGTAGACGCGGCGCGCCCCCCAGCGGTCGCCGAGGCTGCCCGCAGTCAGCATCAAGGCCGCGAACGCCACGGTATAGGCGTTGAGCACCCACTGCAGGGTGATCACCGATGCTCCCAGGCCACTGGTGATGCCTCCGGTCGCGACGTTCACCGCGGTGGCGTCGAACAGGACCAGGAAGAAGCCGAGGCAGATTCCGGTCAGCGCGAGCCCGCCGCCGCGCTCGGTGCGGGTCGGAATTCGCGGGTGAGAATATGCAGTAGCCATCGGGATTCATTATGGCTACGGAAAAATACCTGGTAAATGCGAGGTATTTTCAGATAGGGTTCGGAAAAGCCGAAGGCTGGCGTGCCTTAGAAGTATCACCAAGACAGGGACTGTCAGTGGACCTCATCGATCTCGACCTCGTGACGGCGGTCGCGGAGACAGGCAGCATCACGCACGGCGCGGCCCGCGCCCGGCTGTCCCTGCCCTCGGCCAGCGGGCGCATCCGCAGCCTGGAGCACACCCTGGGCGTGACGCTCTTCGACCGTGGCCGCCGCGGAGTCGCCCTCACGCCGGCAGGACAAGTGCTGCTCCGCCACGCCAGGACCGTGTGCCACGCGGTCGGCCAGCTGCGCACAGAACTGGACGAGTACGCGCAGGGACACGGCGCCACCGTCCGCGTCCAGGCCAACACCGCCGCCACCGAGAGCCTCATGCCCGCAGCCGCCGTCTCGTTTCTCGCCCAGTACCCGCACGCCCGCATCGACCTGGAGGAACGCCCGAGCCACCGCATCATCGCGGCCGTGGCCGAACGCCGCGCCGACATCGGAATCGTCGCCGACTCCGTCGAACTCGGGCAGCTGGAAACCCGGGTGGTCCGCCCGGATCCGCTGGTAGTCGTCACCCTCCCTGACGACCCGCTGGCCCGCCTGTCCCGGGTACCGTACGCCGACGTGCTCGGCCGCGCGTTCGTCGGCCTGAACGTCGCCAACCCGTTGCAAGAGCACCTGGAGACGCACGCCCAGCCGCTGGGCACCCAGCCGAGGTATCGCGTCCGGCTGCCCAGCATCGACGCGGCCTGTCACGCCGTGGCCGGGGGAATCGGCATCGCCATCCTGCCCTGGTACAGCGTGCGGCGCCGGCTCACCAGCGGCACCCTGGCCGCCATCCCCCTGGCCGAACCATGGGCGGCCCGGCGGCTGGTCGCCTGCTTCACCAGCGACCGCGATCTCTCGGACACGGCCCGCGCACTCCGCGACCACCTCCTGGCCCACACCGACGACAAGGACGACATAGACGAACCGCCATCAGGCGGCGAGTGGGGGTAGGAATGCTCGCTCAGATGGGCGCGGCGAACAGGTCGGCGATCACGGCGACTGTCCAGTCATCGACGTCAGTCCATCTGTACGGCCCAGCCCCTTCATCAACAGGCCCTGAGCTTGTTCTTCAACCTCCGGTGTTCCGGGACGTCGAACCTGGACCGCCGGCCGTCGAAGTTGGACCGGCTGGGATGTTGTGGGGGGTGTTCATGCTTCTATGCGCAGCCAGGTGTCGCCTGCGCGGAGCCAGAGGGAGCCGTTGCGGCCTTGGCCGCAACGCATGACCACTCGACCGGGAACGCGAAGCGTGCGGCGGCTGGTCACTGTCCACGCGGTGCCGTTGAGTTCGGCACGTGTGAGCTCGACGGACCGCTTGTTGTGGTTCCGGCGTGTAAGTACTGCCTGGTTGCCTCGGACCGCGAATCCGTCCGGGGCGCGGACCGGACTGGGGTAGCTGACCACGTCGCCGGTGGACGGGGTGATCTGTGTCAGGAAGGTGCCGCCTCTGCTGCTGCCGGAGTACCACACGAGCCATACCCGTTCGTTCTCGGTCGCGGCGGTGCAGCCTTGCAGTGGGTGGTCGGGCAGCCGCCCGTCGGGAGTCCAAGCCGCCTGGCCTCGGGTGTTCCAGCCCGCGAGGCCCGCTCCCGACTCGGGGTGGCCGCCGTAGATGCCTTCGTCGCCGTAAGCCGTCCAGATGCCGCCGTGGACATCGGTGACCAGGGCGGGGATGTCATCGCCGACGCAGAACTCGGCTTCAGGTGTCCCGGATGGGGAGAACACCACAGCGTTGGCCGGCCAGGGACCCTCGGCCTCGTTCCGGAACGTGCGGCCACTCACCAGCAGGAATCTGGAATCCGGGAGCAGGGCCAGGTGGCCTGGCCACATCCGAATGTCCTTCACCAGGGTGCGCCGCTCCTCCCGGCCGGTGATGGTGACCAATTCACCAGTGAACGGAACTTCCAGCCCCCACCCGATCCACCCCTTGGGGTAGCGGTTGCGAGCAAGATAGCGCCGGTGGACCAACAGGACCGCAAGTTCCCCGGCGGGCCCGACACTCCACCAGAGTGCTCGGTACCCCCGACCGGCATCGGCAGCGGGAAGCCGCCACACGTGGTGTATCGCGGCATCGGAACGAGCAGTCATGGGGCGGAGGTTCATAGGAAGTCGCCTCTAGGACTCCAGGGGCTGAGCCGCCCGAAGAGCGCTACCTTACCGGTCCTCAACCAGCCCACCCCAGCAGCGGCCGTGTCACAGGACATCCGGTGTCGAAAGGTGCCTCGAAGTATGCTGCCCAGCTCGGCATTCTCCGGACACTGCGGCGGCATTCGCCTGATCAGTGCTCCGAACAGGGTGCACTGATCAAGACGAGGGCCGTGAGGGTGAGTCTGCTGCTTGAACCTGTTCCCGGTGAAGCATTCGCTGTGGCGTCACATTTCCGGGGCGACTTCTTCGACTGCCTGACCGCGCGCGGGGACACCTTGTTCGAGTTGACCGACGCGTTGCTGTGCGCGGACGGGCCGGTGACCACGCCGGTGGACCTCACGCTGGTGGCCGAGCTTCGGCGCGGGCACGGTGCGATGTACGACGCGCTGAACCGCGGGAACGTCGATGTGCCGCGGCTGCGGCAGGTGCTGGCCGGGCTGCCGCAGCCCGAGGCGGCCGACGGGCGCCTGGTCCTGGCGGTGGACGTCACCCACTGGCTCCGGCCGGACGCGCCGACCAGTGCGGACCACTTGTTCTGCCATGTCTACGGCCGCAGCGAACGCTCGTCGGACCAGTTTGTGCCCGGCTGGCCCTACTCGTTCGTGGCCGCACTGGAGTCGGGCCGGACCTCGTGGTGCCAGATCCTGGACGCACTGCGGCTGGGGCCGGCCGACGATGTCGCCGAGATCACCGCGGCCCAGGTCCGCCGCGTGGTCGAGGACCTGATCGACATGGGCCGTTGGCACGCGGGTGACCGCGACATCCTGGTCGTCTTCGACGCCGGCTACGACGCTCCCCGCATGGCCTACCTGCTGGAAGGACTACCGGTGGAAGTCCTGGGGCGGATGCGCACGGACCGGGTGACGCGCAAGCCGGTCCCGGCGCCATGGATCTCACTGCCGCAGGGCGGACGGCCGCCGAAGCACGGCGAGGAGTTCCGCTTCGCCAAGCCGGATTCCTAGGGCGATCCTGACGCGGAGACCGTGCAGGTCACCGAGCGCTACGGCACCGCCCGCGCGATGGCCTGGGCCGCATTCACCCGAGGCTGACCACGCGCTCGGCATGGATCAACCACACCGACGAACTCCCCGTCATTGAGGGCACGTTGATCCGACTTGAGGTCGGGTCGACCGCCTGCCCAGCGGCCACGACCCACTCCCCGTCTGGCTGTGGACGTCGGCCACCGACCTGTCGGGTGAGGACGCCGACCTGCGCTGGCAGGCGTTCTTGCGCAGGTTCGATCTGGAGCACACCTTCCGGATGATCAAGCAGACGCTGGGCTGGACCCGCCCGAAGCTCCGCACACCCGAGGCGGCGGACCGGTGGACCTGGCTGATCATCGCAGCGCATACTCAACTCCGCCTCGCCCGGTCGCTGGCCGAGGACCTCCGCCACCCCTGGGAGAAGCCGGCCGAGTCCGGCCGTCTCACCCCGGCCCGGGTCCGCCGGGGGTTCAGGAACCTCCGCCCCAACTTGCCCTGCCCGGCCCGTGCGCCGAAACCCAACCGGCCCGGCCCCGGCTGACCGCCCGGCTCGAAGAACCGACACCCCGCCACCACTACGACGTGGGCAAAACGGTCAGACGACAGGAGACCATCGCCGAACGCAACCGGGTCAGACCATAAAGATCAAGCTGAGAGGCCGGCAGTTCCCGTCGGCTCGTTTTCGGTTTGTCTGTAACCGCCGTTCTCGGAGCCCATCGCAAACGTGCAGCACCCTACGTGTTCTTCGCCAGCATGGCCAAGTCCGAAGCGGGAGCACATTCGGGAAATCGCTGAACGCTACTGCGAAGGCGCCGAACACACAGCCAGCATCGCCTTGATCGTGCTCGGCAGGTGTCCCGCGGTGTAACGCCTACTCGCCTGAACCGCGCCATGGATCGGCGTGTCGGCTTGCTTGGTGCAGTGAAGCGCCCCTGTCGGCAAAGGATCAAGCGCGGGGCCAGCACAGGTAGCCACCGCCGCTCCTTCAGCTGGAGCTCCGGAGTGGGGTCCATGCGCTGCATGCGCACGGCCAACTCGTCTCCGAGGCACCACATTTGGTTGCCCCAGCTGCCCGCCACCTTCCGGATGGCCAGCCTTGCAAGGTCTGGATGTTGCTCCTGCAGCAGGTCGCGGACCAGGTCTGCGGTGATCTCGATCTCGGTGTCGGTCCTGCGAAGTCACAGTACTGAGGCGGCAGCCGGAGCAGTTCTCGCTCAGCGGAACATCTCGCTGTGGTCCCTCTGGCATCACCGGTTCGGTTTCAAAGAGCTGCAGATCAGAAGCTTTGGGACGGCACGGCCCCAAAGTTCAGAGAAGCTTGCGGCCGATGCTCGCTCCTCCGCCCCGAACCCTCCCAGCGAGACCGACTGATCGAGATCCGCGACAACCTGATCGACAGGATCGCCGAGGCCCAGCAAGAGGGTTGGCTCGTCGAAGTCGAAGGCCTCGAGATCAGCCCCGTCGGCGCCGAAGACAAACTGTCTCAGCTCGACGCCGCTCTCGAGCCCACGGTCACTCACCTGGGCCTGCTTACTTTCGCCAACATCGCCGGACGCACCTCCCCACCGGCCCTGGACCAGCCTTGGATACTCGTAGCCGCCTCGAAGACGGACCGCCTAGGCTCCAATCCATGCGCACAGTGTTCGTGTTCCCCGCAGGTGAGCGAGCTGAGACTATCGCCGCACTTGATCGGCACCTGAACCAGCAGCGCCATCCCTGGACCCTGGGCGGCAACCTCTACATCGACATCGACGAAGAGCCGAACGGGTGCCTCTTCTGTGACTGGGAGCCCGACGACGTGTCGGTCCTCGACGGGGCCGTCGGATTCCACCCCACCTGGGCAGTGCAGATCGACATCTCCGGTCGGATCGACGGCACAGCAGAGGTTCACCAGCTGATCGCGCTGCGACTCGAACATGGAGGCGTGGCGATCGATGACTACTCCGCCCGCCCCTGGACCGTGCAGGAAATCGAGTCCGGAGCAGTGATCGACGGTCTGCGCTTCTTCGACTTCCGCGCCTACCACGAACTCAACCGGGAGCCGGGACACTCCTGACTCAACGCGCACCCTCGTGCCGAACCCGTAGTTCGGAGAAGGTCTGCCGTGCCACAACTGCAACGCCGAGGAGGCGGCGTGTGCCATCGATCTCGCCCTGCACTGGCACTCCGGAATCTGCTGGTACCACCGGTACTTGGACAACCCACCCGGGCCCCGTTCGGCTGGTACTGGCCCGACCCGCAGCGCCAAGGCGGCATCCAATCGTTCCTGCCACGGCCGCCAGCGTGGACGGCTGACGCGACGTCATTGACCGTGAAGTGCCACCAGCAATGCAAGACGTGGATCATGCGCCCGCACGGTGGAGACGGCTGTCCGACGGGCGCGCCCCGTGAGGCCGCTGCCCGCCGGTCAGGCCGTCTGCCAGGGCCGTAGAGACCGGGCCGCTGCCACACGAGCGCCCGGTGTGCTTTGCCACCTATCTGTGACTCGCTCGATCGCGCCGTGCGGTCGATGCGCTTTCCCGGCCGGTCGGACAGGCGGATCAGCGCAGTCCGGCGAAGAGATCGTTCTCGGGTATGGCCGCGCCGGTGGTGTCCTGGACACGTACGAAGGTCTCCATGCCCATCAACTCGCCGAACCTCTCCTTGCCCATCTTGAGGAAGAAGATGTTCTCGCCCTGGCTGGCGTGCGCGGCCAACGCGTCGAACTTCTGACCGCTGAACGCGGTGGTGTCCACCCACGTGGTGATCTCATCGTCGGGGAGGCCGATCTCGGCCATCGCGGCGGCCTCGGCGGGATCCGGCTGCGGCATGTCCTCATGAAACTCGCGCATGATCTCGCCGAACCGCTGCATCATCGAGCGAGGCATCGTGGTCCAGTACACCTTCGGTGCCAGCGCGGTCATCTCCAGCGCCGCCATCGTGATGCGGTGGGCCTGGATGTGGTCGGGGTGGCCGTAGAAGCCGTTCTCATCGTAGGTGACGACCACATCAGGTCGGTAGTGTCGCATGAGTGTCGCGAGTCGGGCCGCGCCTTCCTGCACGGGGGTCTGCCAGAAGGATCCGGGGGCGTCGTTGCTCGGCCAGCCCGTCATCCCGGAGTCGGCATAGTCCAGCATCTCCAGATCGCTGACCTTCAGGACGTCACAGCTCGCCTCAAGTTCTTGACGGCGCATCAGGGCGACGGCCGAGGGATCGTGCCCGGGATCGCCCGGCTTGGCACCTCCCGGTCCGTCACCGCAACGGCCGTCGGTACACGTTACGAGAACCGTGCGGATGCCTTCCGCCGCGTACCGAGCGAGGACCCCTCCGGTGCCGGTGGCCTCGTCGTCGGGGTGGGCGTGTACCGCCATGAGCGTCAAGGGCCGGTCAGTCATGAAACAGTCCTCCTGCAGAAATACGTCTTGGTCCGAGTGTGCGGCGGGCGTACCGCGTTCTTGGGGCCCGGATCCTAGTGGTGCGGACGACCTTGTGGTCCGTGTTCCCGGCCCGTGCGGCGCCGGTCCCTCGGTCGATGCAACCGTGCCCGCCGGACCGGCTGTTCGCGGCGCGGCCGATTGGCCTTCCAGGCGTCGGCGTCCAACGCGAACGAGGTACAGATCCCGGTCGGCCACCGGCCCGCCCACGAGCCACTTGAGGACCAGCGGGATCACCAGGCCGACGCGCGAGGCGCCGATCGCGACGAACGCGGCGGTGAACAGGCTCAGGCGCACCGGTCGGACATACGGCCACAGGCGCAGCAGGGTGCGCACGGCGGAGCGGTCCTTGGGGGTTACACGTTGTGCGGGCATCAGCAGGAGCCTACGTACCGGCACCGACAGCGCCCACCGCGTTTTGACCGGACCCGGATCCGTCTGCGGTCCTACGACCCGCGTGTACGAGGAGTCGCCCGGTCCGTCGGCCGCCGGGTCGTACCCCCGCATCAACCGATCGGCTGATGCACCTTCGAGCGAGGCGGCCGATGTGCCGGACGGGCTCCGGCCGGGACCCTCGAGGCATGACCACGCATCCCGTCATCGAAGTCAGCGGACTGCGCAAGTCCTACGGGGGAAGGGCCGTCGTCGACGGCGTCACCTTCGCCGTGGAGGAGGGCGAGATCTTCGGAATCCTCGGCCCGAACGGCGCGGGCAAGACCACCACCGTCGAGTGCGTCGAGGGCCTCAGGACCCCCGACGAGGGACGGGTCCGGGTCGCCGGGCTCGATCCCGTCGCCGACCACGAGCAGGTCTCCCGGGTCCTCGGCGCCCAGCTCCAGCAGAGCGAACTGCAGGCCAAGCTCACCGTGCGCGAGGCGCTGGAGCTGTACGCGTCCTTCTATCCGCACCCCGCCGACTGGCGCCCGCTCGCCGAGCGCCTCGACATCACCGGACAGCTCACCACCCGGTTCGGCAAACTCAGCGGCGGCCAGAAACAACGCCTGTTCATCGCGCTCGCCCTCATCGGCAACCCGAGGGTGGTCGTCCTCGACGAGCTCACCACCGGACTCGACCCGCGAGCCCGCCGCGACACCTGGCGGCTCATCGAGGACGTACGGGGCAACGGCGTCACCGTCCTGCTCGTCACGCACTTCATGGAGGAGGCGCAGCGGCTCTGCGACCGTATCGCGGTCATCGACAAGGGCCGGATCGCCGCCCTGGACACCCCCGCCGGACTGATCCGCCGCGCGTCCGGTTCCACGGTCATCAGCTTCACCCCGTCGGCGCCGCTGGACGAGGACGAACTGCAGGCGCTGCCGGCGCTCGCGTCCGTCGCCCACAAGGACGGCCGGATCACGCTCGCCGGCACCGACGAGACCGTCAACGCGGTCATCTCCCTGCTCGCCCGGCAGCACATCACCGCCCATCAACTCCGCGTCACCGACGCCACGCTGGACGACGCGTTCCTGGACCTGACGGAGGCCTCGGCATGAGTTCCCTGAGTCGACCTCTATGCCGCGAGAGGCTCGTCGGTGGGCGTGTTGATCTTGTTGTTGGCCTGGTGGATCACGGGGTCGTAGCAGACGCCGTCGCGCCGGCAGGCCCACATCACGCGGAGCCATGCTCGGGCCAGGATGCGGATGGCGTGAGGGTGTCGCTTCTTGCGCGCTCGGGCATCGTTGTAGATCTTGGCGGCCCAGTCGCCGCCGTGTCGGCTGTTGTCGGCGAAGGTGGTCAGCGCGACGCGGGCGCTGCGGTTGATCGCGAAGCGGAAGGAGACCGTGCGGGCCTTGCCCGAGGCGCGGGTGACGGGGACGACACCGGCTTCGGCGATGAGCTGTTCGCAGGTCTGGGCGCGTTCCAGGATGGGGCCGATCTCGCCGATGACCTGACCGAGGCTGACTTTCCCGATGCGCGGCATGGTGGCGAACAGCGGCGCGTAGGGGTGGGTTTCGGTGGCTTCGGCGATGGCCTTGTCCAGGGTGTGGATGGTCGTGCGGATGGACTGCACCAGCCGGACCTGGAGACGAACGAGCTGTTCGACGACGGCTTCGCTGAGGCGGGAGACCGCCTCGGGGGCGGCGCGCAGGCGCCCGC
>NZ_JBEYXD010000082.1:0-35491 GCF_040644975.1 Streptomyces sp. NPDC046900 | reverse complement strand
GCGCGGGCGGAGGTCCACGATGCGCCGGATCTTGCCCAGGGAGCGCTCCAGGGACTCCGGTTCGACGATCTCCACCGCGCCGCGGGGGTGCCGGCGGTCACGGGCGCGGGCGGAGGTCCACGATGCGCCGGATCTTGCCCAGGGAGCGCTCCAGGGACTCCGGTTCGACGATCTCCACCGCGCCGCGGGGGTGCCGGCCGGTCACGGGCGCGGGCGGAGGTCCACGATGCGCCGGATCTTGCCCAGGGAGCGCTCCAGGGACTCCGGTTCGACGATCTCCACCGCGACGGACACTCCGATGCCGTCCTTCACGGCCGCGGCGATGGTGACAGCCGCCGCGTCGCGCTGCTCGGGCGTGGCCCCGGTGCGGGCCTCGGCCCGTACGGTGAGCGCGTCGAGTCGGCCCTCGCGGGTGAGCCGGAGCTGGAAGTGCGGGGCTACGCCCGGGGTGCGCAGCACGATCTCCTCGACCTGGGTGGGGAAGAGGTTGACGCCCCGGAGTATGACCATGTCGTCGCTGCGGCCGGTGATCTTCTCGATCCGCCGGAAGACGCGGGCCGTGCCGGGCAGCAGCCGGGTCAGGTCCCGGGTCCGGTAGCGGACCACGGGCATGGCCTCCTTGGTGAGGGAGGTGAAGACCAGCTCGCCCTCCTCGCCGTCGGGCAGCACCTCGCCGGTGATCGGGTCGACGACCTCGGGGTAGAAGTGGTCCTCCCACACATGGAGGCCGTCCTTGGTCTCGACGCACTCCTGGGCCACGCCGGGGCCGACGACCTCGGAGAGGCCGTAGATGTCGACCGCGTCGATCGCGAACCGCTCCTCGATCTCGCGCCGCATCTCCTGTGTCCACGGCTCGGCGCCGAAGATCCCGACGCGCAGGGACGTGCTGCGCGGGTCGACGCCCTGGCGTTCGAACTCGTCGAGCAGGGTGAGCATGTACGAGGGGGTCACCATGATGACGCCGGGCTTCAGGTCCTGGATCAGCTGCACCTGCCGCGCCGTCATGCCCCCGGAGGCGGGGATCACCGTGCAGCCGAGGCGTTCGGCGCCGTAGTGGGCGCCGAGGCCGCCGGTGAACAGGCCGTATCCGTAGGCGACGTGCACCGTGTCGCCGGGCCGTCCGCCCGCCGCGCGGATCGACCGGGCCACCATGTCGGACCACATGGACAGGTCGTTGTCGGTGTACCCGACGACGGTGGGGCGCCCGGTGGTGCCGCTGGAGGCGTGGATGCGCCGGATCTGCTCCCGGGGTACCGCGAACATCCCGTACGGGTAGTTGTCCCGCAGGTCCGACTTCACGGTGAAGGGGAAGCGGGCCAGGTCGGCGAGCGAGCGGCAGTCGTCCGGATGGACCCCCGCCTTGTCGAAGGACTCCCGGTAGAAGGGCACGTGCGCGTACACGCGCCGCAGCGAGGCCTGCAGCCGCTCCAGCTGCACGGCCCGCAGCGCCTCCGCGTCGAGTCGTTCCCCCGCGTCCAGCAGGTCCTGCGCATCCGCCATGGAGGCGTCTCCCTCGCCCATCGCACAATCCGGACGACCGATCATTCGGTCGGATCTCTCGGAGATCAGTAATCCAGCTCATCGGCCTGTAGGCAAGGGGTCGGCCCTCACTTTTTGGGTGGTGCCGCCGGGCTCGGTGCGGGCGCGGAACCCCGAGGCGATCCGGCGCGGCCCGCCCGTCGGGAGGATCACCACATACCGAGCTTCGACGCACCCGACGGGACACCTGCGAGGCGAGGGCGAGCCGCTCGTCGTGCTGCCCGGCGGCCCCGTGCGTGCGTCCGCCTGCCTCGGAGCTCTGGCCGGCTCGACGCCGGGCGGCGGCTGGCGCTGCTCGACCCGCGCGGGACCGGGGGCTCGGCGCATCCGGTGGCCCCCGCCGCCTACCGCTGCGACCGACTCGCCGACAATGCGGAGGCGTTCCGCGCGCATCTCGGACTCGAGCGGATGGATGCGCTCGCCCACTCGGTGAGCGGCAGCCTCGCCCTGCTGTACGCCGCCCGCCGTCCCGGACGCGTCTCCAAGCCGGCCCTGATCACCGCGGTTCCAGGCGCCCGTGCTGCGGGGCCGGACCCCCGCCCTTGCGGCTCAGCGATCCGCCGCGGCCGCGACCTCCCTGGCCCAGCGGTAGTCCGCCTTGCCGCTGGGGGAGCGCCGGATGGTGTCCGTGATCACCAGCTGGCGCGGGAGCTTGTAGCCCGCGAGGTGCGCCCGGCAGTGCCTCTGGATGTCCTCCAGCGACGGGTGTGCCGCCCCTTCGCGCAACTGCACCACCGCCGCCACATGGTTGCCCCATGTCGCGTCCGGCACCCCGGCGACCAGGGCGTCGTACACGTCCGGATGCGATTTGAGCGCCTGCTCGACCTCTTCCGGATACACCTTCTCCCCACCGGTGTTGATGCACTGCGAGCCGCGGCCGAGGACCGTGATGACGCCCTCCTCGTCGACCGTCGCCATGTCGCCGAGCAGCACCCAGCGCTCGCCGTCCTTCTGGAAGAAGGTCTCGGCGGTTTTCCGCGGGTCGTTGTAGTAGCCGAGGGGCACGTGTCCCCGCTGGGCGATGCGGCCCGGCTCGCCGACCGCGACCGGTTCGCGGCTGACCGGGTCCACCACGCACGTACGGGAGTTGACGCGGATGCGGAAGCCTCTCGTCGAGCCCGAGTCCGGGGTCGCCGTGCCGTTGAAGCCGGACTCCGACGACCCGAAGTTGTTGAGCAGCATGACGTTCGGGACGAGCGCCTGGAACTGCGCGCGCACGGTCTCCGACATGACGGCCCCCGACGAGGACACGCTGAACAGGGACGAGCAGTCCGTGCCCCGCAGCGGGCCGTCGAGCGCGTCGATCAGGGGCCGCAGCATCGCGTCGCCCACCAGCGAGATGCTGGTGACCTTCTCCTTCTCGACGGTCCGCAGCACTTCCTCGGGAACGAATTTGCGATGGAGCACGATCCGCTGGCCGAAGTTGAAGCCGATGAACGCCGTCAGCGTCGAGGTGCCGTGCATCAGCGGCGGGGTCGGGAAGAAGGTGATGCCCTCGCCGCCCGCCGCGACCCGCTCGGCCAGCTCCTCCGGCTTCTTCACCGGCTCGCCGGTGGGTGCGCCACCGCCGAGCCCGGAGAAGAAGAGGTCCTCCTGGCGCCACATCACACCCTTCGGCATGCCGGTCGTGCCGCCGGTGTAGATGATGAACTGGTCGTCCCCCGAGCGGGGAGCGAAACCGCGTCCTGGGGAGGCCGCGGCCTCGGCGTCGGCGAAGCCCACGGCAGGCGGGGCGGCGGCTCCCGGCGCGGGGGTCCCCACCCGCACCAGGTGCCGCAGCCTGTCCGTGTGCGGCAGCGCCGCCGCCACCCGGTCGGCGAATTCCGCGTCGAAGACGAGCGCCGCCAGGTCGGCGTCCCGGTAGAGGTACACCAACTCGTCCTCGACATAGCGGTAGTTCACGTTCACCGGGACGATCCGGGCCTTGAGGCAGCCCAGCACCGTCTGCAGGTACTCGATCCCGTTGTACAGGTACAGCCCCAGATGCTCCCCGGGCCGTATCCCGGCGTCGAGCAGATGGTGTCCGATGCGGTTGGCGGCCGCGTCCAGCGCCGCATAGCTGAGACGGCGCTCCTCGCCCGTACCGGGGTGGTCGGCGTACACGAGTGCCTCGCGGTGCGGAACCACATCGACGACCGACTCGAACAGGTCGGCAAGGTTGTACTCCACCACTCCTCCTGACCCGGTGACGTTGCGGAGAAAGGCGCGTCCGTCGGTTCGCCGGTCATCAGAGCAAAGGCGCGCGCAACTGTGAAGGGCCCCCACCAAGAAATCTGACTAGCTGTCAGAAATCTCTTGTACTGGCACCGCGCCTACTGCAACCTGTTCTCGTTCCGGAGACGGGAGGAAGCAATGGGTGGGACGGAACACCTCACCGTGCAGCGCGAAGGCGCCACACTGGTGCTCACGCTCAACAGGCCGGAGGCCAGGAACGCGCTTTCGCCGCCCTTGCTGGTGGGCCTCTACGACGGCTGGCTGGAGGCCGACGCGGACGACGCGATCCGATCGGTCGTGCTCACCGGCGCCGGCGGCTCGTTCTGCGCCGGGATGGACCTCAAGGCCCTCGCGGGACAGGGGATGACGGGCGAGCAGTACCGCGATCGGTTCTCCGCCGACCCGGACCTGCACTGGAAGGCGATGCTGCGCCATCACCGCCCTCGCAAGCCGGTGATCGCCGCCGTCGAGGGCCCGTGTGTGGCGGGCGGCACCGAGATCCTGCAGGGGACCGACATCCGGGTGGCGGGGGAGTCCGCGACCTTCGGCCTGTCCGAGGTCAGGCGCGGGCTCTTCCCGATCGGCGGCTCGACGGTCCGCCTCCCGCGGCAGATCCCCCGGACCCACGCCCTGGAGATGCTGCTCACCGGACGCCCCTATACGGCGCGGGAGGCGGCCGGCATCGGGCTCATCGGCCATGTCGTACCCGACGGCACCGCGCTCGCCGCGGCACTGCGGATCGCCGAGCAGATCAACGCCTGCGGACCGCTCGCCGTCGAGGCCGTCAAGGCGTCCGTGTACGAGACCGCCGAGATGACGGAGACCGACGGACTCGCCGCCGAACTCGAACGCGGCCAGCCGATCTTCGCCACCGCCGACGCCAAGGAAGGCGCCCGCGCCTTCACGGAGAAACGCCCGCCCGTCTACAAGCGCGCCTGACCATCGCCCGCGCCTGACCTGCGAAGGAGAACAGCCGGGATGCCCGAAGTCCTCAAAGCCCCCCTCGTCGTCGAGTTCCCCTTCACCCGCTCCCTCGGCCCCGTGCAGAGTGCCTTCCTCACCGGACTGCGCGAACGCGTGGTCCTCGGGGTGAAGACCACGGACGGACGCACGCTCGTCCCGCCCGTCGAGTACGACCCCGTCACCGCCGACGAACTCCGCGACCTCGTCGAAGTGGCTCCGACCGGCATGGTCACCACCTGGGCCTGGAACCACGCCCCGCGCCGCGGCCAGCCCCTCGGCACGCCCTTCGCCTGGGTCCTGGTCCGGCTCGACGGAGCCGACACCGCCCTGTTGCACGCCCTCGACGCCCCCGCACCCGACGCCGTCCGCACCGGTATGCGCGTCCGTGTCCGCTGGGCCGCCGAGCGCTCCGGCGCCATCACCGACATCGCCTGCTTCGAGCCTTACGACGGTGAAGCCCAGCAACCAGCAGGTCACACCGGCGAGTTCGAGGACCGGGTGAGCGGCATCGTCGCACCCGCCCGGCTCGACTACACCTACACGCCCGGGCGCGCCCAGTCCGCCCACATCAACGCCCTGGCCGAACATCGGATCATCGGTGAGCGCTGCCCGTCGTGCCGGAAGGTGTACGTACCGCCCCGAGGCGCCTGCCCCACCTGCGGTGTCGGCACGACCGAGCAGGTCGACGTCGGGCCCCGGGGCACGGTCACCACCTTCTGCATCGTCAACATCAAGGCGAAGAACCTCGACATCGAAGTGCCCTACGTCTACGCGCACATCGCCCTCGACGGCGCCGGCCTGGCGCTGCACGCGCGCATCGGCGGCACCCCCTACGACCAGGTGCGGATGGGCCTGCGGGTCGAGCCGGTGTGGACCGAAGGGGGCCGCCATCCCGACCACTACCGGCCGACCGGCGAACCCGACGCGGACTACGAGACGTACAAGGAGCTGCTGTGACGCGCCAGATCGCCGTCGTCGCCTTGGCGCAGACCGACCACCGGCGCACCACCGACGAGCTCTCCGAGGTGGAGATGCTCATGCCGGTGCTGCACGCCGTACTCGAACAGACCGGTCTCAGGACCGCCGACATCGACTTCACCTGCTCCGGTTCCAGCGACTATCTGGCGGGCCGGGCCTTCTCCTTCACTTTTGCACTCGACGGGGTGGGCGCCTGGCCGCCGATCTCCGAGTCGCACGTCGAGATGGACGGCGCCTGGGCGCTGTACGAGGCCTGGACGAAGCTGCTCACGGGCGACGCCGACACCGCGCTCGTCTACTCCTACGGCAAGGCGTCTCCCGGATCCGTACGTGACGTCCTCACCCGGCAGCTCGATCCCTACTACCTGGCCCCGCTGTGGCCCGACTCGGTGGCCCTGGCCGCGCTTCAGGCCCAGGCGCTCATCGACGCGGGCGAGACCGACGAGCCCGCACTGGCCGGGATCGCCGCGCGCAGCCGGGCGGACGCGACCGCCAACCCACACGCGCAGCTGAGGGGTCCGGTGCCGCACGGGGAGTACCAGGTACGGCCGCTGCGCACCGGAGACTGCCCGCCGATCGGCGACGGTGCCGCCGCCGTGGTCCTGGCGGCGGGGGAGCGGGCCAGGGACCTGTGTGCACGGCCCGCGTGGATCCGAGGGATCGACCACCGCATCGAGGCCCATGCGCTCGGCGTGCGCGACCTGACCGACTCGCCGTCCGCGCGGCTGGCCGCCGAGCGGGCCGGGGCCTTCGAACGACCCGTGGACACGGCCGAGTTGCATGCGCCGTTCACCGCGCAGGAGGTGATCCTGCGCAAGGCGCTGCGTCTCGGCGCCGACGTCACAGTCAACCCCTCCGGAGGGGCCCTCGCCGCCAACCCGGTCATGGCCGCCGGGCTGATCCGCATCGGTGAGGCCGCCGCCCGTATCCACCGCGGTGCCTCCGACCGCGCGCTCGCCCACGCCACGTCCGGCCCCTGTCTGCAGCAGAACCTGGTCGCCGTACTGGAAGGAGACCCGCGATGAGCAAGGAGCCCGTGGCCGTCATCGGCATCGGCCAGACCAAGCACGTCGCGGCCCGCCGCGACGTGTCCATCGCGGGGCTTGTCCGGGATGCCGGCCGGCGTGCCCTCGACGACGCGGAGTTGACCTGGGCCGACGTCGACGCCGTGGTCATCGGCAAGGCCCCCGACTTCTTCGAGGGCGTCATGATGCCCGAGCTCTACCTCGCCGACGCTCTCGGCGCGGTCGGCAAACCCATGCTCAGGGTGCACACGGCCGGCTCGGTGGGCGGCTCCACCGCGCTGGTCGCGGCCGGTCTGGTCGCGGCCCGTGTCCACGGCACCGTGCTCACCCTGGCCTTCGAGAAGCAGTCCGAGTCCAACGCCATGTGGGGCCTGTCCCTGCCCGTCCCGTTCCAGCAGCCGCTGCTCGCCGGGGCCGGCGGTTTCTTCGCGCCGCACGTACGGGCGTACATGCGGCGCAGCGGCGCCCCGGACACCGTCGGCTCCCTGGTCGCGTACAAGGACCGGCGCAACGCCCTGAAGAACCCGTACGCGCACCTGCACGAACACGACATCACCCTGGAGAAGGTCCAGACCTCGCCCATGCTGTGGGACCCGATCCGCTACTCGGAGACCTGCCCGTCCTCCGACGGCGCCTGCGCCATGGTGCTCACCGACCGTGCGGGAGCGGCCCGTTCGCCCCGGCGGCCCGCGTGGATGCTCGGCGGTGCGATGCGCAGCGAGCCCACCCTCTTCGCGGGCAAGGACTTCGTCTCGCCGCGAGCCGGCCGGGACTGCGCCGCCGACGTCTACCGTCAGGCGGGGATCGCCGACCCGCGCCGGGACATCGACGCGGTCGAGATGTACGTGCCGTTCTCCTGGTACGAGCCCATGTGGCTGGAGAACCTCGGTTTCGCCGAGGAGGGGGAGGGCTGGAAACTCACCGAGTCCGGCGTCACCGAGCTCGACGGGGACCTGCCCGTCAACATGTCCGGCGGGGTGCTCTCCACCAACCCCATCGGCGCATCCGGCCTGATCCGCTTCGCGGAGGCGGCGCTCCAGGTGCGCGGGCAGGCCGGAGAACACCAGGTGGACGGGGCCCGACGGGTGCTCGGGCACGCCTACGGCGGCGGGTCCCAGTTCTTCTCCATGTGGCTGGTTGGCGACCATCCGCCGACCTCCTGAGGGATCCCGCTCGCGTGACCTGTCCGCAGTGGGATGCGATCGCTAGGCTGGCCGCGGACGACGAATCGGGAGGAGCACGGACGTGGCCGAGAGCACCATCCAGCAGCAGCCGTACGCGGGCTGGGACAAGCCCGAGCTGGACCTCAGCACCGCCGACTGGCACTCCAGCAGCCGAGGGCTCGGAGATGTCCAGATCGCCTTTGTCGAAGGCTTCATCGCGATGCGCAACAGCGAGCGCCCCGAGAGCCCTTCCCTGATCTTCACCCCCGCCGAGTGGGGCGCGTTCGTGTCGGGGGCGCGGGAGGGAGAGTTCGACCTCACGTGAGCTCCCGCCCGCAGAGGTGAGTCCTCGCCACTTCCGGATTTTCCGGACACGCCGCCGCTGAACCCGCGCCGGGGCCCTGTCTGCGTCAGGCTGGCCCCGGAGCGATCACAGCGTGTGCCCGATGCGAGGAATCCATGACCACTCTGCCGGTCGTCGCGGCCGTCGACGGATCCGACGACAGCCTGTGCGCCTTGGAGTGGGCGCTGACCGCCGCACGACAGCGCGCGGCGACGCTGCGCGTGGCCCATGTACGGCAGCGGGCGCAGCCCGGCCTCCCGGCCGCGGACGCCCCGGAGCCGGCCGCCGACCCGGTGCTGGACGAGGTCCGGGGGCGGCTGGCGGGCCGGGACGGTCTTCCGCTGGTGGAGTACGTGTCCCTGCAGGGCGCGCCCGCCGCCGTCCTGCCCGAACTGGGCATCACCGCCCAGTTGATGGTGCTCGGCTCCCGGGGCCGTGGCGGCTTCGCCAGTCTGCTCCTCGGCTCCAACAGCCTGGCGGCCGCACGCGACGCCGCCTGCCCGGTGGTCGTCGTGCCGCGCCCGGGGCGCGAGGTGCACGAAGGGCCGTCCGTACCGCCGGGTCCGCGGGTGGTCGTCGGCCTGCACGTCGACAGCCCGGCCGAGGCGACGCTCGCCTTCGCCTTCGCCGAGGCGGATCGTCGCGGCGCCCTGCTGCATGTGTTCTCCGCCTATCCCTGGACCCCGCTCGAGGTCTGGCCGGCGCCCGGCGAAGCGGTGCCCGCGGCCGTCGACGAGGACGCGGTGGAAGAGGAGATCCGGACCCTGGCCGCCGGACTGCTCGCGGTCCATCGGGAGCGGCACCCGGGCGTGCGGGTCGAGCTGTCGACCCCGCCGGGCCGGGCGGCGGGCCACCTGGTCGCGGCCTCCGGGGGAGCCGAACTGGTCGTCGTCGGCCGTCACCGCCGGCGGCTCCTCGCCCCCGCCCACATGATCGGTTCGGTGACCCAGACCGTGCTGCTCCACGCGGCGAGCCCCATCGCGGTGATCCCGTCGGCGGCGGAGCCCGAGCGCACCGACGGGTGACGGGACGATCAGCGACGCAGACGACGTGCGGCCGCCCGGCCGAGGCATCACCGCCGGACCGTCGGCGGGCGCCCGGGAGGCGGTTGTCATGACCGCGCGAGCCGGGGCCCGGCTCGACGCTCGGGCACGTACCATTGCGGCATGTCCTTCCTCCGCCGCCGCAGCGCCACTCCCGCCGGGCCCGACTTCGATGTCCTGGCCATGGATCCGGGGGACTGGCCGGGCAACCTCGGTGCCGGTCTGCTGCCCGCCCCCGACGGCAGCTGCCAGGGCGTCTTCCTGCGCTACGACCTGTTCGGAGGCCGCGGCCCGGCGATGATCATCGGCAACCTTCCGGAGGGCTCCCCGGCCCGCGAGGTGGCCGAGGGCGAGATCCCCTTCGAGGTGGCCCAGCTTCTCCTCGCGCTGGAGAACGACGAGGAGGTCACCGTCGTCGGGAGCGAGGACATCCCGGTGATGCAGGGCGACAACCTCCTCATCGTGCGCCGCCTCAAGCTCTCCGAGAGCCGGATCTCCTGTGTGCAGTTCGACCGCAGTGACCAGGTCCTGGTGACCATCGCCGCCTGGGACCGTCCCATCACCGACGATCTGTACGCACTGCTGAAGCCGCTGCCGGCGGAGCTGTTCCAGCAGGGCTGACGACGGACACACACGAAGGGCCGGGCTCCACGGAGCCCGGCCCTTCGCCATGTCCTACGACGCCGACGGCACAACCTGCACATCCGCCGCCCGGACGAACTCCACCCGGTGGCCGAACTGGATCTCGTAGTAGAGGTCCTCGCCGATCACGACCCGGTGCGAGTCCGGCGTGAAGGTGACCGCGTAGTAGTACTCACCCGGCACTTCGTCGCCGATCACATACCGCTGGCCGGCGGGCAGCCTGTACGGCAGCGGCGAGACGGACTGAACGGGCACGCCCTCGGGATACGCCTCCTTCTCGGGGTACGCCCTGCCGTACACCGGGATGTCCGTGAGCCCGTCCTTGGGCGTCACCACCAGACCGGACGCGTTCACCGCCGTCCGCTGCCCCCGCGGGTTGCGGAACCAGGCCTTCTGCCCCAAGTACCAGATCGCCGTCCAGTCCCCGGCACGCTCCGCCACGGCGTACCGCTGACCGGTGGAGACGCGTGAGGCCACGTCGTTCACGTCGATCGTCGAGGCGTCGCCCTTCGGGTACAGACCGATGTCCTTGATCAGCGGCGAGCTCTCGTCGGGTGCGCTGTACAGCCGGACCTCGCTCGAACCGTGCGCCGCGCACGGCTGGCCCGAGGTGGTGCAGCCCGTGTACTCCGGCTGGTTCGCGGAGTAGTCCGGCAGGATCGTCACCACGCCGCCCCAAGGCCCGGCCGTGGTGTGGAACGGCCTGCCGAGCAGCTCGAAGTAGTGCCGCCAGTCCCAGTACGGGCCCGGGTCCGTGTGCATCCCGGGGATCGTCGAGGTCGTCGGACCAGGCACGTTGTCGTGCCCGAGAATGTGCTGCCGGTCCAGCGGGATGCGGTACTTGCCGGCGAGGTATCTCACCAGCCGTGCCGACGAGCGGTACATCGCCTCCGTGTACCAGGCGTCCGGAGCGGCGAGGAAGCCCTCGTGCTCGATGCCGATCGACTTGGCGTTGACGTACCAGTTGCCCGCGTGCCAGGCCACGTCCTTGGCCTTCACATGCTGGGCGATCAGACCGTCCGTGGAGCGCACGGTGTAGTTCCACGACACATAGGTCGGGTCCTGGATGAGATTCAGGACGCCGTCCCACTGGCCTTCCGTGTCGTGGATGACGATGTACTTGATGCTCTGCGCGTCCGGCCGGTCGCCGAGGTCGTGATTGCCGTAGTCGTGGTCGCCGAACTCCTCGTACGGGGCCGGGACCCACTCGCACGAGACGCTCCTCGGGCACTCCGTCCCGTCCGCGTCGCCGGCGCGCAGCCCGGTGCGCCCCAGTTGCTCGGTGTCGGGCGCCAGCCCGGGCTGCCCGGCCAGCGCCACGCTCTGTCCCAGGTCCGTGGTGCGCCGCTCGCCCTCGCGCATCACCTGGAAGACGTCATCGGCGTACGCGGCCGCCGTCGCCCTGTCGTCCGCTCCAGAGAACTCCGCCACCGCCCCGTACCAGTCGGCCGGGTCGCCGCCGAGCGGCTCGCCGAGGTGCTGCTGGGCGGCGGCGAGCAGCGCGGCGCCGCCCGCGATGTTCGCCGCCGGGTCGGTGCGCAGCCGCGCGGCCGGGATACCGGTGAGCGCGGCGGCCTTGGGCAGGGTCTTGAGCCGGGCCGGCAGCTCGGTCTGCGCCGGGACCGTCGGGGTGGGCCGCAGGGCGGCGCGGGCCTGGTCGCCGCGGGCGTCCTCCGTGCCCTCGCTGTGGTGCTCCGCCGCGGCGATCGCGGTGCGGGCGTCCGTGAGGTGCATCGGGCCGTATCCACCCGAGACGCTGGGCGCACCGCCGTGCGTGTCCCAGCGGGACTGGAGGTAGGACACGCCGAGCAGCACGTTCTGCGGCACGTGGTACTCGGCGGACGCCGCGGCGAAGGCGTTCTGCAGGCCGGACGGGGCACTGCGCTCGGGGGCCGGGGCGGCACCCATCAGCGGCAGCAGCAGAGCCGCCGAGGCGACGGCGACCCCGATCCTGCGGGTGCGTCTGTGCCGGGCGGGGGTATGGGGGTCGGTGGCGGATCCGCGCAAGGCAGCCTCCTGAGACGGTCGGGCGCTGTGGGGCGTGCGGGTGCCGAACGTGCGTCAGTGGTACCGGCTCTTGGACGATCCGTCAATCACGCCCAGCGACAGGCGATTTGCCTTGTCAACGGCGGTGGCGTGGACTTTCGTGACGGCGATGACGCGGCCTGCGGGGCGTCAGTGGAGTGGACCAATGACCCGAACGGGCCAGTCCCGGACGACATCTGGGCGGGCAGGCCCGGACATGACGAAGGCCCGCGGTGCCCCGCTGTCGCGAGCACACCGCGGACCGCCATCCCCTTCAGCGAGTGCCGACCGCCGCTCGTACGGCCCGTCGGGCCAACTGGCAGTCGTCGTGCAACCGCCGCAGCAGCAGCCGTTGTTCCTCGCCGGACGGCGCAGCACCAGGGTGGGCCACTCCCGGTGCCGCGGGGGTCGTGTCGTGCATCGAACGCTGCACGGCCGTCTCGTAGGTACGGATCTCCCGGGTGAGCACGAGCATCAGGTTCACCAGGAAGGCATCGCGTGAGGCCGGTCCCGCGGACTGCGCGATCTGGCTGATCTGGCGCCGCGCCACCGGAGCGTCCCCGAGGACCGCCCACAGCGTGGCCAGGTCGTACCCGGGCAGGTACCAGCCCGCGTGCTCCCAGTCCACCAGCACGGGACCCGTCGGTGAGAGCAGGATGTTGGACAGGAGGGCGTCGCCGTGACAGAACTGGCCCATGCCCTGCCGGCCCGCCGCGTGGGCGATGCCGTGCAGCAGCTTCTGCAGATCACCCATGTCCCGGTCGGTGAGGAGCCCCAGGTCATGGAAGCGGGAGATCCGCTCCGCGTAGTCCAGCGGGGCGTCGAACGTCCCCGCCGGGGGACGCCAGGCGTTCAGCCGGCAGATCGCGCCCAGCGCCGCGCGGATGTCCGCACGCGGCGGCGCTTCCGCCGGATGCCGCTGCAACGCGGCCACCCGGCCCGGCATCCGCTCGATCACCAGTGTGCAGTTGTCCGGGTCCGCTGCGATCAGCCGGGGCACCCGCACCGGCGGCCGGTGCCGGACGAACGAGCGGTATGCCGCTATTTCGTGCCGGCTGCGCTCGGCCCAGATCGGGGAGTGGTCGAGTAAGCATTTGGCTACGGCCGTGGTGCGCCCCGTCGTGCCGACGACGAGCACGGAGCGCCCGCTTCGGCGCAGCACCTGTACCGGAGTGAACTCCGGACAGATGCGATGCACCGAAGCGATCGCCGCGCGCAGTTGCGCGCCCTGGGGGCCCGACAAGTCGATTCTCCCGCTGAGCGGTTGAGTGCCGACCCCCGGAACGCGCCGCGCCCTGCCGGCGCCGAGCACCGGGGCCGCGGTTCGCGCGGGGTCGAGGTAGGGGCCGCCGGTGCCCGGTCGGGGGCGCAGCGGCCGGGGCGGGGTGGACACGGAGGACGATGCTGCGTACATGGTCGATACAGATCCCTTCGTGTGCCTTCGAATTCTGCGCCACCCGCCCCGGCCGTCCTCGTTGCACCCTGGGGAGTGTTTCTGCGGCGACCGGGTCGGGGTGGCGCGTTCCTACCTGACACCCGTGGGCCCCTGGCACACCATCTGGCGCACCCTGGCGAACCGTGGCGAATAGTCCCGGAGCAACTGACAGCGGGCTACTGTCAACTCAGCCGAGAACCTGGGGGCTTGATGTGAGCGGACAACCCAACACCCGGCTCGCGGACCTGTTCGGCCTGGCCGGATGGTCCAAAGGCGAGCTCGCGAGGATGGTCAACCGGCAGGCGGCGGCCATGGGTCACCCCCAGCTGTCGACCGACACCTCGCGGGTGCGGCGTTGGATCGACATGGGAGAGATCCCGCGCGATCCGGTGCCGCGGGTGCTGGCGGCGCTGTTCACCGAGCGACTCGGCCGTGTCGTGACCATCGAGGACCTCGGTCTGGTCCGGCACGGGCGCGCGGGGAAGCGGCGTGACGACGGGGATGCGAAGAACCCCGACGGAGTGCCGTGGGCGCCCGAGCGGACTGCTGCGGTCCTCACCGAATTCACGGGAATGGACCTCATGCTCAACCGACGCGGCTTGGTGGGCGCGGGTGCCGCGCTCGCCGCAGGATCCGCACTCAGCAGCGCCATGCACGACTGGCTGCGCACCGATCCGGCTCTCGCGGCCGACGCTCCCCGCTTCGACGATCCCCTGCACGCCGACCCCGCTGGGTACGACCGCTATGAGGCCGCCCCCATCGGATCGCAGGAGATCGAGGAGCTGGAGCGCTCGGTCGAGGTGTTCCGGGCCTGGGACGCGGCCCGCGGTGGTGGGCTGCAGCGCAAGGCTGTCGTGGGACAGCTCAACGAGGTGGGAGGCATGCTCTCCTACCACCACCCCGATCATCTCCAGCGCCGCCTGTGGGGCGTCGCCGCCAACCTCGCCGTCCTGGCCGGGTGGATGTCGCACGACGTCGGCCTGGAGCCCACAGCACAGAAGTACTTCGTCATCGCCGCCCATGCGGCCCATGAGGGCGGCGACCGGCCCCGTGCCGGGGAGGCGCTCTCCCGCGCCGCCCGTCAGATGGTGCACCTCGGCCGGCCCGACGACGCGCTCGACCTGATGCAGCTCGCCAAGTCCGGCTCCGGCGACCAGGTGCTGCCGCGCACCCAGGCCATGCTCTGCACGATCGAGGCCTGGGCGCAGGCGTCGATGGGCAAGGGGCAGGCCATGCGGCGCACCCTCGGCGAGGCGGAGGACCTGTTCGTCTCGGACCGGGGGGACGTGCCCCCGCCGAGCTGGATGCAGATGTTCGACGAGGCGGACCTGCACGGGATGCAGGCTCTGGCCTACCGCACCCTCGCCGAACACGAGCCGGGTGCCGCCGCCGTCGCGCAGCGCCACGCCAAGGAGGCGCTGCAGCTGCGTGGTTCCGGCCGGGAGCGGTCGAACATCTTCGACCACATCTCCCTCGCGTCCGCGTGCTTCATCGCGGACGACCCGGAACAGGCCGACCGGTACGCGCGCCTCGCCCTGACGTCGATGGGAGCCAACTCCTCCCATCGCACCTGGGACAGGCTCCGTGAGATGTACCGGCTCACCGCGCAGTACTCCAGCTATCCGAAGATCCAGGATCTGCGTGAGGAGATCAAAGTCGCCCTGCCCAAGGGCCTGTTGAAGTCGAAGGGCAGCGACTCCGCGCAGGCGTGATCCAAGGGCGGCGACTCCGCGCAGGCGTGCGGGGTACCGGTGCCGGTGTCCATGGGGAGTGGCTCCCCGGGGCGCTGACTCCGTTCGTCAGGACATGACCCTGGCGATGAGGACGCAGGCATCGTCCTCGCGCTCGCACTCGCCGAACTCCTCCATGACGGTCCGCACGCACTCCTGGGCCGTGCGGGCTTCGTGGAAGCGCGGAGCCAGGTCGAGCAACCTTCGGACGGCATCCGTGCCACTGTGCCGCGGGACCAGCCCGTCGGTGTGCAGGAGCAGCAGGTCGCCTTCCCTGAGGGTTTCTTCGGCCTGTCCGTAGGAGGCTCCCGAGGTCGCCCCGAGCAGCACGCCGTCCGGCGCCGCCGGCATGCGCCCCGTCCCGTCGCGGAACAGCAGCGGGGCGGGGTGCCCTGCCTGCGCCCAGCTCAGGGTGCGTGTCACAGGCCGGTAGCGGCAGCACACGGCGCTGCCCAGGGCCGGCTGGACCGAGGCGTCGAGCAGTTGGTTCAGCCAGCCCAGCAGCCGGCCGGGCTCGGTGCCCGCCATCGCCATGCCCCGCAGGGCGCCGAGCAGCGTCGCCATGCCGGAAGCCACGCTCACCCCGCGGCCGGTGAGATCACCGACGCTGAGCAGCGTGTCGCCGCCGGGCAGTTCGAGCGCGTCGTACCAGTCCCCGCCGATCGGCGGGGTCGAGGACGACGGCAGATAGCGGGCGGCCAGATCCAGGGTCCCGGGGCCCTGCCGCGGAAGCCGCAGGGATCCGCGCCACGGCGGCAGCACGGCCTCCTGCAACTCGACCGCGAGCCGATGCTCGGTCTGCGTGTGGTCCCGGTGGCGTCGCAGCGAGTCACGGGTCTCGTGTACGGCCCGGCGGTGCCGGCGCAGTTCGCTGACGTCCCGCAGTACGGCCCACATCTGGGCGGTGCTCCCGTGCGCGTCGAGTACGGGCTCGCCCATCATGTGCACGGTCCGCACCTCGCCGCCGGGGCGCCGGATCCGGAACTCGCCGTCGATCGGCTTTCCGTCGATCAGGCAGTCCGTCACCATCCCCGTCAGCAGCGCCCGGTCCTCGTCGTGCACCAGCGAGGGAAGTTCGTCGAGGCCCAGCGCCGGGGCCGAGGGGTCCCGGCCGAGGATCTGGTACAGCTCGCCCGACCAACTCGCCTCGTCCCTCAGCAGGTTCCATTCGGCGCTGCCGACCCGGCTGAGCAGTGAGTCGCCGGGGGACGACGCGGCCAGGTCCGGAGCGTCGGCCGGTTCGGCGGCCACGGGCGGCGGACCGTCCCGCAGCTGCGCCAAGTGCTCGTCCAGATCGCTCAGTTGGTGCAGCGCCAGATCGCACAGCGCACGCTGCCAGCGTCCCTCCGGGTCCGAGCCGTCCTCGGGCGCCTCCCGCCGTACGGCGTCCACCTCGCCGCGCAGTCGCCGTGTCTGTGAGATGAGCGCATCGACGGTGCCGGGCCGGGGTGGCTGGGCGGCGGGGCGGTCCGCGGAGAGATGGGGTGGCATGACGCGCTCCGATGTGGGGACGGTTCGACCAAGGCTGACGGAGGGACCGTTACGACTCTTGCACAGCCCGCGACGCCGTGTAAGGGATTTGGCAACACACGATCCGGTGGTGCTCATGGCATATGCCACAGGCCCGGTGGAGTGCGTCCGGACCCCGCTCGGAGTACATGCCCGGGCCTGCCAAGTCGTAGGAGACGTACGGGACTTGAGAGGCCCGGGGGATGGGCGGGAAGGCGCTCAGGCGTGCGTTCAACGGCCGTGCGTTCGACCGCTACGCCCGCTCGTACAGCTCCGGCCGTGTGGCCAGGCCGACGCTCTCCCGGGCGCCGCTCCGCTGGGCCCGGACACCGGCCTCGGCGACCGCCGCGGCCGCGTAGCCGTCCCATACCGAAGGGCCGGTCACCAGGCCCTTCCTGGTGGCGTCGACCCAGGCCTGCACCTCGCGGTCGTAGGCGTCCGCGAACCGTACGAGGTAGTCCTGTGCGACCTCCTCGCACGCACCGCCCGCGGCCGTGACGACCATGGTGTGCCCGTCCCCGATCCTCGCGCTGCCGTCCTCGCAGACGGCCTCGCAGCGCACCTGGTAGCCGAAGCCCGAGTTGACGAAGATCTCCACGTCGACGACGGTCCCGCCCGAGGTCTCGAACACGACGAACTGGGGATCCAGCAGGCCTTCCGGGGCGTTCGAGGACGCCCGCGGACGCAGCACGGTCACCGCGGTGAGCTCCTGGTCCAGCAGCCAGCGGGCCGCGTCGATCTCGTGCGAGACGGAGCTGTTGATCAGCATGGCCGTGGTGAAGTGCGACGGTGACGACACATTGCGGTGTGTGCAGTGCAGCATCAGCGGCCGGCCCAGCCGGCCGCTGTCGAGCAGCGACTTCAGGCGCATGTACTCGGCGTCGTAGCGGCGCATGAACCCGACCTGCGCGAGCCGCCGCCCGAGCCGCGCCTCCGCCTCCACCACCCGCAGTGCCCCGGCTGCGTCGGGCGCCAGCGGCTTCTCGCACAGCACCGGCAGCCCTCGTGCGAAAGCCTCGAGCAGCGCCTCCTCGTGCGCCGGCCCGGGCGAGGCGATGAGCACGGCCTCGACGCCCGGGGCGTCGAGCGCGGCGGCCGGCTCGGAGTGCACGGCGACACCGTCGATGCCCGCCGTGGCCTCCTTGGCGCGATCCGTCTCGGGTTCCGCCACGGCCACGACTCTCGCACCGCTCACCACACGGTCCAGTCGGCGTATATGGTCGGCGCCCATGTGCCCCGCACCCAGTACCGCCACGCCCAACAGGTCGCCCATGAGCCGCCTCCCTCTGCGCTGATCGTCCCTGCGCAGGGTAGACCGCCGGACGTCCGCCCCACGGAGGCGGCGTGCGCCGGCGCTGACCAGACGTCGAGGTGGTGGCCGTCATCGCCGCGGGCCGTCACGCGGTGCTTCCCCTCATGAGCATGCCGGGGCCGGTTCGCCTGGAGCGCCGCCCGCGCTGTGCCGGGCGGCCCGGCCTCGCGTCGTCCCGCGTGCGACGGGGCCGGTACGGCCCCTCGGCGGACCGGGCCGCTCCGCACCTGGAATGCGGCCCGAAGCAGGCCGCGAGGACGTGCCCGAACGGCGCAGCGCCGCCGGAGTGGCGAGGCATGGGCCGGTCGGACTACGGACGCGTTGCCCGCCGGCCGTACATGGCACACCCTCGTCATATGGCTGCTCGATACAACGGATTGCCGGGAGCGGTCGAGATTCCGAGAAACCGCAGGTGAAGGACATCGTTCCCAGAGGACCTGCGCGGAGGTGACACATGTGCGGCATCACGGGATGGATCTCCTACGACCGTGATCTGCGGACCGAGGGCGCGACCCTGGACGCGATGACCGCGACCATGGCCTGCCGGGGCCCCGACGCCCGGGGCACCTGGGCCGAGGGACCGGCGGCCCTCGGCCACCGCAGACTCGCGATCATCGACCTGCCCGGCGGGCGCCAGCCGATGACCGTGAAGACCCCCGACGGCACCGTCGTGCTCGTGTACTCGGGGGAGGCGTACAACTTCACCGAACTGCGCCGCGAGTTGACCCGCCTCGGCCACCGCTTCACGACCGACTCCGACACCGAGGTCGTGCTGCGCGGCTACCTCGCCTGGGGCGAGATGGTCGCGGAACGGCTGAACGGCATGTACGCCTTCGCGGTGTGGGACGGCCGCCACGAAAAGCTCGTGATGATCCGCGACCGTATGGGCATCAAGCCCTTCTACTACTTCCCGACCTCCGACGGCGTCCTCTTCGGCTCCGAACCCAAGGCGATCCTCGCCAACCCGCTGGCCCCCGCCCGGGTCGGCGTCGACGGACTGCGGGAACTGTTCGTCATGGTCAAGACACCCGGACACGCCGTGTGGGACGGCATGCACGAGCTCGAGCCGGGCACCGTCGTCACCGTCGACCGCGAGGGCCTGCACCGACGCGTCTACTGGAAGCTGGAGACCCGGCCGCACACCGACGACCGGGAGGCCTCTGTCGCCACCGTCCGCTCGCTGCTCGAGGACGTCGTGCGCCGCCAGCTGGTCGCCGACGTGCCCCGCTGCACGCTTCTGTCCGGCGGCCTGGACTCCTCCGCGATGACCGCTCTCGCCGCCCAGCAGCTGGCCAGGCAGGGGGAGAAGGTGCGCAGCTTCGCGGTGGACTTCGTGGGGCAGACCGATCACTTCGTCGCCGACGAACTGCGTGCCACCCCCGACAGCCCGTTCGTGCACGACGTCGCCCGCGCCTGGGACACCGAGCACCAGGACATCGTCCTGGACGCGCTGTCCCTCGCCGACCTCGAAGTTCGGGCGAAGGTCATCCGGGCACGCGACCTGCCCGTGGGCCTCGGCGACCTGGACACCTCGCTCTACCTGCTCTTCCGGGCGATCCGCGAGCACTCCACGGTCGCGCTGTCCGGAGAGTCCGCCGACGAGGTCTTCGGCGGCTACCAGCAGTTCTTCGACGAGGACGCCCGGCGCGCCGACACCTTTCCCTGGCTGGTCCACTTCCAGCAGTACTTCGGGGACGAGACCGAGGTCCTGCGCACCGACCTGACCGACGCACTGGACCTGAAGTCCTACGTGGCCGACAGCTACCGCACGGCGATCTCCGAGATCGTGCGCCTGCAGGGCGAGAGCGACTTCGAGTACCGGATGCGGCAGATCTGCCACCTCCACCTGACCCGGTTCGTGCGCGTCCTGCTGGACCGCAAGGACCGCACGAGCATGGCGGTCGGCCTCGAGGTGCGGGTGCCGTACTGCGACCACCGGCTCGTCGAGTACGTCTACAACACCCCCTGGTCGCTGAAGTCCTTCGACGGCAGGGAGAAGAGCCTTCTCAGGGAGGCGACGGCCGATCTGCTCCCGAAGTCCGTGTACGACAGGGTCAAGAGCCCCTACCCCTCCACCCAGGACCCGCAGTACGCGGTCGCCCTCCAGGAACACGTCAGGGACCTACTGGCCCAGCCCTCCCACCGTGTGTTCGACCTGGTCGACCGGGAACGGGTGCACCGGGCCGCCCATCACGCGGCGCCGCAGATCACGCAGGCCTCGCGGCGTGGCCTCGAACGCACCCTGGACCTCGCTCTCTGGATGGACCTCTACACCCCGCAGCTGTCCTTCACCACCTGACGCCGGGCGCCGTCCGGGCCCGGCGTCAGCGGCTCAGTCCGACCGGTCCGGTCCGCACGAGCTGCCGTTGGCCGGCAGGGAGCCGTCCAGGAGGAAGGAGTCGACCTTCTCGCGGACGCACCGGGAGTCCGCGTACCCGGTGTGGCCGTCGTCCCTGTTGTCGAGGACCACCGCCGAGGAGCCGAGGCGCCGGGCGGTCTCCATGGTCCAGCGGTACGGCGTCGCCGGATCCCCGCGCGTGCCGACGAGCAGCATCTTCGGGGTGCTCACGTTCTTCACCTTCTCGCGGATGAAGTCGGTGCCCTTTGGACGTCCGTAGCACATCAGCACCTCGGTGAGCCGGTACCGCCCGAAGACCGGGGAGGCCTCCTCGTACTCGTCGCGCAGCCGGGCCAGGTCCCCGGTGATCTTGTCGGCGCTCGGCCGGTCCGGGTCGTCGGCGCAGTTGACGGCCATCAGAGCGGCCACCAGGTTGTCGGCGGGCACGTCCTGCGGGTCGACGAGCGCGCCACCCGCACGCGTGGCAGAGGGATACGCCACGCCGGGGCCCAGGAAGCGCATCATCCCGGTGGGATCGCCCAGCTCCACCAGCTGGGACAACGCCTGCTCCAGCAAGGGCCACAGCTGCTTGCTGACGAGCCCCTGCCCGATCGCGCCGACCAGGTCCTGCCCGGAGAACGGCAGGCCGAGAGGGGTCGGCACCGGCTCCTGGTCCAGCGTCCTGACGAGCTGCAGGACCTGATTTCCGGCCGAACGGGTGTCCGGGCCGAACGGGCACCCCAGGTCCTTGGCGCACCAGCCGAGGAAGTCCTCGAGCGCGATCTCCTGCCCTTGCGCGCCGGCCAGCCCCTGCTCGGTCAGGGGCTCGGTGAGCGTGTCCACCCCGTCGAGGGCCATGCGGCCCACCTTGTCAGGGAACTGGGCCGCGTACACCGCGCCGAGGCGTGTGCCGTAGGAGAAGCCGAGGTAGTTCAGCTTCTTGTCGCCGAGAGCCTGGCGCATCACGTCCAGGTCGCGCGACGCGTTGATGGTCCCCATGTACGGCAGCACCGGCCCGGAGTGCTTGGCGCACTGCTCGGCCGTCTTGCGCATCTGTTCGAGCGCGGCCCGCGGGTCGCTCTCACCGGCGGGAGCGGTCGCCGTGTCCGTGTCCTCGTCCGTGCCCTGGCCGCAGCTGACGGGTGAGGACCGGCCGACCCCGCGAGGGTCGAACGTCACCACGTCGTAGCTGTTCGTCAGGGGCATGAAGTCCTTGCCCGCCACCGCCAGCACCGGGACGCCGGCGCCGCCCGGACCGCCGAAGTTCAGCAGCACGGAACCGTGCGAGTGGGCGGTGGCACGGTAGCGGGCCATCGCCAGGTCGAGCGTTCCGGTGTCGGGCCTCGCGTAGTCGAGGGGGACTGTCACCGTGCCGCATTCGAGGTCCGGTGGCATCCCTTCGCCCTTGCACGCCGACCACGTGATCCTCTGGTGGTAGAAACGGGATAGATCGGGCCGGCGGTCGGCCGCGACCGAGGGCAGAGCGGCTCCCAACAGAGCCAGTACAGCGGTCGTGGCCGCCGCCGCGGCTATGGCGGGGCGTGTGTGCGTGGACAGCATCGGCGCCTCCGGGGACGCCCCGGCTGCGGATCCGGCGACGGCCCTCCGATCACGATAGGCGGGCCCCCGCGGGCACGCCTCCCGGGCGGCCGGGACCGGCGGACGTGGCGTGGCCTGCGGCTACGCGGGCGGTACGGCCCCGCTGTCGGTCCAGGCCGCCCTGCCACTCGATGGAGTGAAAGGCAGATAAGCCATAACTCGGATGGTTCGTCTGCGTTTTACGGGGTGCGAGCGACTGCTCGCGACCAAGTCTGGAAGGCAGGGAAACCTATGAAACGGGTTACCCGGAATGGTTTGATCGCTGCGGCCGCCGCCTCGGGGGCGCTGGCTGTGACGATGCCGGCGCATGCGGACTCCGCGGCGGACGGCACCGCGGTGGGTTCGCCCGGACTGATCTCCGGCAGCACCGTTCAGCTCCCGGTTGACGTTCCGGTCAATGTGTGCGGCAACACCGTGTCGGTGGTCGGGCTCCTGAACCCGGCCGCGGGCAACAGGTGTGTGAACCAGGGCGCGCGCACGGCCGGCCCACGGCCGGGGACCCTTTCCCGGGGCGGCGCCACCGCGACCGGCGGTGGCAAGGGTTCCCCGGGCCTGCTCGCCGGAAACAGCGTGCAGTTGCCGGTGCACGTTCCGGTGAACGTCACGGGCAACACGATCGGTGTGGCCGCCGTCGGCAACGCGGCCACCGGCAACAGGTCCACGAACACGTCGAGCACCCACCGCCCCGCCCCGCGGCCCGTCGTGCCGAGGGCGCACACGCAGCCGCGTCCCGTGCCGCGCACGGTCGTGGCCCTTGCGCACACGGGCGCGGACGCGACCGTGCCCGCGCTCGCGGGGGGTGCGGCGCTGCTACTGGGCGGGACCGTGCTGTACCGCCGGTTCCGGCCGGGATCGGTCCGCTGAGCCGACCTCGGCTCGCGCGTCGAGGAGGGTCCCGCCGGCGATCGGCCGGCGGGACCCTCGGGTCGGCCGAACGCCGTACGGGGCGAAGCCGCCGTGGCGTCGCCCCGCGAATCCCATTTCCGTAGGGCCGTGTTTCTCAACGGCGCGCTCGGCGCGGCGAGTTCGGAACGGCCGGACACCGGATGGTGCGCGACGGGGAGATCGGGAAGGATCTGTCGGTGTGGCCGATCAGGGCCCGCGACCCCCCACGGAATGGAGCGCAACGATGACCTCTGCGGGTCCCGAAGACCTCGTCGTCACCCGGGCCACCCTCGACGACTGGCCGGTGGTCACCGGCTGGGCGGCGGACGAGGGCTGGAACCCGGGGCTCTCCGACGGCCAGGCCTTCTTCGCCCAGGACCCCGAGGGCTTCTTCATCGGCCGGCGCGGCGACGAGCCCGTCTCGGCGATCTCCGTCGTCAACTACGGCGCCGACTACGCCTTTCTCGGCTTCTACCTGGTGCGACCCGACCTGCGTGGCAGTGGCCTGGGGCTGACCACCTGGAAGACGGCCCTCGCCCACGCCGGCGGTCGCACGGTCGGCCTCGACGGAGTCGTCGACCAGCAGGCCAACTACCGCCGCTCCGGCTTCGTGTTCGCCCATCGCACCGTGCGCTTCGGCGGTGCCGCCCCCACCGCGGACGCGGCCCCCGGAGTGCGCCCCGCGGACAAGGACGACCTCGACGCCGTCGCGGAGTACGACAGCGCCTGCTACCCGGCCGACCGCCCCCGTTTCCTGGAGCACTGGCTGACCACCGCGGGCCACCAGGTCTTCGTCCGGGTCGAGGACGGCCGCCTCACCGGGTACGCGGTGATCCGCCCCGCCCGCGACGGTCTGCGCATCGGCCCCCTGTTCGCCGACACCCCGGAGGGCGCCGACGCGCTGTTCGCCGCGCTGGCCGCCGAGGCGGCCGGCCGGGAGATCGCCATCGACGTCCCCGAGTCGAACGCGGCGGCCGTCGCCCTGGCCGAACGCGCCGGGCTCACCCCCTCCTTCGAGACGGCCCGCATGTACACGGGCCCGGTCAGGCCCTTCGCCGGGGAGCGCGTGTACGGGGTGACCACCCTGGAACTCGGCTAGGCGGTTCCGTGCGGACCAGACGGAGATGGCGGACTTGGGAAGTCCGGTCGGCTGGACGGTCGCGGTCGTTTCGTAGCGGGTGGCGACGCCTCGTCACCGCGCCTCCTCAGCCGATGGTGACGACACGCGCCCAGGACGGCGGGGTGTCCGGGACATAGTCGGGGTTCTCCTCGTCCGCGGCGCAGGCGGGACGAGGGAAGAGACCGACGACGGTGCGGCAGGGCGGCTGTGCGGAGGGCCACGGTGTCTGGCCGTCCGTCAGGGCGACGATCACATCGGGGCGGGGCCGGGAGCGGAGCGCCCGGGCGAAACCGGCGCGCAGATCCGTTCCCCCGCCGCCGACCAGTTCCAGGTTCTCGGCACGGCAGAGCGGAACGGCGACCCCGGCCGCCGCGTCGCAGGAGATCACCGAGACCAGGTCGCGCCGCCCGCCCACCGCCCGCGAGATCGCCGCCACCTCCAGCAGCGCGCTGCCCAGCTCGGCGTCGCTCACCGACCCGGAGGTGTCGATCACGATGCAGACCCGGGGCGGGGTACGCCGCAGGCTCGGCAGCAGCACCCGGGGGACTCCGGCCGAACGCCGGGACGGCCGCCGGTAGCTGTGGTCCTCGCCCACCCCGGGGGCACCCGCCGCCGACCGGACCGCCGCCCCCAGCAACTGCCTCCACGGCTGCGGTGGATGGAACGCCTCGTCCGCCCACCGGCGCCACCCGTCCGGTGCGTCGCCCGGCCGTCCCTTGATCCCCTCGGCGACCCGGAAGCGGACCGCGTCCCGCTGCTGTCTGCTCAGCCCGTGTGCCCCGTCCGGCCCCAGCTCCCAGGGCCGGCCGTGCCCGTCGGCACCGCTGCCGCAGTCCAGCCAGGCCAGGTCCGCGGCGAGTCCGGCCATCGACGCCGTCCGCAGGTACTCCTCCATCAGCAGCCCGTCGGGCAGCCGCAGCAGCGACGGCCGCACCGCTCCGAACGGCTGGGGCAGGCCGTCACCGTAGATGTCGTCGTTGATCTCGAAGTCGGCGGCGATGTTGCGCCGCAGCCGCTCGCCCGGCCCGTCCTCCTCCTGCTCCCGCGCATACCGCTCGCCCCGCCCGTGGTGGTCCCGGAGCAGATGGGAGACCTCGTGCACCCAGACGCCCGCCAACTCCTCCACCGGGGTGCGCGCCACGAAGCCGGGGGAGACGTAGCAGCGCCAGTACGCGTCCACCGCCATCGTCGGCACCGACCGGTCCTCCACCACATGCAGCGCGAAGAGCGCGTCGGCCAGGTAGGGGCGGACCTTCACCGCGTGCAGCCGGGCGGCCAGCAACTTCTCCATGTCCAGCGGGAGCCCGCGCCCGTCGTCCGGCCCGCGGGAGGCGACCGGTGGCCCCGCCACGGTGGCCCGCACCGGGCGCGGCGGCGGGGGCGGGGACATCGGGCGCGGCACCGGGCGCTTCGCGGCCCCCGTCATCGGCGCCCACCCGTCGCCCGCCCGGCCTCGGCCGCCGTGGCCCGCCCCACCGACCGGTCCGCCCGCCGGACCAGACCGACCACCCCTGCCAGCCGCTCCACCGCGTCCGGCACCTCCCAGTCGTCGCGCCGCAGCGCGGCCAGCGCCGTGGCCGGCGCGACCACCAGATCCGGGGCACCGGTCTCCAGCGCCCGGACCAGCACCGCCCAGCCCGCCTCCCACCGGTCCCGCTGCGGCCGCGCCCCGACGGCCGCCACCACTGCCTCCAGTGCCGCCTGACGCAGATCGCCCCGCATCGGCAGCTCGGCGGAGGCCGGGTCGGCCAGCAGTGACTCCGGGTCCGGCAGGTCCATCCGGTCCAGATGCGCGAGGAGTTCGAGCCCTGGCCCGTCTCCCACAGCGCCCCGCACCAGCAGTGCGAGCACCTCCCGGGAGACGGAGGCGGCCGTGCCGAACGCCAGCAGGGTCAACGCGGCCTCCCAGCTCCGGGGCGAGGGCCAGGCACCGCCGCGCCGTGTCTCGCTGCTCGGCAGCCGGTGGATCAGCGTCGGCCGGGCCTTGAGGAAGCCGCAGACCGCGCGCCGGGCGAAAGCCACTGCCTCCGGCAGCCGCTCCGGCACCAGCCGGGGCAGCTCCGCCCGGGGCCAGACCCCGCCCAGCCCACGCACCACCACCTCCCGGTCGTGCACCCAGTGGAGATGCACGAACCGGTTGGCCAGCGGCGGGCTCAGCTCCCACCCGTCCGCCGCCGACGCGCGCGGATTGGCCGCAGCCACGATCCGTACCCCCGGCGGCAGTTGCAGCGCACCCACCCTCCGCTCCAGGACGACGCGGAGCAGCGCGGCCTGAACGGCCGGGGTGGCGGTGGAGAGTTCGTCAAGGAAAAGCAGGCCCCGCCCGGCCCGGACGAGCTCCACGGCCCACTGCGGCGGCGCCATCGGTACTCCCTGCACCGCCGGGTCGTCGCCCACGATCGGCAGCCCGGAGAAGTCCGACGGCTCGTGGACGCTGGCGATCACGGTCGTCAGCGGCAGGTCCAGGGACGTGGCCAGCTGCGTCAGGGCCGCGGTCTTGCCGATGCCCGGCTCGCCCCAGAGCAGCACGGGCAGGTCGGCCGCGACGGCCAGGGTGAGCGCTTCGAGCTGCTCGTCAGGGCGCGGCTCGGTGGTGGTGGTCCGCAGGAGAGTCAAGAGGTCGTCGGCGAGGCCGAGTTGGGCGCTGGTTGCGCATGCGCCGGCGGGAGCGGATGCGGGCGCGTCGGCGACCGGGACCGCGGCGGGCAGGAGTGTGCTGGAGATCATGGGCATCACCTGGGGTGGGATAGGGGATCGGGACGGAACAGGACGGCCCGTCCCGGATGGCATGGGGGCGTGCGGCGCGGAATGCGCCGGGAGGGATAAGGGGCTTCGGCGGGTGCGTCCGGTCCGGCGGACAACCCGGTCGAGCGGCCGACTGATTGGGCGAACCGGTCGAACGGTCAGGGGGTCGCCCGGTCAGGCGGTCGACCGGTCAGCAGGCCAGGCCGGTGCGCGGCCGGGCCCGGCTGCTGAGCTTGCGGCGCAGTGCGAAAGGCGTACGGCGGTCGAGCCGGGGGCGGTGGTTGGCCTCCGCGTGTCCCGCACCCGAGGGATTCCCGCCCCCTGCCGCACTGGTACCGGGGTGCACGGCGACCAGTCCCGAACGGAAGAGCCCGTGGTCGACTCGGCGGGCCGCGGCCGACTCCAGTGCCTCCCGGAGTGGCCCGTCGCGCAGGATCGCGCCGGGACCGAGCAGCCCCTCGACCACGGCCAGTGCCCCGGAGACGTCACCGTGGCCGAGCCGCTCCCGGACCGCGGGCAGCGCCTCCGGGTTGCGGTGCACCGCGTCGATCGCCCGCAGGCAGGGCAGCGCCGGCCCGCCGAGCGCCACCACCAGCTCTTCCCGGCCCAGTTGGGCCGGATCGTGATCGATCGCCGTCAGCACCCCGTCCCGCAGGGCGATCCGGTGCAGCTCGCCCCGGCAGTCCACCCGGTGCGGATCACCGGTCTCGGGGAAGGGACCGGACACCGGTGCCGAGTCGGACGTAGCCATCGATCCGGACGCCGCCATCGATCCGGACGCCGCCATCGATCCGGACGCCGCCATCGAGCCGGACTCCGCCAGTGCGGCGGCGACGAGTGGATGCAACCGATCGGCCGCGACCAGCCCGGCCCGCAGCAGCTCCAGATCCGGAAGGACCCGGGCCGCCGCCTCGGGCAGCACCGGAAGCGCGGCGACCACCTGCGGCGGCAGCGCCTCCCGCAGCGCCCGGAACGTCGGGGCATGGCTGTCGTCGGGGGCGACGAGTTCGAGCACGACGCGGCTTTGCGCACCGAGCCGCACGGTGAAGGCCCCACGAGGGCGCCCCTCGGCCTGCAGCAGCAACTCCGCCTCGCCGGCCCAAGTTCCGGCCGCCCACGGGGAATCGTGGACGGTGGACCGATCGGGCCGATCTGGCCAGTCCGGCCGATCTGGCAGGACTGCCCCGCCGGGCGTGTGACGCGGGTCGGGCGGTGCCGTGGACGGTGTCCCGCGCGCGCCGCACCGCCGTGCCAGTTCGCCGCTCCGCCCGGCGTCCCAGAGGTGCCGGTGCAGGTCGAGCCGGAAACGCCGGTCGGGATGCGGGTGCGGATGGTGCCCGGGGGTGCCGTTCCCGGAGCCGTCCCACAGCGCCAGGGACATCCGCTGTCCGGCGTCCGCCCAGGCCGGCGGTGTCCGCACCACCAGCTGCAGTGGAGTTGCGCCGGAACTCCGGTAGCGGGCCAGCGAGACGGTGAGGCCGGGTCGGAGCCGCCCGTCGGGGGCGATCCGGGGCATGTGCCAGCGGAGCAGATCCGGCGCCAGCCGGCGCAGGTCCGCACGGAGGCGGGTGACGAGATCGGTGCCGTGGCGGTCGCGCACGGCGCGCAGATCGAGATCGACGTCGATCCGGGCGGCGGCGCAGGCCCCCGCCCAGTCGCCGACCGCACGTCGTGCGGTCGCAGTCTCGATCATGGACGGTGGCACGGCGTACTCGCGCACGCGCTGCCACATCAAGAGGTGGGCCGGAGATCGGTTCGCGATGTGATGTGCCATCAGCACTCACCTTGCGCGAACGATTCCCCCGTTCCGTACGAGGAGGAGTTCTTCATCGGCGGCATCGTAACCACCTCGACGTTGATCTGTCAGTCCCTTTTGGCCGCCCATCGGCCCCGCCTCGACGCACGGCACACCCCCCGGGCGGGACGCACCGGAGGGGGCGCCGTGGCCGGGGACCCGGGTGGAGGCCGCCGGGAAAGGGATATTAACGTGCGGATATACGTCCTGCATGCTGGAGTGAGCTCATGGACCATGCTGCGGTACTCGCGCTGTACGACCGGGACATGCGCCAGGGAGCCCGGCCCGACGGGCCCGACGCTCGCATCGAGCGTGGTGCACGGGTGGTGCGCCAGGTCGGCTCGGAGTACGGCTGGAACGGGATCCTCTGGTCCGATCTGGACGAGACGTCCGCGGACGAGGCGATCGCCGAGCAGGTCCGCCACTTCTCCGGACTCGGCCTTGAGTTCGAGTGGAAGCTCTACGGGCACGACCTGCCGGTCGACCTCGGCACGCGGCTGCGGGCGGCCGGATTCACGCCCGAGCCCGAAGAGACGGTGATGGTCGCCGAGGTCGCCGAGCTGTCCCTCGATACCGAACCGCCCGAGGGAATCCGCATCGTGCCGGTCACCGACGCGACGGGCGTCGGTCTGGTGGCAGAGGTCCACGAGAAGGCGTTCGGCACGGACAGCACGAAGCTGCGCCACCAGTTGCTCGCTCAACTGGCCGGGGACCCGGACGGCCTCGTCGCCGTGCTGGCCCTCGCGGGCGACGAACCGGTCAGCGCGGCACGTATGGAACTGGTCCCGGGAGCCCGTTTCGCGGGCCTGTGGGGCGGCAGCACCGTTGCCGACTGGCGGGGCCGTGGGATCTACCGGGCGCTGGTCGCCTGTCGCGCCAGGGTCGCCGCCTCCCGCGGCTACCGCTACGCCCAGGTCGACGCCGGCGCGCAGAGCCGCCCCATCCTGGCCCGCCTCGGCTTCGAGCCCCTGACCACGACGACGCCGTACGTCTCTCCGTGACCGGATGACGAGCGAGTCCCAGGGCGAGCCGGTACTCCGCAGCCCGGTGTGCGAGCCCTCGGGCCGAGCGCATGCGTGAACGACGCGTTGGCGTCCGCCGGGTCCGTGCGCCGTGGTGCGCCCCCGCCCGGTCCGCAGTCGCGGCGCCCAGAGCCGCGACGCCCGGCGGGAGCCCGCGGCGGGGGTGCGGGGCTTCGAGGCCCGTAGCACCCAGCCGCCGCGGCTTGCCCACGGCACCGGGATCCGGTACGAGCGCGCAGCGCGGTCAGCGGTGCGCCTGTGCCCGGTCGAGAGCCGCGACGCCCAGCGCCGCCAGGCCTATCTGAATGAGCCACTCGATCCAGTCGACGCCCTTTGTGTCGGCCACTCCCATGGCGGCGGCGATCCCGGATCCGATGAAGGCCGCCACGATGCCGACGAGGATGGTCCACAGGATGCCGATGCGCTGCCGTCCGGGCACGACGAGCCGCCCGAGGATACCGATGATGAGCCCGATGACGATGGCACCGATGATGCTCGAAATCTCCATCTTCGCCCCTTGGTGTGAAGGCCTCTGCAGTACTTCGTCTGCCCGGGACGCGTGGCAACAGTCCGTTCCGTTTCAACCTCCGGTCAACGCCGGGTCAATCCTCGGCCTGCCGTAGGGGCGCTCCGCTGTTCCGCCCTCGTTCTGCCATGTACCGTTCAACAGTCCGTCGCGCGGGCGGCGTAGAAAGAGAGATCTACGCGCGCAGACAGCGATGGCGCGGTTCTCCGCGCGAAGACGAACGGCACCCGCACGCTCCTTCCCCGACTCCCCACACGGAGGTCCGCCGGATGCTCGGACTCACCAAGTCACGTCACAGACTCACCACGGCGCTCGCCGTGTTCGGGCTGCTCGCCACGGGCGCCGCCGTCCAGGCGGCCACCGGCGCCACGCCCGCCCACGCGGCCACCCCCCACCGCGTCCTGTTCGACAACGCGCACGCGGAGACCGCCGGCAACGCCGACTGGATCATCTCCACCAGCCAGCCCGACCCCCTCGGCCAGGACTCCACGCCGTCCGCCGAGACGGACTGGACCGGCGCTCTCTCCTCCTGGGGCGTCGCCCTGCAGAAGACGGGCAACTACAGCCTCAAGACGCTGCCTTCGGGCTCCAGCCTGAGCTACGGGGGCTCGTCCGCCACCGATCTGTCGAAGTTCGACACGCTGGTCCTGCCGGAGCCGAACACGCTGTTCACGTCGGCCGAGAAGACAGCCATCATGAACTTCGTCAAGAACGGCGGCGGCCTGTTCATGATCTCCGATCACACCGGGGCCGACCGCAACAACGACGGCAACGACGCGCTCAAGATCCTGAACGACCTGATGACCAACAACAGCGTCGACTCCACGGACCCGTTCGGCTTCTCGATCGACTCGCTGAACATCACCTCCGGCTACCCGGCCGCCATCAGCTCCGCCACCGATCCCGTCCTGCACGGCTCCTTCGGCACGGTGACCAAGAGCCTCATCGCCAACGGCACCACCGCCACCCTCAAACCGTCGGACAACTCCTCCGTCAAGGGCCTGGTCTACCGCAGCGGTTACTCCGGCAACACCGGAGCCTTCTTCCTGACCAGCACCTTCGGCAGCGGCCGCGTCGCGTTCTGGGGCGACAGCTCGCCCATCGACGACGGCACCGGTCAGTCCGGCAACACGCTGTACGACGGCTGGAACGACTCCGGCGCCACCAACGCGGCCCTCGCCCTCAACGCCACCGAATGGCTCTCCGGCGCGAGCGGCAGCAGCGGGGGCGGTGGGGGCGGTGGCTCCACCTGCACCGCCGCTCAGCTCCTCGGCAACAACGGCTTCGAGTCCGGCGCCACCACCTGGAGCGCCAGCGGCGGCGTCATCACCAACGACACCGGTGAGTCGCCCCGTACGGGGTCGTACTACGCCTGGCTGAACGGCTACGGCTCCGCGCACACCGACACCCTGTCCCAGTCGGTCGCCATCCCCTCCGGCTGCACCTCCGCCACCCTGAGCTTCTACCTCCACATCGACACGGCGGAGACCACCACCAGCACCGCGTACGACACGCTCAAGGTCCAGGTCCTGAACAGTTCCGGGACCGTGCTGGGCACCCTGGCGACGTACTCCAACCTCAACGCCGCGAGCGGCTACACCCAGCGCAGCTTCAACCTGGCGAGCTACGCCGGGCAGACCATCACGCTCAAGTTCACCGGCACGGAGGGTTCCACGCTCCAGACGTCGTTCGTCGTCGACGACACGGCGCTCAATGTGAGCTGACGCCCCGAAGGGGTGGGCCCGTTGAACGGGCCCACCCCTTCGGGTGATGCCGCGGAGAGGGCCTGCTCCGTTGGCGGCGCCCCCGCAGGGGTGAAAGTAAGCAAACTTTACTAGCGGCGAACAAGCTGGAGCGCGGCCGCAGTTGCGTCGAACGCCGTGGCTTCCGGTCGGACCGTTCAAGAGGCCGAGCGGCGTTCGAAGACCACGTCCCGCGCCGTCCCCAGCGCCGTCGCGAGCGCGCCCAGCAGCACCGCGTCCTCGCCCAGCCGGCTCGGTGCGATCTTCGGGCGCAGTGGAGTGAGTGCGCGCAGCGTCTCCCGTACGGGGCGCAGCAGCAGGTCGACGCTGTGGCCCACCCCGCCGCCGAGCACCACGAGGTCGGGGTCGAGCACGGCCGCCGCGGCCGCCACCGTGTGCGCGATCCGCTCGCCCTCCAGCCGCACCGCACTGATCGCGGCGGGATGCTCCTTCCGGGCCGCCTCGAACACGTCCTTCGCCGTGAGCTGGCCCGTCATGCCGAACGCCCGCGCCGACTCGACGACGGCCACACCCGACACCGCGTCCTCCAGCGTCTCCGGCTTCTGCCGCCCCGGCCACGGCAGGAAACCGATCTCCCCGGCCCCGCCGTGTGCGCCTGTGAACAGCCGTCCCTCGCTGACCACGCCCATGCCGAGCCCGGTGCCGATCAGGATGTACGCGAACAGCCGGCTGCCCGCGCCGACGCCGTACGTGTACTCGCCGAGCGCGGCGAGGTTGGCGTCGTTGTGCACCTCCAGCGGGATGCCCAGCTCCTCGCGCATCCGGTCGAACAGCCCGGCCCGGCCCCAGCCCGGCAGGTGCATCGCGTAGCGCACCCGGTGCCGCTCCTCGTCGTACACGCCGGGGGTGCCCACCACCGCGTGCGCCACCTCGCCACGCCCGGCCCCCGAGCCCGCGACCACCTGCCGGGCGGTGTCGACGACCAGTTCGGCCATGGCCCCCGAAGTGCGGGCCCGATTGCGCACATCGGACCGGGCGACCACCTCGCCGTCGAGGTTGGCCACCGCAACCCGCAGCCAGCCGCGTCCGATGTCGATGCCGAGCGCGTACCCCGCGCCCGGGTCCGGGGCGTACAGGACCGCCATCCGGCCGCGCTCGGGCGTGTGCGTGCCCACCTCGCGGACCAGGCCCGCGTCCGCCAGGGCCGCGAGCGCGCTGGAGACCGTCGGCTTCGACAGGCCCGTCTCCCGGGCGAGTTGGGCCCGCGAGGCGCTGCCCGCCGCGCGCAGCCGGTCCAGGAGCAGCCGCTCGTTGGTGCTGCGCAGCCGCTGACGGCTCCAGGTCTGTTCCGGCTGATCTGCGGGTTCTCGCGCGGGCATCGCACCATTCTCACGTATTCCTGACGCGCTCTTGACGCGTCTAGTAAGGCTCCTTAACTTTATCGCCCAGTCAGCCTCGCCGGGCGAGCCAAGGGGAGCCCAGCGCCGGCCGGATACCCGCCGCCCTTGATCCGTCTGCCGCCGCTCGACGTCGGCACACAGTCCGTACATCTCTCCCCGCGTCCCGCTTCAGGAGGTCCCGTGTCCGCCAATCCGCCGCCCAACGGCGGTTTCGTCCGCCGAGTCGGCCTGTTCCAGGCCGCCGCCATCAACATGAGCCAGATGTGCGGCATCGGGCCGTTCGTCACCATCCCGCTGATGGTCGCCGCGTTCGGCGGCCCCCAGGCGGTCATCGGCTTCATCGCGGGGGCGCTGCTGGCGCTCGCCGACGGGCTCGTCTGGGCCGAACTGGGCGCGGCCATGCCCGGTTCCGGCGGCAGTTACGTCTATCTGCGCCAGGCGTTCCAGTACCGCTCGGGACGCCTGATGCCGTTCCTGTTCGTGTGGACGGCGATGCTCTTCATCCCCCTGATCATGTCCACCGGTGTGGTGGGCTTCGTGCAGTACCTCGGTTATCTGGCCCCGGACCTCGACAAGACCGCCGGTGACCTGATCGGGCTCGGCGTCATCGCCCTGGTGATCCTTCTGCTGTGGCGGGGCATCGAGAACATCGCCCGCATCACGGCGGTGATGTGGGCCGTGATGATCGCCTCGGTGCTGCTGGTGATCGTCGCGGCGGCCTCGGACTTCAGCCCGCACCTGGCCTTCACCTACCCGGCGCACGCCTTCGACCTGGCGAGCAACCACTTCTGGATCGGCTTCGCGGCGGGTCTGACCATCGGCATCTACGACTACCTGGGCTACAACACCACCGCGTACATGGGCGCCGAGATCAAGGACCCGGGCCGTACCCTCCCGCGGTCGATCGTCTTCTCGATCCTCGGCATCATGGCGATCTACCTGCTCCTGCAGATCGGCACGCTCGGTGTCATCGACTGGCACCGTATGACCGACCCGAACGACATCGCGTCCACGTCGGTGGCATCGGCGGTGCTGGAGAAGACCTGGGGCAAGAGCGCGGCGGACACCGTCACCGTCCTGATCCTCATCACCGCTTTCGCCTCGGTGTTCACCGGTCTGCTCGGCGGCTCCCGGGTTCCCTACGACGCCGCCCGCGAACGCGTCTTCTTCCGCCCGTACGGCAAGCTGCACCCGAAGCACCGTTTCCCGACGCTGGGCCTGGCCACCATGGGTGTGATCACCGCCATCGGCTTCCTGATCGGCCGTCACACCGACCTGGCGACCCTGATCCAGCTGCTCACCACGGTGATGGTGCTGGTCCAGGCGCTGGCACAGATCGTGGGTCTGACGGTCCTGCGCAAGCGGCAGCCGACGCTGCGGCGGCCGTACCGGATGTGGCTGTACCCCGTGCCGAGCATCGTGGCCCTCGTCGGCTGGCTGGTCATCTACGGCTACGCGGACAAGAACTCCCCGGGCCGCCACCCGATCGAGTGGTCGCTGGCCTGGCTGGCGCTCGGCTGCGTGGCGTTCGTGATCTGGGCCCGTCTGGAGAAGGTCTGGCCGTTCGGCCCGAAGGAGATCGCGGAGGAGTACCTCGACGCTCCGGCGCCGGAACCGGCCGGAGCCTGAGCGCAGAGCCGTGACAGAGGGGCGGGCGCCCGCGGCGCCCGCCGGTGGCCGGCCCGCCGGGGGTGTGGGGCCGGCCACCCGCACGACGCACGCCGGTTCTCACGACCGTTCGCCCGTATAGGGCATGGGCCCGCCTGGCGGCCCCTCAGCACGCCCTGGCGATCCGGTGCCGCGGCGGCGCAGGAGACGCGTGTGCGGGCCCGGAGGCGTCGTCCCGGCGCGCTTCGACCGGAGTGGGCTAGCGGGACTCCCCGGACGTCCCGGCCCCGGGCTGCCCGAGGCGAAGGCCCGTGAGGGACGGGCTCGGGTGTGTCGCGCGCCGCGCCGCGCTGCGGAGCGCCGAAGCCGGGTCCCCCTCGTGGTACGGCCGCTCCGACGTCTCGATGCCGTCGAGGAACTCCTGGTAGCGCACGGCGTACATGAGCTGGGCGAGCGGCTCGGCGAGCCGCAGGGCCCGGACCGGGTCGCTTCCGGGGGCGTGGGCCTTCCAGGCCTCGGCCCAGGCGCGGGCCGCCGTGGCCCGGGCGGGCTCGGGGAGGAAGTCATGGGCGCGCAGGCCGTCCACCACCGGGTTGCCCCAGTGGGCGTCCGCGAAGTCCAGGACGACCGGACGGCGGCCGTCGCTGCGCCAGTTGCCCGGGTGGAAATCGCCGTGCACCACCGTGTCGGGCAGCCCGCACTCCGCGAGCTGTCGCCAGCCGCCCGCCAACCCCCTTAGCTTGAAGTTAAACCTTCAGTGATCGTTTGAGGTTCCAGTCGTTCACTCACATGGGGATCTGCCGGACATGGCGACGACCTCCGTTTCACG
>NZ_JBEYXD010000081.1:0-36175 GCF_040644975.1 Streptomyces sp. NPDC046900 | reverse complement strand
GGGCCTGGCGCTGGCGGCCTTCGGCATGATCCGCGACACCACCGACGCTCGGCTCCTCAGGGGCCGAGCGGCGGCCGGTGACGTGCCCGTCGCCTCACACGGACCGTACGTTGGTCGGCGGATAGGACGGACGCCTCGGCATCGGGGCCGCGGCGACGGGCAGCGGCGGCAGCGCCTCCTGTTCCACCCACGCCGTGAACAGATCGTCCAGGGACCGGTCGGCGAACCGTGCGGCGTGCGTGGTGAAAGTGCTCGTCGTCACGGTCCCGCCCCGCTGCACGCCCGTCCAGCCGCGCAGCATCCGGAAGAACGTCTCGTCGCCCAGCGCGCAGCGCACCGCGTGCACCACGAGACCGCCGCGTTCGTAGAGGCGGTCGTCGAACATCCGCTTGCGGCCGGGATCGGACAACCGCAGGTCCTGCGGCTGCAAGGACAGCTTCCGGTGCGCGATCGCGGCGAGCTCAGCCGCAGTGCGGCCCCCGGACCGCTCCGACCAGAGCCATTCGGCGTACTTCGCGAAGCCCTCGTTCAGCCAGATGTGCCGCCAGTCGGCGATGGTCACGCTGTTGCCGAACCACTGGTGGGCGAGCTCGTGCGCCACCAGCCGTTCCGAGGTGCGGTGCCCGTCGACGTGGTTGGAGCCGAACAGCGACAGTCCCTGGGCCTCGACGGGGACGTCGAGCTCCTCCTCCGTCACCACCACCGCGTACTCGCCGAACGGGTACGGCCCGAAGAGTTCCTGGAACAGCTCCATCATGGCGGGCTGGCGCGCGAAGTCCCGGGAGAACTGCGGGAGCAGGTGCGCCGGGATGTACCCGTGCTGCGGCACTCCCTCCTCGCCCGGATCACCGAGCAGCACCGTCTGGTACTTGCCGATCGACAACCCGATCAGATAGCTGGAGGTCGGTGCCGGCTGCTCGTAGACCCAGGTGGTAGTGGACGCCTTCGTCGTACGGGTCAGCAGGCGCCCGCCCGCGACCACCGCGTACGCCGACGGCGTGGTGACCGATATCTGGTAAGCGGCCTTGTCCGCCGGACGGTCGTTGCAGGGATACCACGAGGGCGCCCCGACCGGCTGACTCGCCACCAGCGCCCCGTCCTCCAGCTCCTCCCAGCCGATCCCGCCCCAGGGGCTGGTGACCGGTTTCGGGTTGCCCGACCAGTGCACTTCGACCGTGAACGCGGCACCCGCCCTGATCGGCTTCGGCGGACGGATCCGCAGCCGGCCACCGCGGTGCGAGTAGTGCGGCGCCCGCCCGTCGACCCGGATCCGGCCGATCCGGAAGTCCGCCAGATTGAGCTGGAACTCGGTGATCGGGGCCGGGCCCGCTATGGCGCCCAGCCGGGCCGACCCCGCGAGCCGGTTGGGGCCCGGACGGTAGTCCAGCGTGAGCTCATAGCGGTGTACCCGGTAGCGGGAATCCCCGTTGGCGGGGAAGTACGGATCCGCTTCCACCTTCTGCTGCGAACTCACTGGTGCGTCTGCTCCCTGCGCTGTGCTCGTTCGTCCTGCCGGTGCCCTGCCCTCCGGTCCGAAACGAGTCACGCCGCTCGCTTCCGGGGACGCCACGCCTCGATCGGGTTGCCCAGCCAGCGGGTGCCGTCGGGAACGGACTCCGCGGCCATGACGAGCGAGGCGGGACCCAGCGTGGTGCGGGCCCCGACCGTGCTGCCGGGCAGGACGATTCCGCCAGGACCCAGAGTCGCGCCCTCACGGAGGACCACAGTATCCGTCCGCAGGATTCGGTCATGGAAGAGGTGTGTCTGCAGCACACAGCCTCGGTTGACCGTGGCCGCGTCCTCCAGCGTCACGAGGTCCGTCTCCGGCAGCCAGTGGCTCTCCACCCACACCCCGCGGCCGATGCGGGCGCCGAGGCCACGCAGCCACAGGGTCATCAGCGGCGTGCCGGGCACCGCCCCGGCCAGCCACGGCACGGCCACGGACTCGACGAACGTGTCCGCCAGCTCATTACGCCACACGAACGAGCTCCACAGCGGGTGCTCACCCCTGTGGTGCCGTCCCACGAGCAGCCACTTCGCCACCACGGACACCACACCGGCCGCGAGCCCGGCACCCAGCAGGACGACCCCGCACAGCGACCAGGCCCAGCCGCCCAGCGCGCTGAGCGCCGCGGCCGTGAGCAGGACGAGCCCGGCCGAGCAGAACACGGGCACGAGCCGGCACAGCTCCACCAGTCCGCGGGCCCACAGCAGCCGGGCCGGCGGCTCGTAGGTACGGCTCTGGTCGCCCCCGGCGGCCGCGCGGGGCAGCTTCACCGGTGGCAGCCCCAGGTACGAGCTGCCCTTCTTCGCCTTCTTCGGTGTCGCGGAGAGCACTCCGACCAGCCCGTCGTCCGGCACGCTGCGGCCCGGCGCGGTCATCCCGGAGTTGCCGAGGAACGCCCGCCGCCCGATCTCCGCGCGCCCGATCCGCACCCAGCCGCCGCCCAGCTCGTACGGGGCGGTGAGTGTGTCGTCCGCCAGGAACGCCCCGTCGCCGACGGTGGTCAGACTCGGCAGCGCCAGCACGGTGGACACCTCGGCGCCCCGGCCGATGCGCATGCCGAGCAGCCGCAGCCACACGGGCGTGATCAGCCCGGCGTACAGCGGGAACAGGGTCTCTCGCGAACGGTCCATCAGCTGGGTGACGGTCCAGGCCTGCCAGCCGGTGCGGCCGTACGCGGGGTGCGTTCCCTCACGCAGCCCGAGGCTCGTCAACCGCACGGCGATCAAGATCAGCAGCGCGTACGTCAGCCCGTAGGCGAGTGTCGCCGGGACGAGCGCCACGGCGGCCCCCCGCAGGGCCGCGCCGAGTCCGGCGGCCGGGTCCACGAACGGGTGTGCCACGAGGAGTGCGGCCGCCCCCGCCGGAACCGGGAGGGCGGTCAGCGCGGAGCCGCTGACGCCGTACATCGCCCGCCACCAGACGCTGCGCCCGGGCCGCTCCTTGGGCCAGTTGCGTTTGGCCTTGCCGAGTTTGACGGCGGGTGCGCCCGCCCAGCGCTGACCGGTCGGGATCTGGCCCGTGACGGCCGAGCCGGGCGCCACCTCGGCCCGCTTGCCGACCCGTGCGCCCGGGAAGAGCATGCTGCGCGTGCCGACCACGGCGTGCGCGCCCACCTTGACCGGGCCGATCTCCAGCCGGTCGCCGTCCAGCCAGTAGCCCGCCAGATCCACCTCGGACTCGACGGCTGCTCCCCGGCCCAGCTTGAGCATGCCGGTCACCGGCGGCAGCGAGTGCAGGTCCACGTCAGGGCCGACCTTGGCGCCGAGCGCCCGCGCGTAGCGCTCCAGCCACGAGCCCGTCAGCGAGGTCGCCCCACTGAAGTCGGCGAGCCGTTCCGCCGCCCACAACCGCAGATGTACACCCCCGCCGCGCAAGTAGCGGCCGGGCTTGACGCCCCGCAGGAGCAGCCGGGCCCCGCCCGCGCCGATGGCGAGCCGCCCCGGCGCGCTGTGGAACAACACTGCCCCGGCGGCCACGGCCCACCACGAGGTCACCGGCGCCCACGGATACGGACCGAACCAGTGAAGCACGTTCCCGAGTGCGGCCAGGGCCACGGTCCAGCGCAGCCCGAACACCGTGAACAGGGGGACCAGCAGGAGGATTTGCAGGATCCTGGCGCGCAGGGGCACCGGGGCGATCACACGCTCCGCGGCGTCGTCCTGCGCCGACTCCTCCAGATGACGGGCGAGCTTGCGCAGCGTCGGGTGCTGGTAGATGTCGAGGACGGCCGCGGTCGGGTAGCGGGTGCGCAGCCGGGTGGTGAGCTGTGCGGCGGCGAGGCTGCCGCCGCCGATCGCGAAGAAGTCGTCGGACGCGTCGGCCACCGGGATGCCGAGGACCTCGGTCCACTGCTCGGCCAGCCACGCCTCGGTGCCGTACAGCTGGGCGAAGGGACCCTCCTGGCCCTCCAGCGGCCAGGGCAGCGCGTTCCGGTCGACCTTGCCGGACGTGCGGGTCGGCAGTTCGCCGACGGGCGCGAGCAGCGGGACCAGGGCCGCGGGCAGTTCGGCACGCAGTTTCTCGACCGCGGCCGAGTGGTCCCACCCCTCCTGGGTGACGATGTATCCGACGAGGAGCTGGTTGCCGCTGCGCGCGGTCCGTACGGCGGCTGCTGCGCCGGCCACGCCGGGCAGGGCCTGCAGCGCGGCGTCCACCTCGCCGAGTTCGATCCGCCGCCCGCCGAGCTTGATCTGCTCGTCGGCGCGCCCGAGGAAGACCAGCCCCTCGGGCTCGGCCAGCACGAGGTCCCCGCTGCGATAGGCGCGCTCCCAGCCGAGGGACTCGAGAGGCGCGTACTTCTCCGCGTCCTTCTCGGCGTCGAGGTACCGGGCGAGCCCGGTACCGCCGATCACCAGCTGACCGCTCTCGCCCATCGCCACCGGCTGCTCGGAGTCGTCCACGACGGCCAGTTCCCAGCCGTTCAGCGGCAGTCCGATCCGGATCGGCTCCTCGCCGGTGAGCAGTGAGGCGCAGGCCACCACGGTCGCCTCGGTGGGCCCGTAGGTGTTCCAGACCTCGCGTCCCTCGGTGACCAGCCGCTGCGCCAGTTCGGGCGGGCAGGCCTCGCCGCCGAAGATCAGCAGGCGGACGTCGTTCAGGGTCTCGGGTTCCCAGAGCGCGGCCAGGGTCGGGACGGTCGAGACGACGGTGATCTCCTGCTCGACGAGCCACGGACCGAGGTCGGCCCCACTCCTGACCCGCGAGCGCGGCACGGGTACCAGGCAGGCCCCGTACCGCCAGGCCAGCCACATCTCCTCGCAGGAGGCGTCGAAGGCCACGGACAGGCCCGCCATGACCCGGTCGCCGGGCCCGATCGGCTCCTCCGCCAGGAACAGGTCCGCCTCGGCGTCCACGAACGCCGCGGCGCTGCGGTGGGTGACGGCGACGCCCTTGGGCTTGCCGGTGGAGCCGGATGTGAAGATGATCCAGGCGTCGTGCTCGGCGCCCGGGCGGGCGGCGGGGATGTCGGACGCGCTGTGGACGGTGATCTGGTGCCCGGCGCCGACGACCGCGCGCACCTGTGCCTCCCCGAACACCAGCTCGGCCCGCTCGTCCGGATCCTCGGCGTCCACCGGAACGTAGGCGGCGCCCGCCGCGAGCACGCCCAGGATCGCCACATACAGGTCGTTGGTGCCGGACGGCACGCGCACGCCGACCCGGTCGCCGAGGCCGACGCCCGCGCCGGCCAGGCGCCGCCGCAGGGCCTCCACCTCGAGGGCCAGGGCGCGGTAGGTCAGGCAGCGGTGGCCGTCGTCGAGGGCCGGCTCGTCGGGGTGCGCCCGTACCGAGGCGTCGAGGACGTCCACGAGCGTCCGCGGCGAGGCGGCGGGGGCGGCGCCGAAGCGCGCGCGGTCGCCGAACTCTGCGTGCATCTCCTGGTCGGACAGCGCACGTGCGGGGCCTTGCTGGAGGGCTGCCATCGGGTCCTCACGGTCGTACCCGGAGTGCTCCGGGGCGCTGGTGGGCCCGCAGGGACGCCTGGGGATCTTCCGGTCCAGCTCCAAACAAGCGGACGATTTTAATACGAGGATGGACACGGACTGTTCCGCCCGCCCTTCGAGGGCCTGCCAGGAGCACCCGGAAGGGGTAATTCCGATGCGCTGACATGCGGATATGTCACTGTGACGAGATATGCCCCACATGAGCCCGGGAGGCCTCGGCAAGCGTCGACACCCCTCGGGTACGGCACGCTCCCCTGACCCTTCGTAGAGCCATCACCCAGCCCGTCACCCGGTCAGCGCGCCCTGCCCCGCGGCTTCAGCGGCACGGGCGGCAGGTCCGGCGCGGGCAGCGGGTCACCGTCGTACCCCTTCACCTCGCCGAACCGCGAACCCGTCGTCCAGTCGGTCCGGGCCTGCGCGATGTCCTCCTGCGTCCGGCCGATGAAGTTCCACCACATGATCAGCTCTTCCTCGAACGGCTCGCCGCCCAGGAGCATCAGGCTCGCGTCCGACTCCGCGCGCAGGGGGAGTTCGACGCGGCCGCAACCCAGGTAGAGCATCGACCCGGGCAGCACCGGGACGCCGTCGACATGGGCCTCGCCGGACATCGACAGGACCGCGTACTCGAAGTCCGCCTCCAGCGGGAGGCGTACGTCGGCACCGCGCGTCAGGGTCAGGTCGGCGCCAACGACGGGCGTGTACGTCGTACCGGGCGACGCCACTCCGGCCAGCTCGCCCAGGATCAGCGTGGCGTCGAGGCCGGGTGCGGTCACCTCGGGCAGGTCGGGGTGGTACTCGAAGCGCGGCTCGGTGTGCCGGTGGCTGTCCGGCAGGGCGACCCACAGCTGCGCACCGTGCAGGAAGCGTGCGTGCGGCTTCGGGCTCTCCTCGGAGTGGCTGATGGCCCGGCCCGACGTCATCAGTCCCAACTGGCGCGGCCGGATGGTCTGCAGACTGCCCGTCGAGTCGCGGTGCAGCACCTCGCCCTCGTGCAGCCAGCTCACCGTCTGCAGCCCCATGTGCGGATGGGGCGGGACCTGCATCCCGGGCTCGTCGGCGATGTCGTCCGGGCCGTAGTGATCGACGAAGCACCACGCCCCCACCATGCGCCGGCCCAGGTTGGGCAGCAGGCGGCGGACTTCCGTGGACTCGCCGAGCCGGACCCGGCGCGGGCTGAGAAGCTCACGCACCGGCTCCGCCACCACGAACCCGCGGCCACCGCACACGGCGGGCACCGCTTCGCGATCGACATTGCTCATGCCGCACAACCTAGCCCCGCGCACAGGCCCGCGTCAGGCCATCCACGCGCGCTTGAGGGCGCTCTTGAATCGAACGTGGCGCCAGGTTGACGGTGCGGAGATCCCGGATCGGATGTACATCCCGTGCGATAGTAGCCAAGGCGATAGTAGCCATGTACAGTATGGACCGTGAATGCGACTCCCCAGGGCGCGACGCCCGGATTCCTCGTCTGGCGGCTCTCGACGAAGTGGCGCGTGGCCGTCGACCGGGTCGTGGCACCCCTGGGCCTGACACATGCTCAGTACGCGCTGGTCGCGACGCTGTTCGGCATGCACCGCGCCGGGCGGCGGCCCAGCCAGCGGCAGCTCGCCGACCACACCGGCCTCGAAGCGCTGTACGTCTCCAAACTGGCCCGCACCCTGGAAGCCGCCGGTCTCGTCGACCGCGTCAGGGACCCGGCGGACCCCCGGGCCGTGCAGCTCTCGCTCACCGCACACGGGCGGGATGTCGCCCGTCAGGCGATCGAGGTGGTCCAGCGGCTGCACGAACAGTTCCTCCAGCCCCTGGGCGGCCGCGACAGCGCCCGCACCGAGGACTTCGTACAGGCGCTGCGGATCCTGCTCGACGCACCGCTCGACCCGTCGGCCGCCGGGGGCGGCGCCGACAGCCCCGGTCCGCAGCACACCGAAGGCAACGACAGCGAACAGGAGCAGTCATGACCAACCCCACTCCCGTCGTCAACAGCCAGCTCATAGGTCTCACGCACTACGCCGCCCGCGCACTGCTGGAGCGTGTCCTCGCCCGCACCGGCACCACGTTCACCCAGTCGTCGGTGCTGCGGACCCTCGCGAACGACGGCGGGCGGCTGGAGCGTGCCTCTCTCGTCGCCCTGGTGGTCGGCTCCCTCAAGATCGTGGACGAGCAGTCGGTCCGGTCCGACATCGAGGAGCTCGTCGCCGGCCGGGCGCTGGAGGCTTCCTCCGGCGACCAGGTGTCACTCACGGACAGCGGCCGGGAGCTGATCGAGAGCATCCAGTCCGCCGGCGGGGAGATCGCCTCCCGGCTCTACGCGGACCTCCCCCGGGAGGACCTGGAGGCCGGCGGGCGCGTGCTGACCGTGATCCTCGAGCGCGCGAACGCCGAGCTGGCCGTCGCATAACCGCCGGTTCGGCCCCTCACTCCAGGTCGTGGAATATTCAACGATCAGGGTCCGTTGTCGACGCCGTAAGGAGGTCTTGAGTGGAGACGACGTACTACGACCACGGAGCGCCCGCCGAGCGCTGGGAGCGCGCGCAGATGTTCTTCGACGCCAAGGACTACTACGCGGCGGCGCGGGTCCTGGAGGGACTGGTCGACGAGGTTCCGGAGCAGACGGGGCCGCGGCTGCTGCTGGCGCGTGCCTACTACCACTCGGCCCAACTGCGCCGCGCCGAGGCCGAGTTGAACGTCATCGTGGAGCGCGACCCGGTGGAGCACTACGCCCGGCTGCTGCTGGGGCGCACCCTCCAGCGCCAGGGTCGCGACAGCGAGGCCGAGCCGCACCTGCGTCTCGCCTCGGCGCTCTCGGGCGACTTCGCCGAGGCGTGAGCCCCGGCACCGCACCCGCACATCGACGGCCCGTGCCCGGTTCTCTCGGGCACGGGCCGTCCTGCGTGCACAGGGTCTCCTGGCCCCACCGGCTCGTCGCCGTGTGCAGGCTGAGGACCATGGGCCGCGGCGGTCCCGATCCGCGGCCCTCGAGTCCCGCCTGATGGCGAGATGCCGCGAAGACCGGAGGGGCCGTGAAACCGCGGCGCGACGGCTACGGGGCGAAGGTCTCGCCGACGCGGGCGTCCGAGGACGGGGCACCGAGGGTGGCGCCGTTGAACCACCACGAGCCGCTGGTGGCCAGACCGCTGCCGGTCCCGGAGAGGACCCAGGCGCCGCCGTCGTTCGTGTCCTCACCGGGGGCGCCGGCGACCAGGCCGGCCTTTCCGTTGCGATCGGGGTCGATGAGGCGGAGGGCGCTGCCGAACTGGTCGGCCTTCTCGGCGGCGCCGGGGACGGACGAGATGTCCTGACTGATGGTCTTGCTTCCGGTGGCGGTCAGGCCGGTGGCCGAGCCGCGCATGACCCAGACGGTGCCCGCGTCGGTGGCGCCGCCGACGTCGTTGCCAGGTGCGCCGATCGTGGCATCGGCGTAGCCGTCGCCGTCGATGTCACCGACGCCGACAGCGCCGCCGAAGCGGTCGCCGAACTGCTCGGTGCCGGGGACACCGGGTGAATTCTGTGTCCAGACCTGGAAGTCAGGGCCGGTGTTGGCAAGGCCGTCGGGTCCACCGAGGTGGACGCGGACCGCGCCGCCGTCGAGCAGGACGCCGTTCAGCTCGTCGCGGTCGGCGGGCGACCCCACGACGAGGTCGGTGTAGCCGTCCTTGTCGATGTCGCCGGACGCACCTGTCGCGCCCCCGGTCACGTAGCCGCCCCACGCCAGTCCGTCGGGGCCGCCGCGCAGATACCGGGCCGCACCGTGCGACTCGACGGGGTAGAGGCTCTCTTCGATGATCTGGGTGCCGAGCACGACCAGGTCGTCGGCACCGTCCTTGTCGTAGTCGCCCGAAGTCAGGCCTGCGGGCCTGTAGTCCTCTTCCCACGACCAGGAGGAGCGGTCCGCCGGGGCCAGATGCCTGACGCCAGCCGTGACGTCGCTGTGGTAGGTCCACACATCGCCGCCGGTCATGACGGCGAGCTGGGTGCCGGAGCCGGTGAACCGGCCGGTGGCCAGGCCCATGGCGAAACGGCCCTGCGCCGTCGGGCCGTCGTCCTGGAGCCAGAGGCTGTCCGCGCCGTGCAGCCCGGTCCTGGAGCCGAACAGCACGGTCGCGGCGCCCGCGTTCGTGGCCGCGCCGATGTCCTTGCCGGGGATTCCGACGACGAGATCGGCATAGCCGTCGCCGTCCAGGTCACCGGACGCGGTCGACTTGCCGAAGTTGTCGTCGGCCTGGGCGAGACCTTGTATGCCGGGGGTGCTCAGACTGAACGTCGCCCTCCGCGCGGCGGAGATACCGCCGGCCGAGCCGTACAGGACGGCGATGTACCCGGCGCCCTTCTTGGTGCTGACGGTGCCGCCGGGAGCGGAGACGACGAGGTCGGGGTAGCCGTCGCCGTTGAAGTCGTCGTGGGCCACGGCCGCGGGCGCGGCGGTGGCGAACGGTGTCGTCGCGGTGATCGTGGCGCCGATCGTCAGCAGTACGGCCGCTGCGGCCGTGGCGGATGTCCGGCTTCTTCCGGTGAGTCGCTTGCTACGCACGTAAGGGCTCCTGAGCTGAGGGATTCCCGTCCTGGTGGCGACCCGACAGGCAGTCGGATTGCGGGCAGCCTGCGAATGGCAGGGTCTCGGGAGGACGGCCCACCCTGAAGGGGCCACACGGCTCCACGCGGCCCGCGACGATGCGGAACGTTGCCACCATCACGATGCGTCCCCCCGACCGATGGAAACGCAGCCCTGCGCCCGACGCCTTCTCGCGTCGAGGCACAAGAACCGTTGCCCCCCACTACGGCGGCTCCGAACGTGAGACTCCTTCGGTCGCCCGACGGTTGTACGCACCGTCGCCTGCGAAGATCGGAGGATGACACCCGAAGTCGACCGCACCCACCCGCATGACCGCCCGGTCGCCGAGCGGGTCGAGGAACTCCTCGCCGCCGGTGGCCCGTTGCCGATCGTCGCCGTCGGCCATCCGGTGCTGCGCCTTGGCGCCGAGCCCTTCCACGGGCAGTTGCCACCCGCGCTCCTCGCCCGCTTCATCGAGGCTCTGCGCGAGACGATGCACGCGGCGCCCGGGGTCGGGCTCGCCGCGCCACAGGTCGGAGTGCCGTTGCGCATCGCGGTCGTCGAGGATCCGGCACCCGTGCCCGAGGAGGTCCGGCTCGCGCGCGGACGGGTGCCGCAGCCCTTCCGGGTGCTCGTCAACCCGTCGTACGAGGCCGTCGGCACCGGACGTGCGGCTTTCTTCGAGGGCTGCCTGAGCATTCCGGGCTGGCAGGCCGTGGTGGCCCGGCACGCCCGGGTACGGCTGCGGGCGCTGGACGAGCACGGGGCCGCGGTGGACGAGGAGTTCTCGGGCTGGCCGGCGCGCATCGTCCAGCACGAGACAGACCATCTGGACGGCACGCTCTATCTGGACCGTGCGGAGCCCCGCTCGCTGTCGTCCAACGAGGCGGTGGCGGCACGCTGGGCGCAGCCGACGCCCGAACGGGCCGCGGCGGAACTGGGTTTCACCCTGCCCGGCTGAGCCGGCCCACGACGAGAACGGCGCCCGCGGCGTACTTCATGGGCCGCGGCCGCCTTTCCTCTCAAGGGTGTCGGGATGACCCCACCGGCGGCCGTTCGGGCGGTCACCGCTCCCTGGGCCGGGTGGTTCCCGTCGGCGTCACCCCCGGTACGCCTCCAGCAGGCGGAGCCACACCTCACTGATCGTCGGGTACGACGGCACCGCATGCCACAGACGGTCGACCGGCACCTCGCCGGCCACCGCGATGCTCGCGGAGTGGATCAGTTCACCGACGCCGGGGCCGACGAACGTGACGCCGACCAGGGTCTCGCTGTCCAGGTCGACGATCATGCGGGCGCGCCCGCGGTAGCCGTCGGCGTACAGGCCCGCCCCGGCCACCGACGACAGTTCGACGTCGACGGCGCGGACCCGGCGGCTCGCCTGCTCCGCCTCGGCCAGGGACAGGCCCACGGCGGCCGCCTCCGGGTCGGTGAAGACGACCTGCGGGACCGCCGCGTGGTCGGCGGTCGCGGAATGAGCGCCCCAGGCGTCGGTCTCCAGCAGCGGGACGCCCGCCGCGCGCGCCGCGATGGCCGCACCCGCGATGCGCGCCTGGTACTTGCCCTGGTGGGTGAGGAGCGCACGGTGGTTGACGTCGCCCACCGCGTACAGCCACTCACTGTCCGTCACCCGGAGCGTGTCGTCGACCTGCAGCCAGGAGCCGGGTTCCAGGCCGATGGTCTCCAGGCCGATGTCCTCGGTCCGCGGGGCACGGCCGGTGGCGAAGAGGATCTCGTCGGCCTCGAGACGGTCGCCGGCGTCCGTGACGACCACCAGGGTGCCGCCCTCGCGCCGCACCGACTCCACCGAGGTGCCGGTGCGCACGTCCACACCGGCCTCCGCGAGCGACTGGGCGACCAGTTCGCCGGCGAAGGGCTCCATGCGGGGCAGCAGGCCCTTGCCGCGGACCAGCACGGTCACCTCGGAGCCGAGGGCCTGCCACGCCGTGGCCATCTCGGTGGCGACCACTCCGCCGCCCACGACGATCAGCCGGCCGGGCGCGGCCTTCGCGCTCGTCGCCTCGCGGCTCGTCCAGGGGTTCACCTCGGCGACGCCCGGCAGGTCGGGCAGCAGGGCCCGGCTTCCGGTGCACACGGCGACCGCGTGCCGGGCGGTGAGCACCTTCTGCTCGCCGTCCGGCCAGGTCACCGTGACCGTGCGGGGCCCGGCGAGGCGCCCCTGGCCCCGGTACAGGTCGGCACCGATGCCCTCCAGCCAGGCGACCTGGCCGTCGTCCTTCCAGTTCGAGGTCTCGTAGTCGCGGTGGGCCAGGACCGCGGGCGCGTCGAGGGGACCTGCGGCGAGCGGGGCGAGGCCGGGGACGCGGCGGGCGTCGGCGCGGGCGATGACCGGGCGCAGCAGGGCCTTACTGGGCATGCACGCCCAGTACGAGCATTCGCCGCCGACCAGTTCGCTCTCCACGACCGCGGTGGAGAGGCCGGCCGCACGCGTGCGGTCGGCGACGTTCTCCCCCACGGGCCCGGCACCGAGCACCACTACGTCGTAGGCGATGGATTCCGTTTCCGTCATGGGCCCAGTGTGGTTGTTGGTGTGCGCCGTGGCCACATGGGTACGCGCGCGGAATACATGCCCCCGTGTCGCCGTTGTGGACAGCGGCTCAGCCCCGACACCAGGAAGAGGGAAATCGCGATGAGCAGCACTGTGGAGCTCACCAAGGAGAACTTCGACCAGACGGTCCAGGACAACGACTTCGTCCTGATCGACTTCTGGGCGTCCTGGTGCGGGCCGTGCGGTCAGTTCGCCCCCGTCTACGAGAAGGCGGCGACGGACAACCCGGACCTGGTGTTCGGCAAGGTGGACACCGAGGCGCAGCCCGAGCTGGCGGCGGCCTTCGGCATCCAGTCGATCCCGACGCTGATGATCGTCCGCGACCGGGTCGCGGTGTTCGCTCAGCCGGGCGCCCTGCCGCAGGCCGCCCTCGACGACGTCATCGGGCAGGCCCGCAAGCTGGACATGGACGAGGTCCGCAAGGCGGTCGCCGCGCAGCAGGCGAACGCCGAGCAGAACGGGGAGTGACCCCTAGAAGGGGTACCTCGCCACCTCACGGCGTACCGTCGTCCAGCGCAGTTCGGTGAAGGCCGCCAGATCGGCCTCGCCGCCGAGGCGGGCGCCGGTACCGGATGCTGCGATGCCACCGAACGGGGCGACCGCCTCTTCGTTGACGGTCTGGTCGTTGATGTGGGCGGTGCCCGTGGGGATGCGCTCGGCCAGTTCGAGGCCGCGCGCGGTGTCCCGGGTGACGATTCCCAGGGAGAGGCCGTAGGGTCCCGCGGACGCGAGGACGGCGGCCTCTTCCGGTGTGTGGAAGGGGCGCACGGGCGCGACCGGCCCGAAGACCTCTTCCGTGTAGGCGGGTGTGGAGTCGCCGGCGCCCGCCAGCACCGTCGGCCGGTAGAACAGGCCGCGGTGGGTGCCGCCCGCCGCGAGCTGCGCACCGCGAGCCCGGCTCGCCTCGACCAGGCCCTGGACGCGCTCCAGTTGGGCGCGGTCGATGAGCGGGCCGAGATGCACCTGTTCGCGGTACGGGTCCCCGACGACAAGGAAGTCGGCGCGGGCCGCTAGCCGCTCGACGTACTCGTCGTACAGCGAGGTGTGAACGAGGTGGCGGCCCGTCGTCATGCAGCTCTGGCCCTGGTGGAAGAACGATCCCCAGGCAGCCGTGGCGATCACGGCGTCGAGGTCGGCGTCCTCCAGGACGATCAGCGCCGAGTTGCCCCCGAGTTCCAGGTGGACGCGCTTCAGATGGCGTCCGGCGGCCTCCGCGACGGCGCGGCCCGATGCGGTCGACCCGGTGAAGGAGATCACCGGGATACGGGGGTCGGCGACCATTTCCTGACCCACATCGCGTCCACCGGGAAGCACGTGCAGCAGGTCCTCGGGCAGCCCGGCCTCGGCGAGGACGGCCCCCAGCGACTGGCCGCCGCAGACGGCGGTGCGGGGGTCCGGCTTGAGCACGACGGCGTTGCCCAGCGCGAGTGCCGGTGCGACGGAACGGACGGCGAGGAGCAGCGGGAAGTCGAACGGCGCGATCACGCCCACCACTCCGACGGGGACCCGCCGGGTGTACGACAGCCGGGGCGCCTCGGACGGCAGGACCCGGCCCGTGGGGCGGGAGGCCAGCGCCGCTGCCTCATAGCACTCCTGCGCGGCGACGTGCAGCTCGAGGGCCGCCTTGTCCGGGACCGAACCGGACTCGCGGACGATCCAGTCGCGCAGTTCTCCGGAGTCCGCGGCGAACAGGTCACCCGCTCTGCGGAGCACGGCGGCGCGGACGGAGTGCGGGGCGTCGGCCCAGGACCGCTGGGCCGTACGGGCGAGGCCGGCCACGGACTCGACGTCCTGTTCGGACGCGAGGGTCACGGTGGCGAGCGTGTCACCCGTGGCGGGCTCGGTGACGGCGTACTCGGCGCCGGTCAGCCGGTGGGGCTGCCAGGTCTGGGGGTCGAGCGGCATCACGGCTCTCCCATCGGTCACCGGGCGGGACTGCGGCACCAACGGAGTCCCGTGCCAGGGGCGGCCGGCTCGGGAACCCGGCGACGGCCCGGCGGGTCCGCCGCCGGTCGCTGCCACCGCGACCGTATGCCACGCGTCGATGGTCAGCTGGATTCCCGGTGCACGACGCGCGCCCCGAGCACCTCGTGCACCTCCGGCACACTCCCAGGATCGCGCACGACCCGGTCGACCAGCTCGGCGAGATGGTGTCCGGACGGCAGTTCGATATGGACCGTGCTCAGCCGGGGCCGCAGCAGCCGCCCCAGCATCAGGTCGTCCGCGCCCACCACGGCCGTCTCCGCAGGGATGTCCACGCCCTCGTCCTGCAGCGCGCGCATCAGCAGCATCGCGTACTCGTCGTTGTACGCGAACACGGCGTCCAGGCCCAGCGAACGCCACCGCGCGGCGAGCCCGGCGGCCGCCTCCTCCTCGTAGGCGAGCGGCAGCTCGGTGACGGTCGCCCCGGTGCCCCGCAGAGCCCTGCGGACCCCGTCCAGCCGTGCCTTGGAGAAGAACTCGAGACCCGGCTCCCGCGGGACGACCACCCCGACGCGGCGGCGTCCCCCGGCCAGCAGGTGAACCCCTGCGCTGTGGCCGACCCCACCGTGGTCCAGGAGCAGCGCGTGGGCGCCCTCGACGGGTTCGGGGCCGAGGGTGACGACGGCGCGTGCGCCGGAGCGCTTGAGGACGCGCACACCCCGGGGGCCGAGGCCGCCACCGGGCACGATGACGGCGACGGGCCGCAGTTCGGCCCACGCCCTGGCGGCCTCGTCGCCGCCCAGGCCGACGCTGCCGTACTGGACCACCGTGTAGTCGAAATGGCTGAGGGCCCACTGCAGTTCGTTGAAGAACTGGCTGTAGAGCGGGCCCACGGGCACGTTCGGGGAGGGCATGAGCACCATCCGGCTGTGCCCGGCGCGCAGGCTGCGGGCGGCGGCGTGCGGAACGTACCCCAGCTCCTCGGCGGCCTCGTGCACACGGCGGCGTGTCGGTTCGCTGATGCGTACGGCGCTGGTGTTGTTCAGGACGTACGAGACGGTGGCCCGGGAGACACCGGCCAGTCGCGCCACATCGGCGCTCGTCGGCGCGGCGGACGGCACGGGCGACGACGGGACGGGCTGTTCCGGTATCTGCACCATGAGGCACGCATCCTTGCAGAACGGCTGCGGGCGACCGCTTCCAGGGGGCGAAACGGGCTACAACATCCGTCCCCGCAAGGGAAGTTGCACGTTTCCGCCCGAGTGACGCAGTGACAGGTTACCGTTCGGTAGACCATGGACTCGCGGAGGTGTCCCGTATGGCTTCCGACCGTACTGACGGGCTGGCCGCAAGCGCCCGCGCGCTCGCCGCGGGCGAGGTGACCTCCCGTGAGCTGGTGGAGCGCGCGCTCGACCGGATCGCGGCGGCACAGCCCTCGGTCAACGCCTTCCGGCTGGTGCGCGGCGAGGCCGCGCCGGCCGAGGCCGAGGCGGCCGACAAGCAACTGGCGGCCGGGGTGCGGCGACCGCTGCTCGGCGTGCCGGTGGCCGTCAAGGACGACATGGACGTGGCGGGCGCGCCGACCGCGTTCGGTTGCCCGGGCGAGTTCCCGCCGATGGCCGAGGACAGCGAAGCGGTGCGGCGACTGCGGGCGGCCGGGGCCGTGATCGTCGGCAAGACCAACACCTGTGAGCTGGGGCAGTGGCCCTTCACCGAGGGGCCGGCCTTCGGCGCCACCCGCAACCCCTGGCACCTCGGCCATACCCCGGGCGGTTCCTCCGGCGGTTCCGCGGCGGCGGTGTCGGCCGGCCTGGTGCCGGCGGCGCTGGGCTCGGACGGCGCCGGGTCGATCCGCATCCCGGCCGCCTGGACGCATCTGGTCGGCATCAAGCCGCAGCGCGGCCGGATCTCGACCTGGCCCCGCCCCGAGTCGTTCCACGGCATCACGGTCAACGGCACACTCGCCCGTACGGTCGCGGACGCGGCGTTGCTCCTGGACGCGGCGAGCGGCAACCACGACGGCGATCTGCACCGCCCGCAGGCGCTCGACGTCTCGGCCGCGGTGGGGCGCGACCCGGGCCGGCTGCGCATCGCGCTCTCGCTGAAGGCGCCCTTCACCGCGCTGCCCACCCAACTCGACCCCCGCGTCCGGGAACGGGTCCGCGCGCTCGCCGAACGGCTCGCCGCGCTGGGCCACGTGGTCGAGGAGGCGGAGCCGCGCTACGGACAGATCGGGCTCGCCTTCGTGCCGCGTGCCACCGCGGGCATCGCCGAGCGGGTGCGGGACGTGCCGCACCCGGATCTGCTCGACCGGCGCACCCGGGACGCCGCCCGCCTGGGCAGGCTGCTCGGCGGGGCGCCGCTGCGCGTGGCACGCCGGGCAGAGGCGGCGCTGCACCGGCGTGTGGGGGCGCTCTTCGCCACGTACGACGTCATCCTCGCGCCGACGACCGCCGCTCCCCCGCCGCGTATCGGAACGCTCGCCCAGATGAACGGCTGGAACACCGACCGCGCGATGATCGCGGCCTGCCCGTATGCCTGGCCGTGGAACGTGCTGGGCTGGCCCGGCGTGAACGTCCCGGCGGGCTTCGTCGACGGAGGGCTGCCGGTGGGCGCCCAACTGCTCGGCCCGGCCGACAGCGAGCCGCTACTGGTGTCCCTGGCGGCCCAGTTGGAGGCGGACCTCGCATGGCACGAGTCGTGGCCGCCGTCCGAAGGCGCCCCGAACGCGCAGGCGGCGTAAGGCGCGTTCGGGCCGTACGCTGTGACCATGGACGATGCGTCGATGGTGGGCTTGATGGGGCGGGTCACCGGTACCGTCGGTCCCGGGCTGGTCGGCGAGGTGATCGTCCGTGTGCGCGGCGGCGCCGAGCACTTCCTCGCGTATCCAGCCGACGGGCGGGGCCGTCTCGAACCGGGCACGGTGGTGATGGTGGTGGACTACCTCCCGCCGCGGACCGTCTACGTCGAGGCCGCGTACGGCAGTTGAGCCCGTACGACCGCAACTGGAGCGGCGTGCCTGTCAAGAATGTGACAAGGATCCGTCAGCGTCTTCATTACGGTCTTGCGCAGGCGCACACTCCGTTCGTTCGGTGCCGAAACCCGGCACCAGGCAAAGGGGGCGTTTGCCGATGGTCATCGGCGTCGTCGCGGGGGCTGCCGTCCTCGTGCTGGTCTTCATCGTTGTGGTCTTCAGGCTCATGTGGCGTGTCGCGGAGCCCAACGAAGCGTTGATCATTTCCGGTTCGAAGCATCGGACCGAGGGTCTCGAGGAAGGAATGGGCTTTCGCATCGTCACGGGGCGCGGCACGCTGGTGCTGCCGGGTGTGCAGGCGGTGCGCAAGCTCTCGCTCGACCTCAACGAGACCGAACTGCACGTGGATTGCGTGACGCAGCAGGGCATTCCGCTGAAGGTGCGGGGTGTGGTCATCTTCAAGGTCGGCGACGACTTCGTGTCGGTCGCCAACGCGGCGCGGCGCTTCCTCGATCAGCAGAAGCTGATGTCGGAGCGGGTGCACAACGTGTTCGCGGGTCATCTGCGGTCCATCGTGGGCGGGTTGACGGTCGAGGACATGATCCGCGACCGGGAGAAGCTCACCGGTCAGACCCGGGCCGCCTGCGGCACGGAGATGGAGAAGCTCGGCTTGATCGTCGACTCGCTGCAGATCCATGAGATCGAGGACCCGACCGGCTACATCCAGAACCTCGCCATGCCGCACGCCGCGGCCGTGCAGCGGGACGCGCGCATCGCGCAGGCGGAGGCGAACCGGCTCGCCACCGAGGCGGAGCAGCAGTCCTACGCGCGGATGGCAGAGGCGACCCGGGACAGCGAGATCCTGCAGGCCGGTTACCAGGCCGAGCGCGACAAGGCGGCCGCCAAGGCACGGCAGGCCGGTCCGCTCGCCGACGCCGGGGCCCGGCAGGAGGTCGTGGTGCAGGAGACCCGGGTGGCCGAGCTGGAGGCGCAACGGCGCGAACAGCAGCTCCAGGCGGACGTGCGCAAGCCGGCGGACGCGAAGGCGTACGAGAAGCGCACGCTGGCGGAGGCCGAGCGTGACGCACGGATCTCGGCGGCGCAGGCCAAGGCGAAGGAGACCGAGCTGGCGGCGGCCGCCGAGGCGACCCGGGTCAAGACGGCCGCGGGCGCGGAGGCCGAGGCCACCAAGACGCGGGGTGCGGCCACGGCGGCGGCGACCCGTGCCACCGGTGAGGCGGAGGCTGCCGCCGCGCAGGCCAAGGGTCTGGCGGGGGCCGAGGCCACGAAGGCCCAGGGTCTCGCGGAGGCGGAGGCCATCAAGGCACGCGCCGCTGCCCTCGCGGAGAACCAGGAAGCCGTCGTGGCGCAGCAACTCGCCGAGAACTGGCCGGAGATCGTGCGGGCGGGCGCGTCCGCCTTCGGCAATGTCGACAACATGGTGCTGCTCAACGGCGCCGACGGCATGGCCGAGATGTTCGCCAAGGCGCTGACCATGGGCGGCACCGGTCTGGGCCTCGCGCGTCAGCTGCTGTCCTCCATGAACGGCAACGGGGCGCCGGCGGGCGGATCGGCGGGCCTCAACGGGGCGGTGGCGCCGCGCCCGGAGAAGGTCGTGGTCGAGAAGAACGAGGGCTAGTAGATTGTCGCGGCTAAGTACGGTTCTGGTTGGTGGAGTTGGCGGTCGGGCAGTCTTCCCTCGTCGCTTCACATCGGCTGGGGGTGCCGTGTCGTCACGGAAGAAGTATCCGGTTGCCTTGAGTGCTGAGGATCGTCAGGCGTTGGTGCGGGTGACCACGACGGGAGTCCGTAGCGCGTCGATGATCAGGCGGGCGCGGGTGTTGCTCGCGCTGGATACCGCGGTCGGGGAGGTTGATCCACGGGTGGTGATCGCGGAGCGGGTCGGGGTTTCGTGCGAGTCGGTCCGGCTGGTCTCGAAGCGGTACGCGGAGACCGGTGGCGATGTGTGGGCCACGGTCGGCCGGAAGGAACGCGCCTGCCCCCCAGTGCCCTCCCCGGTGACCGGTGAGGTCGAGGCGAGGCTGATCGCGCTGGCCTGCTCGACGCCGCCCAAGGGCCACGCCCGGTGGTCGCTGCGCCTGCTGGAGAGGCACGTGGCGCTGATCGAGGACATCCCGAACCTGGACCACTCCACGATCGGCCGGGTCTTAAAAAAACGGAATTGCGTCCTCACCTGAAGAAGTGCTGGACCATCCCACCACGAGCAAACGCCCAGTTCGCGGCCCGGATGGAAGACGTGCTGGCCGTCTATGCCCGGCCCTATGCCCCGGCGCGTCCGGTGGTGTGCATGGACGAGAAGCCGTACCAGTTGCTCGGCCACGTCCGCGATCCGCTCCCCCCGCGGCCCGGCCGTGACCGCCGCGAGGACAACGAGTACGTCCGCTCGGGGACCTGCTCGATCTTCTGCTGGGCTGAACCGCTGCGCGGATGGCGACGCGTGGATGCCCAGCCCCGCCGGACCAAGGTCGACTGGGCGCACCAGGTCGAACACCTGCTGACCGTGGACTATCCCGACGCCGACACGGTCGTGCTGGTCATGGACAACCTCAACACCCACACCATCGCCTCGCTCTATGAGGCGTTCGACCCGCAGAAGGCCTTCACGCTGGCACAGCGCCTGGAGATCCACCACACCCCCAAGCACGGCTCCTGGCTCAACATCGCCGAGATCGAGCTCTCCGCGCTCACCCGCCAGTGCCTGGACCGCCGCATCGACGACCTCGCCGTACTCAACGCCGAACTCGCCGCCTGGCAGCAGCAGACCAACAGCGACCAGCGCCAAGTCGACTGGCACTTCACCACCGACGACGCCCGCGTGAAACTGCGCCACCTCTACCCAACCACACGGCAAAACTAAGCAGCGACAATCTACTAGATCACCTGGCGTCACAGCCGCTGAGGCGATGAGCTTCGGGCGTACGGGAGTCGGTTCCCGTACGCCCGAAGCGCTTTCCGGTCCGCGCGGAGCTCAGCCGGCCCCGTGGGAGTCCAGTGCGGCGACGGAGCGGCGCACGGTCTCGGCATGCCCGTACAGGCCGGGCAGTCCGCCGGTGTGCAGGAACACGGTGCGCCGGCCCGCACGGATGTCGCCGTCCTTGACGGCCGCGATCAGTCCCGCCATGGCGCGACCGCTGTAGACGGGGTCCAGGACGATGCCCTCGGTGGTCGCCGCCGTCCGCATCGCCTGCAGGACGGGTTCGTGCAGGACTCCGTAGCCGGCGCCCACCTGATCGGTGCGGATGCGCAGGGACTCCGCCGTCACGGTGCGGCCGGTGACGGCAGTCGCGAGGCCGGCCACGGTGGCGGCCGGATCGGCGACCGCGCCGCAGTGCACGCCGAGGACGCGCTCCTCCTCCAGGGCGCCGATCAGCCCGGCCATCGTGCCGCCGGAGCCCAGTGCCACCACGACCTGGGCGAGGTCGGGCAGCTGGGCCCTCAGTTCCTCGCCGCCGTCGACGTAGCCCCTCGCTCCGAGGGGACTCGAGCCGCCGAACGGGATCAGATACGGGCGGGCTCCCTCGCGGCGCAGCCGCAGGCAGAGCTCGTTGGCGGCCTCGGCGAGGCCACCGGGAGCGCCGTCCCCGGCCCAGTGGACCCTCGCCCCGAAGAGGCTGTCGAGCACGAGGTTCCCGGAGCCGCCCCCTGCGCTGTCGGCCGTACCGGACAGGACCAGCACGACATCGAGTCCGAGACGGGCCCCGGCGGCCGCGGTCAGACGGGCGTGGTTGCTCTGCGGGGCACCCGTGGTGACCAGTGTGTCCGCACCCTCGGCGAGGGCGGCCGCGAGCAGCCGCTCCAGCTTGCGGACCTTGTTGCCGCCGCCTCCCAGGCCGATGAGGTCGTCCCGCTTGATCCACAGGTCGTCCTCGCCCAGTCCCAGTGCCGCCGCCAGCCGAGGCGCCGGCTCCAGTGGCGTGGGCCAGGTGGACAGGGCGATCTTGTCGTTCATGGAGACTCCAAGGAGAGGGCGCCGACCGGGTCCCGCCCGGTGGCGCCGAAACGCGTCAGAAGACCTGTGTGTAGCAGCCGAAGCCGATCACGACCACGCCCACCAGCGCCGTCAGGATCCTTAGGGTCTTGGGTATCGTCATGGGGAATCCCCGTTCATGGGTGGGAATTGGTGCCGGCCGGCCACTGCTGGGTGCCGGCCGCCGGGCTCACAGGCAGGTGCGCACGAGCCATTCGTCGGGGTTGTAGGTGTCCTTGGCCGGGTCAGGGATCGTCGCCGGCCGCTCCTCCACCGTGTCCTCCAGGCGAATGCGCTCCGGCAGCTTTCCGAAGCGTGCGTGGCGCGCGGCCTCCGTCGCGTCCGGCAGGTGCGTCTTCTCCTGCGTCATCTCGTGCTCCTCTGCTCGCTCGGACCGGCTCACGGTTTCTGACCGGGCCGGCGGGGCCGGGGCCGGGGCCTGACGCCCCGGCGGTCGCCGCGTCGGCTCAGACGACGGTCACCGGGATGTCGCCCCGGGTGGCCAGGGCGTACGGGCACAACTGGTGGGCAGCGGCGCCGAGTTCGTCGGTGGCCTGCGGGTCGACCCCGCTCGGTTCGAGCCGGCGCACCGCTGAGGCCGAACTCGTCCGGGTCCTCGTGGTGCACGGTGCCATGGGGATGCTCTCCTCCGCAGGAACCGTTGCCGGTTCGACTGGTGACGATACTGGCAGGAATGTCGATCACCGGTCAAGGTGGTTACCGTCACTACCCCAGAACAGCCACGCCGGCGCGACGCACCGCGAAGGGTCTGCGAATCCCCAGACAGAAGGCGAATGAGCCTGCACACGGAATCTGCGGCCGAACCCGGCTCCAAGTGGTTACTGTACGTACATCACCGGTTTGACAGGTGATATCCACAGTGCCAGGGTCGTGCCACGAGCCTATGGCGGACACCGGGATCCCGCGATCGGAACGCGGACGGGGCGCCGCTCACACGGCCGCGACGGCCGTACAGCCGAGGAGAAGGGGTCTCGCATGGTCAGCAGGCGGAGCTTCGGCAGACTCGCGGGCGCCGGCGCGGTCGCGGCATCCCTGACCGGGGTGTCCTCGACGGCGTCCGCACAGTCCAAAACGGGCGGAACGCCGGCGTCGGGGCCCACCGCCGCCAACCGGGGGCATCCCTCATTCGGAGCACTGCGGCAGATCAAGGCCGGCGTTCTCGACGTCGGTTACGCCGAGGCCGGCCCCGCGCACGGGCCCGCGGTGATCCTGCTGCACGGCTGGCCCTACGACATCCACAGCTACATCGCGGTCGCGCCCCTGCTGGCGGCGAAGGGCTACCGGGTGATCGTGCCTTATCTACGCGGCCACGGGACGACGCGCTTCCTGTCCGGCAAGACCTTCCGCGACGCCCAGCAGTCGGTGGTCGCCCTCGACATCATCGCCCTGATGGACGCGCTGAGGATCGAGAAGGCCGTCCTCGCCGGCTACGACTGGGGGGCACGGACGGCCGACATCATCGCGGCGCTGTGGCCCGAGCGCTGCAAGGCGCTGGTCTCCGTGACGGGGTATCTGATCACCAACCGGGAGGCCAACAAGCAGCCGCAGCCGCCCCAGGCCGAGTGGGCGTGGTGGTACCAGTACTACTTCTCCACGGAACGCGGCCGGCTCGGGCTGGAGAACAAGCAGTACCGGCGCGAACTGGCGCGGCTCGTCTGGAAGTTCAACTCACCGACCTGGAACTTCGACGACGCCACCTTCGACCGCACCGCCGCCGCGTTCGACAACCCGGACTATGTCGCCATCGTGATCCACAACTACCGCTGGCGGCTGGGGCTGGCGGCGGGTGATCCGCGCTACGACGGCCTCGAGCAGCGGCTTGCCAAGGGTCCCGTGATCGGGGTGCCGACGGTCACCCTCGACGGTGAACGCGATCCGTTCACACCCGCCGGGGACGGTGCGATGTACCGGGACAAGTTCTCGGGCCCCTACGCGCATCGGACCCTGAAGGGGATCGGCCACAACGTGCCCCAGGAGGCCCCGCAGGCGTTCGCCGAAGCGGTGGTCGAGGCCGACACCCTGCGGCACGGTTGACGCGCGAGCCGCCCGGCTCAACGACCGGTCCACCGGCGGGCAGGACGATCCCCTCCCCCGCCCGGCGAACCGGCCTCCTGCCAACCCCCGTCCGATGCGCGAGCGCCAGGAGACCCACGTCAGCGTGCGGCAGAAGCGTCTCTGACTGGCTTGGCGAGTCTGAGCGTTGCTCAGCCTTGGGAGCCAATCGCCTTCGTGCTCTGGTACTCAACGACAGGAGCCGCCAGCCCGCGTAGCACGTCCCTCCGGACGCTGGTCGACCGGGCCGCAAGACCCGACCGAGGAGGGTGCCCAACGTCGCCTGGGCGCCGGGCGTGCGCGTAGCACTCTGCCACAGGTTCACTACGCTTCGCTAATCCAACTGGTGAGCCTGTACCTGCTTCTTGCGCGCACGGTAGGCCTGAGCCTTGAGCTTGTTCCCGCACGACTCCATGCCGCACCAGTGCCGGCGCATGCCGCGCGAGCGGTCGATATAGACGCGCGTGCACTCCGGATTGCCGCACTCCTTCATCAGCGGCACGTCCGGTCCGCTCAGCAGCTCGACGGCGTGGCGGGCCACGGTGGACAGCGCTTCTTCGGGAGTCGCGTCGGTCCAGCGTCCGGACGGGGTGAGCTGGGGCGTGGCGGGCGGCTTGCGGGCGGCGCCGTTCACCACCGCCAGTGCCGCGCGGTCGTACTCCTCGCCCGCGACCCTGGCGGAGACCAACTCGTAGATCGCCTCACGGACCTCGATCGCCCGCTCGACGTCGGACTCACGGCTGGGAGTGACGGCATCCAGGATCCCGGACCCGACGTACCACGCGTCCAGGCGGTCCGGCGACACCAGCATCTCGAACCGCACCGTCCGGCGCGCGCGGAGCGTCGCGGCGAAGTCGAGCGCGGGACTCCCGCACGGAAAAGCGTGCTCCAGTTTCACAACACCATTCTGACAGGTGACGCGGACAACCACAACCGCCCGTCACCTCTCAGGCAAGTGATGCACCCTCGCGAGTGACGCCGGGCGCGGTGACACCCAACAGGGCCAGGCAGTTCGCCCACAGGGCATCGAGGCGGTGCGTGTCGTTGTACAGCTTGGCGAAGAGCACCTGACCTTCGAGCTGGGCGACCACGGAACGGGCGGCCTCGTGACTGTCCGGGACGGTGACCTCGCCGCGCTCGCGGGCCTCCTCGACGACCACCTCGACCAACTCGACCTGCGCCTCGAAGATCTGCTGCAGCCGAGCACGGATGGCCTCGGTCTGGTTGCTCATCTCCAGCGTCAGATTCCCGAACAGGCAGCCCGAGACGGTTCCACAGGTCTGCTGCCCGGCGCGCTGCTCCGCCTCGGTCGCCTCGAACAGCCGCCGCAGGCGCTCCAGAGGCGGCCTATCGCCGCCCAGAATGCCGGTCCAGGCGTCGCGCCGGTCGGCCCAGTGCTCGTCGAGAACCGTGAGGGCCAGCTCCTCCTTGGAGTCGAAGAAGTAGTAGAAGCTGCCCTTCGGCACACCCGCCGCCTTACAGATCTCGGCCACCCCCAGCGCGGAATAGCCGCGCTGCTCGATGAGCGACTGCGCGGCGGCGAGGATCCTCTCCCTGGCATCACTGCTGCGTCCCATGTTGCAAGTCTACGACCGGTCGACTAGGTTTTTACTAGACCGGTCGTCTATTTCTTCCTCAGTACGTCAGGAGACCGACACCATGACGGATCGCATGACCGACACCAGCACTGATCCCGTACGCGAGATCCTCGAGCGCTGGAAGGCCGCCTTCGACGGACACCAGGTCGAGACGATGGCCGGCCTGTTCACAGACGATGCGCTCTTCCAGGGGTTCGGACCCGAGGTCACGTCCGGGCGCGACGCGGTACGCGCCTACTACGACGCGGTAGCGGACGACCGCTCGGCCGACGTCACCGTCCTGAGCACGTACACCATCGGCGATCAAGTGGCCGGCGGCTTCGCGGACGTGACCTTCAAGGACCCGCACGGCTGGGAGGCGCCGGTCCATATGTCGCTGGTACTCCAGCGCGAGAACGACGCGTGGCGGATCCGGCAGTACCACGTGTCCCGGGTCATCACCGACCACTGACACGCCTGCCCTACCGACGCGGACGGGAGTCAGAAGCCCTCGCGGATGCGGGCCTTGACTCCGGGCGCGATGGTGAGTCGTGAGGGGTTGCGCCCCGTTCACGCGCCGGGCGCCCGCCCCTGCACACGACGGAAAAAGTGGGCGGAGGCCGAGCGATGGACATCAAGGGATCGGTGGCTCTCGTCACGGGCGCCAACCGCGGCATCGGCAGAGCATTCGCACGGGTGCTGCTCGACCACGGGGCGCTCAAGGTCTACGCCGCCGCGCGGGACCCCGAAAGCGTGACCGATGCCGATGTCACGCCGCTGCGTCTGGACGTCACCGATCACGATGAGGTCGCTGCGGCCGCCGGCACAGCGGGCGACGTGACGATCGTGATCAACAACGCCGGTGTGGGCGGCTGGGAGACCAAGCTCATCGAAGGCCCCTTCGACGGGGCCCGCCAGGCGCTCGAGGTCAATTTCTTCGGCACCTGGGCGGTCGCCCGCGCCTTCGCCCCGGTCCTGGCCAGGAACGGGGGCGGCGCCCTGGTGAACATGCTGTCGGTGGCGTCCTGGCTCCCCCGGCCCGGATGGCCCGGGTACGCGGCGTCCAAGGCGGCCGAGTGGTCGCTGACCGGTGCGCTGCGCGAGGGGCTGCGGGACCAGGGCACCCTGGTCGTCGCAGTGCACGCCGGGTTCGTGGAGACGGACCTGTCCTCCTGGGTGGACGTGCCCAAGCTCAGCGCCGAAGACGTCGCCGAGCAGACCGTTCAGGCCCTGGCCGACGACCGGGTCGAGGTACTCGCCGACGAGCGCACAAGGGAGGTCAAGGCAAACCTGTGCCGCCCCCTCGACGCCGAGCCTTTCTGAATACGGGGGCCGAACGGCCCTTGCTCCGGCGGCCGACCGCCGCAACACGCCAAGGCCCCGCACAACCCGTGTCCGACCGCCGCGCGCATCTCCTACGCCGCACCGCGTCCGGGTGACCAGCCGCGCGACCCGCCCTCTGCCTGCCGCCCGCCACGGCCGCGCACCACACGGCAGCCTGCTTACTCCCGCCCAATGGCGCCGCGCATCCCGGTGAGCCGTCTGCCGGGCACCGGCGGCTCTCTACCGGGCTCGCCGGGCTCCTCTCGATTCCGGGGACGACCCGCGAAATCCCGGCGGCCGTCCGCCACACACGCCAAGGCCGGCGCAACCCGTAGTCCGTCCGCCGCAAGCAGCGGCCCCGCACCACACCGAAGCCCGGTCCCTCACACGCAACGGCCCCGCACCACACCCCAGCCCGGTCCCTCACACGCAAGGCCCCGCACCTCACGTACGCCGCACGGCATACGAGTCACTCGCCTCGCACATCCCCCGCGCCGCACGGCACACGCATCACTCGCCCCGCGCATGCAGGCGCCGCACGGCACACCCGTCACTGCCCTCGCGCCGCACCGCACACGCGTCACTGCCCCGCGCATCCCCGCGCCGCACGCCAAGCGCGTCACCTCGCCCCGCGCATGCAGGCGCCGCATGGCACACCCGTCACTGCCCCGCGCATCCCCGCGCCGCACGCCAAGCGCGTCACCTCGCCCCGCGCATGCAGGCGCCGCATGGCACACCCGTCACTGCCCCCGCCAGATGTTGTCGAAGGCCGCCTTCTCTATGTCCCGCCGCTGCCGTACGGCCGTCAGTTCCGTCACCGCGTCGTCGACGGCGCCCAGTACCGTCGTCACCGCCTCGTCGGTGTCGTCCGGGAGTCCGTCGGCCGGCATCTCACGGATCCCCGCGGTCGCGGCGAGCGTGGCCAGTACCGGCTCCCCGGCGGCCCAGCGGTCCGTCGCCTCCCGCCGGGCGGGCGAGTCGATCAGCACCGCCTCACCGGTCCAGGACGGCAGCCAGCGACGGCGCTGCCGGGCGAACAGCCCCTCCTCCTCGAAGGCGGCGAGATACGCCGAGGACAGACCGCGCCCTCTGCGCCACAGCCAGTCCTCGACCGACTCGTACGGGCTCTGCCGGACGAGTGACGACGCGGCCTCCTGCAGCATGCGGTCGTCCGTCACCGGCGGGTCGGCCGGGACGAGCAGGTCCCCGTCCAGCGAAACGGCACGGGCGTCCATGAGGTCGAGCAACTCGGCCCCCGCGAGCGAAAGCGACAGGTCACCCGGTTCGGCAGGACGGCCCGGGGCAGCGTCCAGGGCGACGATGAGCAGGTCCCGTGCGATGGTCATGCGTGGCTCCACGTCTCGGACTTGGTGGCAGCGCGTCGCTGAGCGCCCGCCCCGTCAGCCCGACCCTAACGCGGCCGGCTCAGGTGCGGTCTGCCGAGGCCGGAGCGGCGTCGACGGCCGTCGACGGGCTCTCGGAAGCACCGTGCCGTACGGCCGCCATGTGGTGCGGGAATCCGATCCGGAGGACTCCCGACGCGAGGGCGGCGGCGAGGACCACGGCAGCGGCCAGCAGCAGGGCCCGCTGGTAACCGTGCTGGAGCAGCGGAGCGACGACCAGCGGACCGAGGATCTGGCCCACGGAGTACCCGGTGGTCAGCAGGGCGACGGACCGCGGATATCGCAGCTGGTCGCCCGTCGCCAGCGCGAGGGTGCTGACACCGATGAAGGTGGCGCCGAACAGGAGCGCGGAGAGCAGCGCGGCCGCCACCGACCCGAGCACCGCGGGCAGGGCGATACCGACCGCCTGGACGACGAGTGCGGCCAGCAGCAGGTCGGGCCGCGACCAGCGGCGCCCCAGCCGGGCCCACAGGGCCGCTGACGGCACGGCGGCGAGACCGACCAGCACCCAGGCGCCGGCGCCGACCCAGCCCGGTGATTTCTGCCCGATCGCGGCGACGAGGAAGGTGCCCGCCACGATGTAGCCGACACCTTCGAGCGTGTAGCTGACGAACAGCGCACCGAACCAGCGGTGCGTGGACGTCCTGGGACGCCGGGCCGTGGCACCTTCGACGGCCGGGGGCATCCGCTCGGGACGCAGGTTCCAGGAGACGCCGGCGAGTGCGGCGCAGAGCGCGGCCGAGGCCCACCAGGCGGCCTGCCAGTCGGCGGCGGTACGCAGCACGAGGACCAGCAGTCCGGACAGCGCGATACCCGCGCCGACTCCGCCGAACGCCCAGCCGGGCAGCTGGGCGGGGTGCTCGCCCAGGTGGCTGAGCAGGGAGTTCGCCGCGATGACGAAGATCAGGGCGCTCGCGGTCCCGGCCAGTAGCCGCAGCACGAGCCACACGGCCGTGCTGTGCGTCGCGGGCATCCCGGCCAGGGTGAGGGTCAGAGCGACCAGACAGGCTCGAAGGGCGAAGGGTGAGCGGATCAGCGCGGGGGCGAGGATGCCCATCAGGGCCCCGACGAGATAGCCGGCGTAGTTGGCGGTGGCCAGGTTCGCGCCCGCGCTCGCGGACAGCCCGGCCTGGGCGTGCATGAGAGGAAGGATCGGGGTGTAGACGAACCGGCCGACTCCCATACCGGCCGCGAGTGCGGCGGCCGCCCTGGCGACGTGCGCCCAAGGTGAGTTCACGGGGATGTTCGTTCCGGTGGCTGAAGGGCGCTGGATGCGCGCACTCATGAGGGCGTCCTCTGGAGGTGGTCCGGGGAGCGTGGAACCGCAGGCGTCGCCGGCCTTCGCCACCGGGGGCGTGAGGGGGCGGGGCTTCGGGGTCAGGACGCCGAGCCGGTCCGGCCAGGGTCGTTGGGGTGGGATTCGAGCGGCGTGACGGTGAAGGTCATCCACGGGCTCAGCGGCAGCGTGCCGAGCACCTTCTCGTGCAGTTGTGCCTCGTCGGCGGCACGCCAGATCCCGTAGCTGCGCAACTCGCCGACCGGGCGCCACAGCCGCACGAGGTGGCCGGTGGCGGCGAGTTCCCTCGCGCGCTCGGCTTCGGCCGCGCGACGTCGGTCGACCTCTTCCTGGCCGGTGCCCTCGGGAACCGTGGTGGTGATCTCGACCAGGAACTCACGCATGCTCATCGCTCTCCAAAGTGGGTGGGCAAGCCCCCGTGGGGACCGGGGGTGCCGGGGCAGGGCCACGAGCCCATCGTGTCCCCGCTGCCGCGAACGGCGCCACGACCGGCCATCTCGCTGCTGGTAGGCGCAACCTCTCAGCGCCGTAGCATGACGAGCGTGGAACTGCGCCAACTGCGGTACTTCCTCGCGGTCGCCGAGGAGCTGAACTTCGGCCGGGCCGCCGAGCGGCTTCTGATCGCCGGTCCTTCGCTGTCACAGCAGATCAAGGCGCTGGAACGCGACCTCGGTGTGCAGCTCTTCGACCGTGACCGCCGTTCGGTGTCCCTGACCGCGGCCGGGTCGGCCCTCCTGCCGCACACCCGCGCCCTGGTGGAGCGGGCGGACGACCTCAAGCGGCGCGCCGGTCTCCTCGCCGGCTCGGAGGCGGTACGGCTCGGTTACGTCAACTGGCTGCCCCCGGACCTGACCACCCGTACCGCCTCCGTGGCCCAGGTGCACCTTGACGCGTGGGTCGCGCCCTCGCACACCCAGGCCGCCAGGGTCGCTGACGGCAGCCTCGACGTCGCCGTGTGCTGGACACGCCACGAGGATCTGGAGCGCCTGGGTCTCAAGGCCCGGCTCATCGGCGCGGACCGGCTGTACGCCGTCGGCGCGGGTGCCGCAGAGCGCGTTGTACGGGTCCGGGACACGACGGTTCTGATCGACGCGGACACCACGTCCTGGGCGTCCTGGAACGTATTCGCCGAGGAACTGTGCGAGGACACGGGTGCCCGGGCCGTCTCCATCACCGACGGCGGCATCACCGGTCCCGCCTTCTTCGACCATGTGCGCCGCTGCCGCCGTCCCGTGATCAACTCCCCCAAGGGCCAGACCACTTCCCTGCCGCCCGACCTGGTACGGCGCCCCCTGGTCGGCCCGAAGGTCTACTGGACGTGGTCGCTGGTGTGGCGCGGCGGCGAGCAGCGCACATCGGTCCTGGCCGTGGTGGACGCCCTGACCGAGGGGGTCGGCGATCTCGGCATCCACGCCCCGGACGCCTGGCTGCCCGACGGCGACCCGTACAGACTCTGACGGCCCCGGAGACCGGGGCCGCTCGAGAACATCCGGCCGCGCTCGGCCATCGCCGGATGGTTTCGGCACCGGCCGTACCGCCGCCGGTGGACCGGGCGTCTCAGGAAGCCATGTCGAGGACCATGCGGAAGCGGGCGCCCCCGGAGAGCATCCGCTCGTAGGCGTCCATCGCCCGCTCGAACGGCAGCGTCTCCACCATCGGCCGGATGTCCTGCGCCAGGCAGTAGGCGAGGTTGTCCTCGTTCTCGATGGACGACCCGGTGAGGCTGCCGGTGATGCTGCGCGTGCCGAAGATCAGGCTGACGGTGGACACCGAGAGGGGATCGGGCGCGGCGCCGACCACGACCAGGTTTCCACCCGGCGCGAGGCCGTCGACCAGGGGGCTCATGGAGGCGCCGCTCGACGCGGTGGCGACGACGAGCGCCGCGCCGCCCAGGTCCCGCAGGGCCGCGGCGGGGTCCTCACGGGTGCTGTCGATGTACTCGTGGGCGCCCAGTTCCCGTGCCAGCTTCTCCTTGTCGGTCCCGCGCGCGATGGCGGCGACGCGGTACCCGAGACTGCGGGCGTACTGCAGGGCCAGGTGCCCCAGTCCGCCGATGCCCTGCACGGCCACCAGGCTGCCCGCCCGGGTGGCCTTCTGCTGGAGGGCGATGAACGTGGTCAGGCCCGCGCACAGCAGCGGCGTGGCCTCGGCGGCGGTCAGGCCGTCGGGGATCCGGACGAGGCCGCTGGCTCGTGCGTAGACCACCTCGGCGTAGCCGCCGTCGACGGTGGTTCCGGTCTGTGCCTGGTTGACGCAGTTGACGAAGTCGCCGCGGCGGCACGGCTCGCACTCCCAGCACTGGCCGCCGAGGAACCCGACGCCGACCCGGTCGCCCGGCCGCCAGGCGCTGACGCCGGGGCCCACCGCGTCGATCACCCCGACGATCTCGTGTCCGGGCACGAGCGGCTTCGAGGGGTCGGGGCGCAGGCCCTCCACCGCCAGCACGTCGGTGTGGCAGACGCCGCACGCCTCCACCCGCAGCCGGACGTGCCCGGGTGTGGGCTCCACCAGTTCACGTTCCACCAACCGCAGTTGGTGGACTCCGGTGGCCTCGAAGGCTCGATAAGTGGACATGTCGATACTCCTGAATGGCCTGTCGGTCCCGTGAACCGAACAGTGGATGTGATGGGGCCGCCGGCGCTCAGCACTCAGTGCAGGACGACGCCGAAGACCATGTGGAAGAAGCTGTCGAAGGGAACGGAGGACTTGTCGGCGCGGGCGACGAGCAGCGTGCCCTCCCAGGCGCTGAGGATGAACCGCGCGGCGTCGTCGGCATCGAGGCCGGCAGACACTTCTCCCGCTTCCCGAGCCTCGGTCAGCACCTGGGCGATCAGGGCGGCCCACTGGTCGAAACCCCGCCGCACCGCGGCTCTCATCACTTCGTTGTGATCGCCGACCTCGGCCGCGAAGTTGCCCACGAGGCACCCTTGCGAGAACCCGCTGTCGACCACGGGCCGCCGGAGGAAGTCGAAGTGGGCCCGCAACCGCTCAAGGGGGGATCGCCCGGGTGCGGTGAGGATGTCGAACCGCAGCCCGGCGCCGTAGCGGTCCAGCGCTTCCAGCGCGCTCTCCTCCTTGCTGGAGAAGTGGTTGTAGAACGACCCCTTCGGAGCTCCGGCGGCCGCGGTGATGTCGTTGATGCCGGTCGCATGGAAGCCACGCAGGTGGAACTGCTCAAGGGCCGCCTGCGCGATCTGCTCGCGCTTGGACGCTCGCGCCATCGGGTGTCACCTCGTTCTGCCGCACGCCAATATGGCCGGTCTACTTGTAACTAATATGGCCGGTCTACTTGGAATGCGTCAAGCGCCTCGGCATCCTCAGGACACCACTCGACCGGAACCGCAGGACTCGAAATCGGCGCCGCGGGACCGGGAGCCCGACGCCTCCGAGCGCTGTCGCCACCGACCCCGCCCGAACAGGGGCGGCGCCCGGTCAACCGGACAGCGCCCCGCCCTCCGCAGGCGCAGGGGCGCCACGGCCGTCCTTGAGCACGAACTCCACATCGTCGAGATCGACGGCCTCGCCATGATCGTCCACGAATGCGACGCCCAAGGGCCGCAGCGTGCTGCGGCTGCGACGCAGGGCACTGGGTCCGCTCACGGGCGGACGGTGCCGGTCCCCCCATTGCTGGATCGCGCCGAGCACCACCAGCAACTCACGCCCGGCCGGCGTCAGGTGGTAGTCGAACCGGGCCCGGCGCCCCGGCTCCTGATAGGTGCGGCGCTCCATCACACCGCCCTCCACCAGCGCCGCGAGGCGCTGCGTGAGCAGGTCGGTGGCGATGCCCAGGGCGTCGCGGAAGTCACTGAACCGGGTCACGCCCGCCATGGCCTCGCGGATGACGAGCAGGGTCCAGCGATCCCCGAGGAGGCCCAGGCTCCGCTCGATGGAGCAGACGGGCTGGTCCGGAGTGATCTCAGGTCGCTTCGCTCTGGCCATGGTGACCAACCTACATGACTTGGAGAATCCAATCCACGTGCTAGCTTGGAAGAACCAATTCAGCTGGGGCCCATGGCGCCCCGGCTCTGAGCCGGGAGGCGACCCATGCGGATCAACGGACAGACAGCCCTGGTCACGGGCGCGAACCGCGGGATAGGCGCGGCTCTGAGCCAGGCCCTTCTGGACCGCGGTGCCGCCAAGGTGTACGCGGCGGTGCGCAACCCGGAGACCGTGACCGACCCCCGGCTGACACCGCTGCGGCTGGACGTGACCGACCCCCGGGAGGTCGCGGCGGCGGCCGAGGCCGCCCAGGACGTCACGATCGTGATCAACAACGCCGGACAGACCAGTGGCGGCACCCACCTCCTGGACGGCGACCTCGACGGCGCCCGCCGTGCGATGGAGGTCAACTTCTACGGCACCTGGTCGGTCTCCCGCGCCTTCGCTCCGGTCCTCGCGGCGCACGGGGGCGGAGCGCTGGTGAACGTGCTGTCCGCGGCCTCCTGGTGGGCGATCGAGGGAGCACCCGGATATTCGGCCTCCAAGGCGGCGCAGTGGTCGCTGACCAACGCGCTCCGCCAGGGTCTGCGCAAGCAGGGGACCCAGGTGCTGGGCGTGCACTGCGGCTTCGTCGACACGGACCTCAGCGCGGGAGTGGACGCCCCGAAGCTGAGTGCGGACGAGGTGGCCGAGCAGACGCTTCGCGCGCTCGAGGACGACGCGGACGAAGTCCTCATCGACGAGTTCACCAGGAAGACCCGCGCGGCGCTCGCCGGCGGCATCGCGGGACTGCACGAGATCGGTTTCTGATCCGGCCGCTCTTTACGTTCGCGGTCGGCGGGGCGGCTTCCGGCTGCCCCGCCGACCGTCCGGGCATCGGCTTGCGGCCCTTGGCGATCAGGACACCGCTCCCGGTGACGCGGCCTGCGTGTGCCACCGGGCCGGCCGGACCGGTTCGGGTGACCGGACGCCCCAAGACCGACGGCCCCGCCCCGGCCGCAGCGGATGCGGCCCCGGCGGGGGACGCCGATGCTGAAGGAAGGGGGAAGACCCGGGAAGACCTGGGAAAACCCGCAAGGAGGCCACGATGTCCGTGATGGACAAGCTCAAGCGGATGCTGACGGGCCACGGGGAACACATGGGCGAGAGCGCCGAAAAGGCCGGCCGCATCGCCGAGGACAAGACCCGGGACATGACCGGGGGTCAGGTGGACAAGGGCCCCGACGCCCTCAGGGACCAGATGCGGCCCCCGCAGGACCGGGACAACCCGCCCCAGCCGTAGACAGCGAACTGACGCGGCGTCACGTTCGCGGACCCCCTCACCGGGCGTCCGCGGCGAGGCTCTAACGTGTGCCGCGTGACTGCCTTTGCCGACGAAGACATTCCCGGTCGCTACGGCCCCTCCGCGACCACCGAGGCCGACCCCCGTCAGGTGGGGCGGGTGAGGACCGAGTACTCCCCCGCGCACGACGGCGATCCCGACCCCGGGGAGATCGTCTGGACCTGGGTGCCGTTCGAGGAGAACGACGGACGGGGCAAGGACCGTCCGGTCCTCGTGGTCGCCCGGGAGGCGTCCGGCACGCTGCTCGCCGTGCAGTTGTCCAGCAAGCAGCACGACCACGACCGGGAGTGGGTGGCGATAGGCGGCGGACCCTGGGACCGGTCGGGGCGCGACTCCTGGGTGGATGTCGACCGCGTGCTGCGACTGCACGAGAACGGAATGCGGCGCGAGGCGTGCGCGCTGGACCGGATGCGGTTCAACCTCGTCGTACACCGACTGCGGGAAAGGTACGGCTGGAACTGAGCGGCGGGGTCACGGGGCGCACACGTCGGCGAAGGCCTGTGCGAACGCGGCCCGTGTCGTCGTGCCCGGCGTGCGGTCCAGCACGCCGAAGACGATCTCCTCGAAGCAGCCCTCGAACCGCCCCTCGACCAGCAGTTCCCGAAACGCCCCGGCCACCTGTGCCGGGTCGTTCTGGAACACCCCGCAGCCCCAGGCACCCAGGACCAGCCGCCGGTAGCCGCAGACGACCGCGGTCTCCAGGACCCGTTCGGCCCGCACCGCCAGGGCACCCGGCAGTTCGGTCGCGCGCTGCGGCGTCCTGCGGCGCACCACTCCGGCGTTCGGCGCCGCGGCGGTCAGGAAGCCGACCGGGTACGGCTCGTCGAGCAGACGGCCACGGTCGTCGCGGAAGACGGGCACGGCGGGCGAATGGATGACGCGGTCCGTGTAGAACGGGTCGCGGTGCGCCCGGTGGTGGTCGTAGAACTCCCTGACCTCACGGACGCACGCGTACAGCGCGGAGGCCCGGCACAGGGCCTCCTCCTGGGCCTGCGCGCCGTTCAGATAGCCACCGCCCGGATTGCGCGCGGAGGCGAAGTTCAGCACGGCCACCCGCTCACCCGAACGGCTCAGCAGGCGCCGGGCGGCCTCCAGACTGCTCTCCCCGGTGACCTCGAGGACGGTCGGGACGGTGCTGGGCCGCGGTGTCCGCACCGGATCCGGTCCGAACATACGCGTGCCGCTCCGCGCGGCCTCGACCGCCGCGGCGATGGCCACCGTCCGGCCACCGGCCGTGCGATAGGCGCCCGCAGCGACGATCTCCTCCGTCTGCTGCGCGATTCCCCGCAGGCGCGCGCTCACGGCGCCACCCCCGTGGGCGCCGTGAGCGCAGCGCGCACGGCCTCCTCCGGTCCACCAGCGGTCTCCCCCGTCGTGCTCACGCAGGAATGGTGAGCGATCCTGGACCTGCGCCGCAACAGAGTTTCCCGCCCCCGAAAACAACCGATTTCGCCCCGACCAACAGAAAGCGATGACACCGCAAAGCCCACTGGGCACCCTTGTGCGAATCGACGCCAAGGCCTTGGGTGGGACGAGTGAAAACGGCCCGGTCGATCAGGCACCGGGTCGAAGGCATGGTGGAATCTCAGGAGGATCCCGACATGTCCGATTCGGTGAGTGACTGTACGGAGCCCCGCTCCGCCGTCACCGACGCCGAGGTGGAGGCGCTGGTCCGCGGCATCTGCTTCAAGACCGGACCGCCCCGCTCGCTCGGTGTCGAGGTGGAATGGCTCGTCCACGAGCTGCGGAGACCGTGGCTTCCTGTATCAC
>NZ_JBEYXD010000080.1:0-36360 GCF_040644975.1 Streptomyces sp. NPDC046900 | reverse complement strand
CCGGAATCCTCAAGGATTCCGGCCCTGGGCCTTCAGTAGCGGGGACAGGATTTGAACCTGCGACCTCTGGGTTATGAGCCCAGCGAGCTACCGAGCTGCTCCACCCCGCGTCGGTGAACGCAACATTACGTCAATGACGCGGACAGAGGCAAATCGCTTAAGGACAGGGGGCCGACAAGGCCCCCGTCAGGCCGACAGCTCCTGCTTCAGCGCGTCCCGCAGCCGTGCCGCACGTTCGGACACCTCGGCCGGTCCGAGCGACACCGCCCGGTCGGCCCACCGCTGCCCCTCCGCCAGCTCGCCCCGGCGCGCATAGACGAGGGCCAGCCGCAGAGCCGCCCGGCCGTGCCCCGCATCGGCCGCTCGCGTCCACCACAGCGCGGCCTCCGGCTCGCTGCCCTCGCGTGCCAGCAGCAGCCCCAGGTTGAACGCACCGTTGCGCGACCCGCCCTCCGCCGCCTCGCGGTACCACCGGGCCGCTTCCACCACATCGCCGCGCATGGCGGCCAGCATCCCGACCCGGACCTGCGCCCGCCGGTGCCCCTGCGTCGCTGCCCGCTCGTACCACTCCTCGCACTCGCTCTTCTCCTGCGACGGCTCGCCCAGCTCATGGGCGGGCGCCGGCGGCCGCCGGGCGTCCAGCAGAGCGGCCAGCCGGTAGGCGGCCTCCGCGCTCCCGCCCCCGGCGGCACATCGCAGATGCCGCTCGGCCGTCAGCTCGTCCCCCTCCCGCAGCCGTGCCATCCCGACCTGGAGCGCCGCCTCGGTGTGCCCGGAGGCAGCAGCCCGCTCGTACCACCCGAGCGCCGCCTCGTCGTCGCTCCGGCCCGCATGGAGGATCCCGAGGTTGAAGGCGGCGTCCACGCTGCCCGCCTCCGCGGCCTTGGAGAACCACGGCTCGGCGCCCGTCGTGTCCCCGCCCTGGAGCAGCAGGATGGCGAGCGCGTTCGCGGCCTCCCGGTGCCCGGCGTACGCGGCCCGCCGGTACCACTGCTCTGCCTGCGCGGTCCGGCCCTGCTCGACGCAGAGCAGGGCGAGGTTGTAGGCGCCGTTGACGTCGCCCGCGTCCATCGCGGCCCGGTACCAGCGCTCGGCGGTCTGCGTCTCACCACGCTCGGCGTGCAGCGCGCCCAGGGCGTTCGCCGCATTGCCGTCCCCTTCCTGCGCGGCGCGCAGCCACCAGACGGCGGCGCTCTCGGTGTCCCCGGCGTCCCGCAGCAGGAAGCCGAGCGCGCAGGCCGCTCTCGGCTCACCGTCCTTCGCGCTGGTCAGGTACCAGCGTCCGGCCTCCTGGAGGGCGCCCCGCTTCTCCAGGATCGCCCCGAGGTGCAGCGCGGCCCGCCGGTGCCCGCGTGCCGCCGCCTGCCGGTACCACTGCTCCGCCTCGTCGAGGACGGGCGACTCGACACCGTTGTCACCGCCGGCCTCCTGCTCGTGCGGGGCCTTGCGGTCGAGCGCGCGCGCCAGCCGGTAGGCGGCCTCCCGGTGCCCGCGCTCGGCGGCGGCCCGCATCCACTGCTCCGCGGTCTCGTCACCGCGGTGCTCCAGCAGATCGGCCAGCGCATAGGCGCCGAGGGTGTGCCCCTGCTCGGCGGACTGGCGCAGCCAGTACTCGGCCGCGGGCTCGTCGCCCCGCTCGCGGTGGTGCCGCCCGAGCGCGTGCGCGGCCGCGGCGGAACCGGCCACGGCGGCGATCCGCCACCAGCCGGCGGCCTCCTCTGCGTAGCCGCGCTGATGCAGAAGGACACCCAGGTTGTTGGCGGCGGCACGGTCACCCGCGGCGGTGGCGGCTCGCAAGTGGGGCTCGGCGCCGTCGAGATCGCCACGGCGCAACAGCATGGCCCCGAGGACGCTCATCGCCTCGATCTCGCCGGCCTCGACCGCGAACCGCAGACGTGCCTCCTCGGCGGCCTCGCCGGTCTCGTCCCGATCGGCGGACTGCACAATTCGCCCCGACTCGAACAGAGCTGCCTTCTCCCCCATAACGTCCATCGTCGCACCACCTGCAACCCGGGTACACCTGGTATACCGCAGCTAGTGAGGTCACTTCAGCGTTTTGTCGACATGCCCACAGAGAGATAAGTCAAACACAGAATGGCCAACTCCCCCCGGAACCGGTTGCACTTCCCGAGAGTCGCCAGGTCACGATGTACGCCTCGTCGTGTCGCGTGCGCACGCGAAGGGCCCGGATCCTTGATCAGGATCCGGGCCCTCGACTTCAGTAGCGGGGACAGGATTTGAACCTGCGACCTCTGGGTTATGAGCCCAGCGAGCTACCGAGCTGCTCCACCCCGCGCCGTTGTTGGTAAACCATATCACGGCGCGGGGCGGGCTCCGTTCAGCCGCCGCCGGAAGCGCTCGGGCTGCTGCTCGGTGAACTACTGGGCGAGCCGCTCGGAGCGGCGGACGGAGCGCTGCCGCCACTGCCGCCGGTCTTGCCGGCCTTGACCTGCGCATCCTCCGCCCGCTTCAGCGCGGCCTCGAGGTCCTTCTGGGCCTGGGCGTACGCCTCCCAGTCGGGCTTCTTCAGCGCCTCCTGGCCGGCGTCGAACGCCTTCTGGGCATCCTGGAGGGCCTGTTGGACCGTCGGATTACCGGACGGAGGCGGGTTGGTGGTGCCGGTGTCCGGCGGTGTGGCGGTCGAATCCTGCGCCCCGAACACCTTGTTGAGAGCCTGGTCGAGCGTGTCCTCGAAGGCGGTGTTGCCCCCATAGGTCACCAACACCTTGCGCAGCAGCGGGTACTTGAGCCCGCCACCGCGTACGTAGACCGGTTCCACGTACAGCAGTCCGCCGTCGAGCGGCACCGTGAGCAGGTTTCCGTACTCGATGTCCGAGTCGCCGCCCTTGAGCAGCCTGATGGACTCGGCGATGTCCTGCTCGGAGTTGAACTGGCTCTGGACCTGTTTGGGTCCGTCGACGGTCGTGCTGGTCGGCAGTTTCAGGACGCGGATCTTGCCGTAGTCACTGGTGCCCGCCTCGGAGTCGACCGTCATGAACGCGCTGAGGTTGTCACGGCCGTTGGGCGTGAACGTGGTCGTCAGCGAGAACGCCTGGGACGTCTGGTCGGGCATCTTCATGCTCAGGTAGTACGGCGGCACCGCGTCGCCCGACTTGTTGGTCGGGTCGTCCGGCACCTGCCACACCTCGCTGCCGCTGAGGAAGGTCTGCGCGTCCTTGACGTGGTAGCGGGTGAGCAGCTCGCGCTGGACCTTGAACAGGTCCTGCGGGTAGCGGAGATGGGCCATCAGCGAGGCCGAGATGTCGCTCTTGGCCTTGACCGTGCCGGGGAAGGCCTTCATCCAGGTCTTCAGGACCGGGTCCTGGGTGTCCCACTGGTAGAGCTTGACCTCGCCGGTGTACGCGTCGACGGTCGCCTTCACCGAGTTGCGGATGTAGTTGACCTGGTTCTGCTGGGCCATCACCGCGCGCTGGGTGTTGCCCGCGGTCAGGGAGTCCGCCGTGGTGTCACCGAGGGTCGTACGGGAGGCGTAGGGATAGCCGTTCGTCGTGGTGTACGCGTCGACGATCCATTGGATCCGGCCGTCGACCACCGCTGGGTAAGCGTCGCCGTCGATGGTCAGCCAGGGCGCGACTGCCTCGACACGGTCCTTGGGCGTGCGGTTGTACAGAATCCGCGAGCCCTCACCTATGGCGCCGGAGTAGAGGATCTGCGGCTCGTTGAACGCCACCGCGTACGCGGCCCGGTTGATCGGGCTGGAAAGGCTGACCCCGCTCTTGCCCCGGTAGCTGGTGGTCTTCTCACCGCTGTCGTCGGAGTAGTCGATCTCCTTCTGGGGACCGCCGACGATCGAGTACGTGTTGGTCTTCTCGCCGTAGTAGATCCGCTGCTCGTAGGTGGGCAGGTCTCCCCTGGACGGCAGGTCGGACTCGGTGAACTCGGGCTGCCCGTTGGCGTCGGCGGAGGTGCCCTTGGCGGCGACCACGCCGAAGCCGTGGGTGTAGCGGAAGTGGTCGTTGATCCAGTTCTGCTTCGGGATGCCCGCCAGGTTCAGCTCGCGCAGACCGATGACCGTGTCCTGGTCCTTGCCGTCCTTGTTGTACCGGTCGACGTCCAGGTTGGTCGGGAACGCGTAGTAGTTCTTCATCTGCTGGAGCTGCTGGAACGTCGGGGAGACGATGTTCGGGTCCAGCAGGCGGATGCTCGCCGTGGCGTCCGCGTCGTCGCGCAGCTTGGTCTTGTCCTTGGTGCTGCTCGTCCCGCCGTACTCGGTGACCTGGGCGTCGTCGATGCCGTAGGCCTCACGGGTCGCCTTGAGGTTCTTCTCGACGTACGGCGCTTCCTTGGCCTGCTCGTTCGGCTGGACCTGGAACTTCTGCACTATCGCCGGGTAGAGCCCGCCGATGAGGATCGCCGAGAGCACCATCAGGCCGAAGCCGATGACGGGCAGCTGCCAGGTGCGCCGCCACAGGGTGGCGAAGAAGAGCACCGCGCAGATGGCGGCGATGCAGAACAGGATCGTCTTGGCCGGCAGGTAGGCGTTGGCGTCGACGTACCTCAGGCCCGTCCAGTTTCCGGTCGCCTTGAAGTCGCTGGACTTGACCGCGAGGCCGTACCGGTCGAGCCAGTAGGCGACCGCCTTCAGCGTGACGAAGACACCGAGCAGCACCGACAGGTGCCCGGTTGCGGCGGCCGTGGCGCGCGCTCCCGGGGAGGTGATGCGCAGACCGCCGTACAGGTAGTGCGTGAGCGCGGCGGCGATCAGCGAGAGCACCGTTGCGGCGAAGCCGAAGCCGAGCAGGAAGCGGTACCAGGGCAGGTCGAAGGCGTAGAAGGCGACGTCCAGGTGGAACTGGGGGTCCTTCTGGTGGAAGGGCACGCCGTTCACCCACATCAGCCAGGTCCGCCACTGGCTGGACGCCGAGGCGCCCGCGATCAGGCCCACCAGGGCGGTGATGCCGAGCAGCAGCCACCTCTTGTAGGGCGCGATCCCCATCCGGTAGCGGTCGAGGCTCTGCTGCTCCATGGACATGGCACTCAGCGGCGGGCGCAGCCGGTGCGCGAGCCAGATGTTGAAGCCGACCGCGGCCGCCATCAGCAGACCGAACACGAAGAAGAGCCCGATCTTGGTCCACAACGTGGTCGTGAACACGGACGAGTACTTCACCGACCGGTACCAGAGCCATTCCGTCCAGAAGCCGGCGAACATGACGAACGCCATACCGAGGACGGCGAGGACCCCCAGTGTCATGAGGAGGGTCCGGGCACGCCGGGACGGGCGGCCCACTCTGATCCGTGGCCCCGTCGGGCCTCCGCCGCGGTCCGGCATCTGGAAAGCCAAGGTGCGCACCTCGAAGTTCGCTGTCGATTCTCCAGGCCCCGTGAAAACGGGCCATGGAGGAGGCTCCACGATCGCGGAGCCTCACCTATGCAACTTACTGGCGCTTTACTCGGTTCCCGGATCCGGGTGGGAACGAGGCAGGATTGTGACCATGTCCAACACTCCCATGGCAGCGAACCCCCTCACCCGGGCCGTGCTCGAGATCGACGAGTACGCCTCCGGCCTCGGCTGGGACCAGCCCGCTCGCCTTTTCGCCCTCGTCGACACCGAACGGCTGCGGGCCGAGGAGCCCGCGCTCGCGGCGCAGCTCGGCCTGGAGGACGACTCCGAGGCAGTAGGCCTCACCCCCGTCGAGCAGGACGAGGTCCCCGCCGACAGGCCGCTGGACGAGTTCCTCGGCACCATCGCCTGGCCCGACGCGGTGGCCGGCTGCGCGCTCACGGTGGAGCGGCTGATGCTGCCGCCGTCCGCGGAGGCCAAGGTTCCGCAGGGCCTGAGCGAGAAGGACCTCGCGAAGTGGGTCGCCGGCCACCCCGACCGCCAGGAGGTGCGGATGACGGTGGCGGTCCTGCGGGACGGTGCGCGCGAGTCGGCGCTGCGGCTGCGCGAGAAGGACTCGGCGACGGAGGTGCTGACCGGGCGCGACCTGGTGCCGGGGCTCGCGGAGGCGCTGTCGGCGACGTTCGAGGACTGAATGCCGCGCTGAGGCGACGAGGACGGCGCGCCCGGGGTGTCCCGGACGCGCCCTCCTCACGCCGGAGCGCTGCGCCTCAGCCCTTGGTCGTGCACTTCGGCAAATCCGCGGTGTTGCCGGTGCGGATGTCCTTCAGGGCGTTCAGGGCGTCGTCGATGGTGTTGACCTTGACGAGCCGGAGCCCCTCGGGGGTGTCCTTGGCGGCGGCCGCGCAGTTGTCCTTCGGCGTCAGGAAGTACTGGGCGCCCTGGCTGCGCGCGCCGACCGTCTTCATCTCGACGCCGCCGATCGGTCCCACATGGCCGGTGTCGTCGATGGTGCCGGTGCCGGCCACGAACTTGCCGCCCGTGAGATTGCCCGGGGTGAGCTTGTCGTAGATGCCGAGGGCGAACATCAGACCGGCACTGGGCCCGCCGACGTCGGCGAGCTTGATGTCGATGGTGAACGGGAACGTGTGATCGGTCCCGGCGGAGATCCCGACGATGGCCCGCTGCTGTCCGCTGTCGTGGGACGTCGTCGTGGTGATGGTCACATTCTGGGTCTTGGTGGCCGTCGTGTTCGCCTTCTCGGCAGCGGCCTGCTCCTTGGCGGGCACGATCGTGAAGACGACGTCCTGACCGGGCGTGTGCCGGGTGACCAGCTTGGCGACGTCGCCGGGCGCCTTCACCTCCGTACCGTCCACGGCCTTGATGACATCCCCCGCGTGCAGCCTGCCTTCGGCGGGCGAGCCCTTGAGAACGGTCGAGACGATCACCCAGGACTTCACCGGGACACCCAGCCGCTCCAGGGCGGCGACCTTGGCGCTCTCCTGGGACTGGCTGAACTCCTCGGCGTTCTCCTGGGTGGACTGCTCCTCGGTCTTGCCGTCCGGGTAGAGGGTGTCGTGCGGGACGACCTTGCTGTCATGCGCGAGCCATCCGTAGACGGCCTCGATCAGGTTCATGTTGTAGTCCGCGCTGGTCACCCGGACCGTGGTCATGTTCAGGTGCCCGGTCGTCGGATAGGTCTTGCGCCCGGAGATCTGCAGCACCGGCTCGCCGTCGTGCTCGGCGAGGGTGTTCACGGTCGGACCCGGGGACATCTCCGCGTACGGCACTTTGATGAACACTCCCGCGCACAGGAGCGCGATCAGCATCAGAGTCGAGGCGAGCATCGTCGCGGTGCGGCGTGGCATGGAACGACAGTACGGGACAGTCCTGTAAGCGCACCGTCGGGGCCGTCCGTACGAGCGGGCGGCTCCACCTCCCGGAGCGGTCAGCCGCCCGAGTGGGACTTCTCCATGGCCTCGCAGAAACGGGCATATCCGGCGAGCTCGGAGCCGTCGCCCGCCGTCTTGCGGTTGCGGCTGGCCCAACTTCCCCACAGTCCGGCACCGATCGCAGCCACCAGCGGAATCAGCAACCAGGCGAGCGCCGCCATCTCGACCTCCCAGCCCCATGAGCGACCGCAACTGACTGATCAGCAGATTAATCATCTGCCATGTCAACGCTCACGCCAGGGGTGCGGTTACGCAACCGGAGCCCGGGTGAGAGGTTGGTCAACCATATGAGCGGCACGCCTCGGCCGAATGGCGCCCGGGCGACGGTTCTACACGCCGACCCAGTCCTCCGTCCCGTCGGAGAACCTCTGGTGCTTCCAGATGGGCACCTCGTGCTTGAGGTCGTCGATGAGTTTCCGGCAGGCGTCGAAGGCCTCGCCCCGGTGCGGGCAGGCCACCGCCACGACGACGGCGAGGTCGCCGACACGCAGGTCTCCCACCCGGTGCACGGCCGCGAGCGCCCGCACCGGGTACTCGGCGACGACCTTCTCGGCGATCCGCCGCATCTCCGCCTCGGCGCTCGGATGGCACGAGTACCCGAGCTCGTCCACGTCGGCCCCACCGTCGTGGTTCCGCACGGTCCCGACGAACAGCGCGGTCCCTCCGGCGCCGTCGTCACCGACGGCACGGAAGATCTCGTCGAGGGAGAGCGGCGTGTCGCGGATCGCGAGCAGCTTGATCGGCTCGTCCGCCGACTGCTCACCGGGGTGATCGCTGTGGGATGCCATGCGCCCATCGTGCCGCACACCACGGGCGAGGAGGAACAGACGTTTCGCCCGGCACGCGCGCGTGAGGCCTTGGTGTGTCCTACGAGAGGCAGCCCGACCCGTCAGGGGCCCGAGGGCAAAGCCGGTCGGGCCGCAGCGGTGGGCAGGGCACCCGGTGAAGACAGGCAGCGGAGGGGGAGAAGCTCGAGGCCCCGGCGCGCCGCGACACGCCCGTCTGTCAGATCCGCCGACGGGCCTTCCGCGCCCGCCGCACCACTGCGGCCGCACCCAGCAGCGCCACCGTCGCCCCCGCGGCACCGGCCGCCGTCGCGTCCTTGCGACCGAGCCGCCGCCCCACCACGGTGTGCCGCCCGGCCACCTCCTCCAGCAGCTCCGCGAGGACCTCCTCGTTCGTCCACTGCGGCCGCCATCCGGCTTCGTGCAGCCGGCTCCCGCTCACCACCCAGGGGTACATCGTGTACGCGAGGTCGCCGGCGGGCGACGGCGTGAGCCCGATCCGGTGCAGCCGGGCCGCCGCCCCCAGGGCGACCGCCGAGGGCAGCTCCATCCGCCGGATCCCGCTGAGCTCCTCGATCTCCTCCTGCTCGAGCCACCCGTCGCAGCCGACGGCCAGTTCCCCGTCCACCTTCTCCAGCACGGCGTACTCGAGGGCACTGCACAGGTCCTCGACGTGGCAGAACTGCCAGGCCGGCCGGGACCCGGCCACCACCAGCAGCCGGGGCGACTCGAAGTACCTGGTCAGCGCCGTATCCGTGCCCCCGACGAGCACGGCGGGCCGGACGACGGTGACATTGAGTCCGGGATGCGCCCGCGGGGCCCGGCGCGCGAGCCGCTCGATCTCCAGCAGGTCCCCGACCCCGGTCGCCTCCGCCGTGGCCCGCAGTTCGGCGTCCTCCGAGAGCGGGAGCTCGTTGTCCGGCAGCGCCCCGTACACCATCGAGGACGTGCACAGCACCACCCGGTGCACCCCCGCCGCCGCGGCGGCGGTCAGCACCGTCTGCGTCCCCCGGACGTTGTATGCCGTACGCGCCGCGGTGTCCGTCTCCAGGTCGAGATCGAGCGCCAGGTGCACCACGACGTCCGCGCCCCGCAACTTCTCCGCGATCGCCGGATCCCGCACGTCCAGGATGTACCACTGCGCCGCAGCGCACTCACCGCGTCGCTCGTCGATCGCCACGACCTGCTTGATCTCCTCGGACGCGGCGAGCCGCTCGGTGAGCAGCGCGCCGACGCCGGACGCGGCGCCGGTGACCGCGACCACCGGTCCGCGGACGCCCGCGGACTCGCCGGCCCGCAGCGGCGCCGCCGAGGGGCGCTGACCGTCCGGCATGCGGGCTGAATGGTTTCGCGCTCCGCGAACCTGCGGATCTGGGGAACTCACCAGGCGTCTCCAGCGGTTGTCTTCAGTACGACCGCGAAGCACGCGTGCGTACCAGGTGGCATCCATCCTGCCGCAGGCCAGGTGTCGGCGAAGCACTGAGGCCCGATCGGGCCCAGGTGTCTACGCTGGGTGGTGTTGTCGGGCAGCCAGCCGCCGGAAGGAACCGGTGGCCTTACCAGCCGAGGAATCCCGTGAGTGACACCCCATTCGGATTCGGCCTTCCGCCGGAGGAGCCGGAGAACGGCGACGAGGGCAAGAAGAAGGACCAGCAGAGCGGTGGCGGTCAGGGTCCGGCCAACCCGTTCGGTTTCGGGCCCGGAGTCGGTGGCGCCGACAATCCGCTCGCCGCGATGTTCGGTTCCCTGAACCCCACCGACCTGGGCGCCGCCTTCCAGCAGCTGGGCCAGATGCTCTCGTACGAGGGCGGCCCGGTGAACTGGGACATGGCCAAGCAGATCGCCCGCCAGACGGTCTCCCAGGGCACCCAGGACGGCACGAAGGACGTGAGCGTCGGCCCCGGCGAGCGCTCCGCCGTCGAGGAGGCGGTCCGCCTGGCCGACCTGTGGCTCGACGATGTGACGTCCCTGCCGTCCGGCGCGGGCACCGCCGTGGCCTGGAGCCGTGCGGAGTGGGTCGAGGCGACCCTGCCGGTGTGGAAGGACCTCGTCGACCCGGTCGCCGAGCGCGTCGGCGCCGCCATGGGCGATGTCCTGCCTGAGGAGATGCAGGCCATGGCCGGCCCGCTGATCGGCATGATGCGCTCGATGGGCGGCGCCATGTTCGGTACGCAGATCGGGCAGGCCGTCGGCGTGCTCGCGGGCGAGGTCGTCGGCTCGACCGACATCGGCTTGCCGCTCGGCCCGGCCGGGAAGGCCGCACTGCTGCCGCTGAACATCGAGGCCTTCGGCAAGGACCTGGGCATCCCCAAGGAGGAGGTGCGGCTGTATCTCGCGCTGCGCGAGGCCGCACACCAGCGTCTGTTCGCACACGTTCCCTGGCTGCGCTCGCACCTGTTCGGAGCGGTCGAGGGCTACGCGCGCGGCATCAAGGTCGACACGGCGAAGCTGGAGGACGTGGTCGGCCAGTTCGACCCGCAGAACCCGGAGGAGCTGCAGCAGGCGCTCCAGCAGGGCATGTTCCAGCCGGAGGACACCCCCGAGCAGAAGGCGGCCCTGGCTCGTCTGGAGACGGCCCTGGCGCTCGTCGAGGGCTGGGTGGACGCCGTGGTGCACGCGGCCGCGAAGCCGCGCCTGGCGTCCGCGGACGCGCTGCGCGAAACGCTGCGCCGCCGTCGCGCCACGGGCGGCCCGGCCGAGCAGACGTTCGCGACGCTCATCGGTCTGGAGCTGCGGCCGCGCCGGCTGCGGGATGCCGCACGCCTGTGGGCGTCCCTCACGGACGCGCGCGGTGTGGACGGCCGGGACGGCCTGTGGGCCCACCCCGACATGCTGCCGACGGCCTCCGACCTGGACGACCCCGACGGCTTCGTGCACCGTGAGCAGCTGGACTTCTCCGAACTGGACAAGATGCTCGGCGAGGCGGCGGACGGAACCAAGAAGCCGAACCTCGAGAAGGACGACGACGCCAAGGACGACGACACCGAGTGAGCCTGTACGACGACGCGGTCCGCGTGCTCAAGGAGTACGAGGACCAGGAAGAACTGCGCCAGGCGTATCTGGACCACCTCGATGCGCACCCCGACGGCCTCTGGAAGGCGTGCCACGCGGGACACCTCACCGCGAGCGGGCTGGTGATCGACCCCGGCCGCGGCCGGGTGCTGCTCACGCTGCACAAGAAGCTCAGGATGTGGCTGCAGATGGGCGGCCACTGCGAGCCGGGCGACGCCACGCTGGAGGCCGCGGCCCTGCGCGAGGCCACGGAGGAGTCCGGCGTCGCAGGTCTCGTCCTGCTGCCGGGCGGCCCGGTGCGCCTGGACCGGCACTCGATCCCTTCGCCGTGCCACTGGCACTTCGACGTCCAGTACGCGGTCCTGGCTCCGCCGGACGCGGAGCACATGATCAGCGACGAGTCGCTGGACGTCCGCTGGTTCCCCTACGACGAGGTGGCGGACGTCGCGGACGAGTCGGTCGTAGGCCTGCTGGAGGCGGCGCGCGCCAGGCTGTGAAAGAGCGAGGGGCGACCGCCGCAGCGGTCACCCCTCACCTTCGCTCAGCTCCAGACGTTGCCCTGGTTCTGGCCCCGGGCGCCGTACTGGCCCATGCCGTACTGGGCGCGCAGCCCCTGTCCGATCGCCGCGTTCTGCGGCGGCAGCAGTTCACTGGGCTGGACCAGCGCGTAGCCGTTGCCCATGAAGCTGAGCTCCCAGCCCTCGCCGGTGTTGCCCCGGCGGCGCCACACACCGGAGGAGTGCGTCTGCGCCTGCATCTGGACCCGCAGGCTCGTGGACCAGGCGACGATCGCGTCCGCGTCGCAGTTGACGTACTTGTCCGGCGTGACCTGCATCAGCAGGGGCGCGCCCGACGTCATCAGCGCGACCTTGCCGCGGCCGGTGATGTTGAGCTGGTACTTGCCGGAGCCGGAGATACCGTACTGGCTGTCCACGGCGATGACCTCGTGGTGCAGTGAGGAGTCCATCGCCAGGACGTAGCTGCTGTCGACGGTGAGCCCGTCCTGTTCCACGTCCATGATGTGCACGTGCTGGGCGAGGTTGGCGAGGTAGACGGTGCCCTGACCGTGACAGCGCATCAGGTCCAGGCCCTCGCCGGTGTAGGCACGCGCGCGCTGCTGGCCGTGGCTCTGGTACTCGCCGTCGAACTCGATCAGCCCCTGGTAGGCCACCATGGTGCCCTTGCGGGCCAGGATGTCGTCGTGGCCCTCCAGCAGGACGCGCAGCATCTGCGAGTTCTGCAGGCTGTAGCGGTCCTGGGTCTGCTGCTCGTTGTAGCCGAAAAGCGTGCTCTGCATGGTGTGCGGTTCCCCCTCAGCCCCTGAACCGGAGGCGGTCGGTGCTGTCCTCGCTGGGCTGGACGACCACGATGCCCTGCCCGGAGAACGCCATCTGGTACGCCTCGCCGCTGCCGCGCCCGATGAGCGACTGTGCCTTGAAGCTGCGTTTGCCCTTCACCTTCAGGTTCGGGGACCAGGCCACTAGGGCGTCCGGGTCGACGTACGTCTCGTCCTCACCGCCACCGCAGTCGACGACGATAGGCTCACCGCGGGAGGTCAGGGCCACCCAGCCCTGTCCGGAGATCTTCGTGTTCCACAGGCCCTGCCCGGCGAACTTGGCGAGTCCCTTGACGCGTTCGACACCCCACTGGAGGTGCGCGTCGAAGGCGAGCAGGTTGGTCGCGTTGACGGAGATCGCGTCACCGTTCAGGTTGATGACGACCACGTTCGCGCCGTAGTCGGCGAGGTAGAGCAGACCGTCCCCGGAGCACTTCATCAGAGGCGCGCCCTCACCGGTGATCCAGTCCCGCGCGATCTGACGCACGGCCGGCGGGTTGGGCTCGTACTGGATGAACCCCTCGTAGGCGACCATCGACCCCACGCGCGCGAGGAGGTCGCTTCCGGTCTGCATGGCGACCTTCAGCATGTGACTGCCGTGGTTCTCCATGCGGGCGGTGACGGGTGCGGGCGCGAAGCCCGCGAGCGGCTGGTTCATGTCGGGCTCCCTCAGACCTCGTACGGCTGGACGACGACGAAATTGCCGGGCGCCGCCCGGAACTGGAGGTTGACGCTCTCCCCGGTGTCCCCGGGGTAGGCGTTGCGGCGCATCCGCACCTGGCTGGAGACGATCACCTGGGCCGCGGCGGACCAGGCGACGACGGCGTTGGAGTCCACGAAGGTCGTCGGGGTGACGGGCAGCACCACGGGCGCGCCGTGCGTCTTCACGACGATCGTCCCGGTGCCCTGGAACTGCATCGTGAACAGCGCGCCGCCGGGGATGCCGTGCCCCTCGATGCGCCGGACCTCGTGCTGGAGGGACTCGTCGAAGGCGAGGACGTTCTCCGCGGAGACGCAGATGGCGTCGCCCTGCAGCTCGATCGGATGCAGATGAGTGGCGCTCTCGGCGAGGAACACCTGGCCCTGCCCCGTACAGCGCATCAACTGCATCTCCTGGCCGGTCGCGTTGCCCACGATCCGCCCGGCGAAACCGGCGCCCTTGTAGCTGAAGTCGACCTTCCCCTGGTAGAGCACCATGCTGCCCTGCCGGGCCAGCACCGGCTGGCCGCCGATACCGAGGTCGACCCGGACGAGCTTCTTGTTCTGCTGCGTCCACCGCTGCCCGGTCGGCGTCTCCTTGAAGGCCTGCAGCGCCGCGGTCACCCCGGCACCGCCCTGAGGTGCGCCCTGGGGAGCACCGTACGGGGAGGGTGCCGCGGGCTGTCCGGCGTACTGTCCGGGGACCTGCCCGTACGACGGCTGCTGGCCGTAACCGGGGGGCGCGGCCGGGGGCTGCTGACCGTAACCGGGCGGCATCGGGGCGGACGGCTGTCCCCCGTAGCCGGGCGGCGGGCCCGGCTGCCCGGGCGGCTGGACGTAGGGCGCGGGCCCGGGCGGCGGAACCGTACCGCCGGGCGGCGTGCTCAGGGGCGCCACGATGGTGGGTGCGGCGTGCACGGACGGCACCGGGGCCGGGGCGGGCGGCGCGGGGGCCGGCGGGGGCGGGAAGCCCTGCGGGGCCGGCTGCGGCGGCGCCGGAGCGGGTGGCGGCGCGGGGGTGGACGGGGCGGCGAACGCGGGCGGCGCGGCGGCCTGCGCGGGCGGCGCGAATCCCGGGGCGGCACCGGACTGGGGCTGCTGCGGTGCGGGCGTCTCCTCTTCGAGGACCTCGCCGCCGAAGTTCTTCAGCAACGCGTCGAGTCCGCCGTCGAATCCCTGGCCGACCGCGGCGAACCGCCAGACGTCCTTGAGGTAGAAGTCGCCCAGCATCACGGCGCGTTCGGTGGTGAACTCCGAGCCGTTGAAGGAGTACCGTGCCACCTCCTCGCCGCCCGCGACGATACGGATGTATCCGGGATTGATCTGCGACATCTGCCCGTTGCCGTCCACCGTCGCCGTGAACGACAGCTTATGGATCTGCGGCGGGATCCTGTCGAGCGTGACCCGGAAGGACTCCGTGTCACCCGCCTGCGAACCGAGGAGCTGAATGGCCTCCTCCGGCGTCTTCGGCTGGTTGAAGAAGACGAAGTAGCGGTCGTCCGAGAGCCGTTCGTCGGCGTCCAGACCGAAGCAGCTGATGTCGAAGGTCAGTCCGGGCCCGGAGATCTGCACACCTACATACAGATCCGTTCCCGAGGTGAGGTCACTGACCCTGGCCTTGTGGCCGCGTTGGAATTCCCTGGCCATGCGTAACGACCGTCCCCCATCCCGAATATGAGTGCGTCGCGTCAGGCTAGCCGCAAACGCCGCGAGTGGAAGAAGCCGGTACAGACCCGGTACACAACCGCATCTTCGGTGGCGCCGCGGGACATCGGGCCGGGTGCCCGGGCTACTCCTCGGCAGGCGCGGGCTGATGCGGCGGCCGGTCGGCCGCGACCACGCCCTCGAGGTAGCCGCGGGCGCGCTCGGTGCGCGGGTACGCCTCCAGCAGCCGCCAGAACCGCGGGCCGTGCCCCGGCACCAGCAGATGCGCGAGCTCGTGCAGGAGGACATAGTCGACGACGTAGTCGGGCATGCCCTGCAACCGGTGCGACAGACGGATGCTGCCTTCGGAAGGGGTGCACGAACCCCAGCGCGTGTTCTGGTTGGTGACCCAGCGCACCGAGGTGGGCCGCGCCCGGCCGTCGAAGTACTGCACCGAAAGCCGCTCGGCACGCTCGGCGAGCTCCGCGTCGCCGATGACCCGCTTGTTCTCCTGCGCGGCCAGTTTGGCGAGCATGAGGTTCACCCAGCGCTGCTCCTCCGCCTCGGACATCCGGGCAGGGATCAGCACGATGGTGCGGTCGCCCTCGCGGTACGCGGAGACAGTCCTGCGGCGACGCGCACTCCTGCGTACCTCGATCGCGCTCGCCCCTGAGCCGCTCGGCGGCTGGCTCGTCGTGCTGCGCTGTGGGTTTCCGGCGCGGTGCAGTGGTTCGGCGGGCACGCCCCGACGTTACCTGCTGCACATGGGGGAAGTCCCGCCTCCGGGACGGTTCCGTTTGGATCCACACCCGGACCGCTCGTTTTGTAAGACCAATGCCCCCGCCTGTGGACAACTTTCCGCACACCGCGCTCCGCCTGGGCATCCTGGCATGCGTCGGCAGACGACGACATCTGCTGACGACCCATGACATAACCATGCATTACAGACAACGGGGGTCGGTCATGCATCCGATGGTGAAGCCCGCGCTGCGGCGCGGCTGGCGCGATCTGAACACCGTCCAGTTCGGGATGGCACCCGCGCATGCGATGGTGCTGGGCCCGGTGGACACCGCGACGGGCAGTTTTCTCCCCCTGCTCGACGGCACCCGCGGGTTGTCGCTGCTGCGCGAGGAAGGCCGACGGATGGGCCTGCCCGAGGGGCACGTCGACGCACTCGTGGACAACCTCTCGGGCGCGGGACTGCTCGACGACGCGACCGGCGGCGGCCCGCAGGCCGACGCGCTGCGCGCGAAAGCCGCCGTCCTGGACCGCCTCCGGCCGGATCTGGCATCACTGTCGCTGGTCGCCCGCAGACCGGGGGAACCCGCCCGGCGCCTGGCCGCCCGCCGCTCCCTGCGCGTCCAGGTCCGCGGCGCCGGCCGCGTGGGGACCGTCCTGGCCTCGTTGCTCGCGGGCGCCGGCGTCGGCGAGGTCGATGTCCGCGACACCGGCTGTGTCGAGCCGTGGGACGTGGCACCCGGCGGACTGCCCGCGGACTCCATCGGTGAGCGCAGGGACCAGGCGGCCCGCCGCGCGGTCCGCGCTGCCGCCCCGGACCGGCCCCCGCGCCGGCAGCGGGCATCCCGGCACTCTCCCCACGACGACGGGGACGCGGGTTACTCCCTGGTGGTCCTGGCCCCACGCGACGGCCTCGACATCCACGCACCCGACCCGTTCCACACCGAGCCGCTGATCGCTTCCGGCACCCCGCATCTGTACGCGGGTGTCGCGGAGGGCACGGGAATCGTCGGCCCGTTCGTCGTCCCCGGCGAGACGAGTTGCGCGGGCTGCCTCGACCGGGGGCGGGCCGACCGGGACGGGACCTGGCCGCGTCTGGTCGCCCAATGGCGCTCCGGACGCCCTCGGCAGGTCCAGGCATGCGACCTCGCCCTGGCATCCGCCGTCGCGTCGGTCGCCGCCGGGCACGCGCTCGCCTTCCTGGACGGCGAGTCCCCCTCGAGCGCGGGCGCCCGCTGGGAGGCCTCCGTGCCCCGGCTCGACTGGCACGCGCGACCCGTCTGGGCCCATCCCGCATGCGGGTGCGGTGCAGCGGAGAAAGGTAAGGAGGAACACACCTCAAAGGACGGGGAGCCGCACGAGACAATGGCAGAGCAACGGCCATTGAGGAACCTGTCCCGCACGACACACGCGGCACGGCGGTCTGGGACTTGGAGGGCGCATGTCTGATCTTCCCCGGAAGGCGGTCACCCGGACCGCCAAGCTCGCCGCGCTCCCGCTCGGCTTCGCCGGGCGGGCCACTTGGGGACTGGGCAAACGGATCGTCGGGGAGTCCGCGGAGATCGTCGGCCGCGAACTCCAGCAGCGCACGGCCGAGCAGCTGTTCAAGGTGCTCGGCGAGCTGAAGGGCGGCGCCATGAAGTTCGGGCAGGCGCTGTCCGTCTTCGAGTCGGCGCTGCCCGAGGAGGTCGCCGGACCGTATCGCGCCGCGCTGACGAAGCTTCAGGAGGCGGCCCCGCCGATGCCGACGCGCACGGTGCACGCGGTACTGGAGGAACGCCTCGGCGAGGACTGGCACGAGCTGTTCCTGGAATTCGAGGACAAGCCGGCCGCGGCGGCCTCGATCGGCCAGGTGCACCGCGCGGTGTGGCACGACGGACGCGAGGTCGCGGTCAAGGTGCAGTACCCGGGCGCCGGCGACGCGCTGCTCTCCGATCTGACCCAGCTCAGCCGGTTCGCCCGCCTGCTCGGTCCCCTGATCCCGGGCATGGACATCAAGCCGTTGATCGCGGAACTGCGGGACCGGGTCTCGGAGGAACTCGACTACGGCCTGGAAGCACAGGCACAGCAGGCGCATGCGGAGGAGTTCGCGGGCGACCCGGACGTCCTGGTGCCGGCGGTGGTGCACCAGTGCGACCAGGTTCTGGTGACCGAGTGGATCGACGGCATAGCTCTGTCAGAGGTGATCTCCGGCGGTACCCAGGAACAGCGGGACCGAGCCGGTCAGCTGCTGGCCCGCTTCCTCTTCTCGGGTCCGGCCCGCACGGGTCTGCTGCACGCCGACCCGCACCCCGGCAACTTCCGTCTCGTGCCCGGCCCCGACGGCGGCACCCGCCAGGAGGACTGGCGCCTGGCCGTGCTGGACTTCGGTACGGTCGACCGTCTCCCCGGCGGCCTGCCGACCCCGATCGGCCACTCGCTGCGCATGACCCTGGAGGGCGACGCCCAGTCGGTCTACGAACTGCTTTGTGCCGAGGGCTTCGTGAAGGAAACCATCGAACTCGACCCCGACGCGGTCCTCGACTATCTCCTCCCGATCATCGAACCCGCCGAGGCCGACGCGTTCACCTTCAGCCGCGGCTGGATGCGCAGCCAGGCGGCCCGGGTCGCCGACCCCCGCTCCCCCGCCTACCAGCTGGGCAAACAGCTGAACCTGCCCCCGGCGTACCTCCTCATACACCGGGTGACCCTGAGCACGATCGGTGTGCTGTGCCAACTGGGTGCCACGGTCCGTCTGCGGGACGAACTGGAAGAGTGGCTTCCGGGCTTCCTGCCGGAGGAGGAAACCGCGGCGGAGGCCTGAGCGAACGCGTCGTCTACCACCAGTCCGAGTCCAGACGTCCTTCGATCGCCCTGATGTTGTCCCGGGCACAGGTGTCGCAGAAGTAGTGGCGATGCCCGTTCTCCACGGAGCAGATCCAGGTGGGGCGGGGGCCGTCGGCCCGGGCGCCGCAGCGGTCGCACACGAGGTACGGAGTCTGTGCGCTGTCCGGCGGCTTGGCGGAGCCGTTGTCGTCACTGTCCCCGGAAAGACTCGTCACCCGGGTGACCCTATCGGCGCCGAACCGGTTCGGCGTATACAACGCACCGCGGGGGCCGGTCCCTTCGGACCGGCCCCCGCGAGACTTTCCGGGTGCCGAATGTCAAGCGTCGGCTACTGCATGACGGCCATGGCGAGCGCACGGCGGGCGCGCATCGACGCGCGCTCCGCCCGGCGCTGCATCCGACGGGCCATCACCAGGCGTACGGCCTGGCGGTCCAGCTCGGCCTCGTGCAGTCGCTCGTGCATATGCGCACGAGCCAAGGCTTCTGGGATGAGTTGCATCTCTCGGGTCCTGTTCTGACGCGAGGCGTTCGCGCCTGCGGTGGTGGAGTCTTGGGTCGCGGAGCCTGCGGGCTCGCTGGTGGACGGCTTCATCGGGGCCTGCTTCTTGGGGTCGTGCGTGAGGGGGCGATCGATCGTTCCTGCGGTGTTCATGCCGTGACCGGGTTCTTGCGCGGGCGGCCACGCGGCCGCTTGCGGGCCACGACGACACCCTGGACGAAGAGCTCGCCACCCCAGACGCCCCAGGGCTCACGCCGCTCCTTGGCGCCGGCGAGGCAGGCCTCGATCAGCGGGCAGGTGCGGCAGAGGGACTTGGCGTACTCGACGTCTGCCGGCGACTCGGCGAAGAAGACCTCCGGGTCGTAGGAGCGGCAGGGGACGGGTACGCCGAGGTTCTCGATGGCATCGTCGAGCGCGGTGAGCGCCGTCAGCGGGGTCAAGGTGGAGTCCTCCGTGAGGCCGGGCGGGGGGATCGTTTCTGAAGGCGGTACGGACGGGGCGTGCGCTTCGAGTTGCACGGTTCGTCTTCCTCGTCTGGTCGTTCCGGCCCTGTTGGACCGGGTGGCGGCGTGATACCGGGTTCTTTTCTTGTCCCGAGGCCCCTTCGCTCTGCCATCCCCGTTCGGGGAAAACAGAAGGGCCGCGGATCCCGGGTGGGGTTCCGCGGCCCTGAAGGCGCCGGCCTGATCGCCGATCAGGCTGGATCACTCCAGGGTTCTGGCCCACGGAAGGCCCACATCAGGTGGTGCTGCGTCGTCTGCTTCCGGAATCCGGCACCGGCCGCCGCGAGGGCATAGGCCTGGGCCTGTGCCGCTACTGCTTCCAGTGCCTTGGTCGGTCGCTCATTGCGCTCACGGACGGGCAGAGCCGCGCGAGACACGGAGGACGCCGGACGGACGGCACGAATGCCGGACAGACCGGTGCCCAGGTTGGAGACGCCGAGCATGCACGTGGAGACGACCGAGGGATCGGTCATTTTGACGGTGCTGGTGGAGCTGGCCTTGATGCTGATCACTTCAATCGCCTCCTCTCGGCGTCTAGGGGGACCGGGGCAACCCAGTCCAACGGATACGCAAGTACAACACGGAATGGGGCCCTCCGAGAAGGCCGCCGTTCGCGTGCTTAGAACCTATGGGGATTCCCGGGGCACGCGCAAACTATTTTTTCGACGAGTTCGTATCAGTCGCCGTCGTCCTCTTCTGCGAGGTCACGGCCCGCGCAGATGGCCAGAACATCCTCCCCGAAGCGGTGGAGCTTGCGGACTCCGACACCCGGGATGCGCGCCAGTTCGCCGTCGTCACCGGGGGCGACTTCCGCGATCGCGATCAGGGTCCGGTCGGTGAAGACACAGAAGGCGGGCTGTCCGCTGCGGCGCGCCTGCACCGCCCGCCATGCCCGCAGCCGCTCGTAGAGGCCCTCGTCCATGTCGGAGGGGCAGCCGTCGCAGCGCATCAACTTCATCTCACCGGCCTCGGACAGTGTGCGCCCGCAGACCCGGCAGCGGGCCGGAGTTCTGCTGTGGCGGCGCGGAGCGGCGGCCGTAGCAGCTGTGCTGAAGCCGCGTTCGATGCCTCCACGGCCGGCTACGGTGACGCGGCCGGCGCCGGCGGAGGAACCGGGACGCAGTCCGTCGAGGAAGCGGCTCGGCCGTCGGCCGGGGCGGCCGCCGGGTGAACGGGAGAGAGCCCAGGAGACATGGAGGTGTTCCCTGGCGCGGGTGACACCCACATAGAGGAGGCGGCGTTCCTCCTCGATCTGCTCATCGGTCCTGGCGTAGGTGATCGGCATCATGCCTTCGGCGACGCCGACGAGGAAGACGGCGTCCCACTCCAGGCCCTTGGCCGAGTGCAGCGAGGCAAGAGTGACGCCCTGCACCGTCGGGGCGTGCTGGGCGTTGGCCCGCTCGTCGAGTTCCGCCACCAGGTCGGCGAGGGTGGCGCCGGGCTTGGCCGCCGCGAAGTCCTGGGCGAGGTTCACGAGCGCGGCCAGGGACTCCCATCGTTCTCGGACGGCTCCGGAGCCCGCTGGGGGTGCGGCGGTCCAGCCTTCGCCCGAGAGGACGGCACGCACCTGGGAGGGCAGGTCCACGGCGTCGTCGAGGAGGGAGTCGTTGGCGCCGAACCGGGCGGCACCGCGCAGGGCGATGCCCGCTTTGCGTACTTCGGGACGCTCGAAGAAGCGCTCGGCGCCGCGCAGTTGATAGGGGATCCCGGCGTCGGCGAGGGCCTGTTCGTAGATCTCCGACTGGGAGTTGGTGCGGAACAGGATCGCGATCTCGGCCGGGGGCACGCCCGCGCTGAGCAGGTCGCGAATGCGGCGGGCGGCGCCTTCGGCCTCGGCGGGCTCGTCGGCGTATTCGCTGTAGTCGGGTTCGGGGCCCGGATCGCGCTGGGAGACCAGCTCGAGACGGTGGTCGGCGGCCCGGCCGCGGGCCTGGGCGAGAAGGCCGTTGGCGAGATGGACGACCTGGGGCGAGGAGCGGTAGTCGCGAACGAGTTTGACGACCGTGGCTCCGGGATGGCGGAGACGGAAGTCGAGCAGGTGGTCGGGGGTGGCGCCGGTGAAGGAGTAGATGGTCTGGCTGGCGTCGCCGACGACGCACAGGCTGTCGCGGTCGCCGAGCCACAGCTCCAGCAGGCGCTGCTGGAGCGGGCTGACGTCCTGGTATTCGTCGACCACGAAGTGCTGGTACTGGGCGCGCACCTCGTCCGCGATGTCGTGCCGGTCCTGAAGGATGCCGACGGTGAGGAGGAGGACGTCCTCGAAGTCGATGACGGCGCGGTCCCGCTTGAGGTCTTCGTACACGGCGTACAGCTGCGCGATCTCGGCGGGGTCCCGGGGTGCTTCCCGGCCCGACTTGACGGCCGCCGCGGCGTAGTCGGCCGGGACGGTCTGGGTGACCTTCGACCATTCGATCTCGGCGGTCACATCGCGCAGCTCGTTGCGGTCGAGGCGGACACGGCATGCGGCGGCCGCGTCGGCGACGAGCTGGATCTTGCGATCGATGATCCTCGGAAGGCCGCCGCCGACGGCTTTCGGCCAGAAGTACTGGAGCTGGCGCAGGGCCGCGGAGTGGAAGGTCCGGGCCTGGACCCCTCCGGCGCCGAGCTGGCGGAGGCGGCCGCGCATCTCGCCCGCGGCGCGGTTGGTGAAGGTGACGGCGAGCACGCTGGAGGGCTGGAGGATGCCGGCGCGGACCCCGTAGGCGATGCGGTGCGTGATGGCACGCGTCTTGCCGGTGCCGGCACCTGCCAGCACGCACACCGGACCGTGCAGGGCGGTCGCCACCTCGCGCTGCTCGGGGTCGAGCCCGTCGAGCACCGCGTCGGCCGAGTCCGGAGTCTGCGGGAAGAGGGTGGAATGCGTTGCTGCTGTCACCCCGCCATGCTGCCAGGTCGGCGGAGACGGGTGCGGCGGTTGTCCACAGGGAGGCCCAGCAGTCGTACTTATGCGGCAGGCGCCACGCCCCTCCCGTGGATACCGCAGGCGCAACGCTCCCCGCTTGATGCGGCAGGCGTGACCCTCCCGTGCTGAGCGTCACCGCCCCCTACGGCGGGCACCCCGCTGGGAGGAGCGAGTATCCCCATAGCGCGTGACGGGAATGGTGGAAGGTTCACATACGTTGCCGTCTCTGCGACTACGCACACCGGACCGTAAAGGAGCGCGACCGACATGCCGGGCACTGTGACGATGTACAGCACTTCGTGGTGTGGCTACTGCCGGCGGCTGAAGAGCCAGCTGGACCGTGAGGGCATCACGTACAACGAGATCAACATCGAGCAGGACCCGGACTCCGCGGCCTTCGTGGAAAAGGCGAATGGCGGAAACCAGACGGTCCCGACCGTGCTCTTCGCGGACGGTTCGACGCTCACGAACCCGTCGCTGGCGCAGGTCAAGCAGAAGATCAGCGCGTAACGCGGCGCCGGAACGATTTCACGGGAAGGCGGTCCCTGAGGTGTCTCAGGGACCGCCTTCCCGTCGTTTTGTGCCCCCTCAGCCCGTCGGCCCGGTCACCGCGGAGCGTCATCGCAGCCGCCGCCGCGCGGCAGGTCCGGCCTGCTCCGGAACGGGTCGCTCAGGCTTACGTGTGCCGTGGTCAGGCGCTCCGCGTGGGCAGAGGCTTGCCGTACCACAGTTCGATCAGACGGGCGGCGATGGAGATGCCGTACGGGGGCAGGACCTCTCCGGACTCGAAGGCCGCGCGCAGGTCCTCGCGGGAGAACCAGCGGGCCTCGTGGATCTCGTCGCCGTCCACGGTGATGTCGGTGGAGGTGGCGTGGGCCAGGAAGCCCAGCATCAGGCTGGACGGGAAGGGCCAGGGCTGGCTGGCGACGTACTCGACCTCGCCGACGGTGATGCCCGCCTCTTCGAAGACCTCGCGGCGCACGGACTGCTCGATGGACTCACCCGGTTCGACGAAGCCGGCGAGCGTCGAGAAGCGGCCCTCGGGCCAGTGCACCTGGCGGCCGAGCAGGATGCGCTCCTCGTCGTCCGTGACCGCCATGATCACCGCGGGGTCCGTGCGCGGGTAGTGCTCGGCGCCGCAGGCCGGGCAGCGGCGGATGTGGCCGGCGGCCGCGATGACGGTGCGTTCGCCGCAGCGCGAGCAGAAGCGGTGCATGCGCTGCCAGTTCTCCAGGGCGACCGCGTGCACCATCAGCCCGGCGTCGCGCGGGGACAGCAGCAGGCCCGCCTCGCGCAGTCCGGCTGGGCGCGCCGACTGGTCCATGCGGCCGGGCAGAGCGTCCTTCTGGAGCGCGAAGTAGCTGATGCCGTCCTCGTCGGTGCCCAGGAAGTAGCGGTGGGCCTCCGTGAGGGGCGCCTCGAAGGACGGGGTCATGACGAGTTCGGTCCGGCCGTCGGGCGTCTCGTCGATGAGGACCTGACCGCCGGAGACCACGAAGCAACGGGTTGTGGGGTGGCTCCACGCCGCGGCGAGCCAGGCCTCGTCGAGCCGGTGGTGGGCGGCGCGGTCGATGCCGCTCGGGGCGGTGAGCGAGATGGGTCGGTCGGCGGTGTGGTCGGTCCAGGTGGTCACGGGTGCTTCCAACTCCCCCGGTGCGGCGGTGGTTTCGGCAGGTGGTTCAGCGGGACGTGCGGCTGGAGGGGACCGGGTCCCGTGGGCCTTGGGCGTGCGGGGTGGTCCTTCCAGTGTGCCGTGCTCCACGGCACGCCCGGTCGGCCGCCCCGCCGAGGGCGTCGTCAGTCCACATCGCGCCGGATCTCCCCGAGGTCGCTCCACAGGTACGCGGCGGTCTCCACGCCCTTGAGGAGCAGATCGAGTTCGACCTTCTCATTGGGCGCGTGCCAGCCGTCGGACGGGACGGAGATGCCGAGGAAGAGGACGGGCGCGCCGAGGACTTCCTGGAGATCGGCGGCGGGTCCGGATCCGCCCTCCCGGGTGAAGCGGACCGGCTGCTGGAAGGCGCGGCCCATGGCACGTACGACGGACTGCAGGGCGGGGTGGTCGAGGGGGGTCAGACACGGGCGGGTGGCGGCGCCGAACGTGATCTCGTGCCTGATCCCGGCGGGCAGCTTGTCGGCGGCCCAGGCGCGGACGGCTCCTTCGACGTGGTCGGGGTCCTGGCCCGCGACGAGCCGGAAGGAGAGCTTGACCATGGCCGAGGACGGGATGATCGTCTTGCTGCCCGGACCCTGGTAGCCGCCGCCGATGCCGTTGACCTCGGCGGTGGGGCGGGCCCAGATGCGTTCCAGGGTGGTGTGACCGGCTTCACCGTGGGCCGCGGTCGACTTGGCGGTTCGCAGCCACTGCTCCTCGTCGAAAGGGAGCTCGGCGAAGAGCGCGCGTTCGCGGTCGGTGAGCTCGGTGACGCCGTCGTAGAAGCCCGGTATCGCCACGCGCGCGTGCTCGTCGTGCAGGGCCGCGACCAGGCGGGCGGCCGCGGTGGCGGGATTGGGCACGGCGCCGCCGAACGAGCCGGAGTGGATGTCCTGCTCGGGCCCGTGCAGGACGATCTCACAGTCGGCAAGGCCACGCATGCCCGTGCAGACGGTGGGCGTGTCCGCTGACCACATGCCGGTGTCGGAGACGATCACGACGTCGGCGGCGAGCCGGTCCGCGCGCTGTTCGATGAGGGTGCGGAAGTTCGGGGAGCCGGACTCCTCCTCGCCCTCGATCAGCAGTTTCAGGTGGACGGCCGGCGCGGTGCGGCCGGTGGCGGCGAGGTGGGCGCGGACACCGAGTGTGTGGAAGAACACCTGCCCCTTGTCGTCGGCGGCCCCGCGTGCGTAGAGGCGGCCTTCACGGATCACCGGCTCGAACGGGTCACTGTCCCAGCCGTCCTCCCGGGCGGCGGGCTGCACGTCGTGATGGCCGTAGACCAGGACGGTGGGCGCCTGCGGGTCGTCGGCCGGCCACTCGGCGAAGACGGCGGGAGCGCCGCCGGTGGGCCACACCTCGGCGGTGGGGAAGCCGGTCTCCGCCAGCTTGGCGGCCAGCCACTCGGCGCTGCGCCGCACGTCCGCCGCGTGCTCCGGCTGGGCGGACACCGACGGGATGCGCAGCCACTCCGCGAGGTCGTCGAGGAAGGCGGCGCGGTGGTGGTCGATGTACGTGTGGACGGCACTGTCCGGGGTCTCGCTCATGCTCACGAGCCTATCGGCCCGCGCCGGCATCCTGGTCCGCCGGTTCCTGCGCCGCCGGCTCGGCCAGCAGCAGCCGTTCCAGTGCGGCCCGGTCCGGCAGGTCTTCAGGGCGTACGACCTCACCGCTGCGGACGTACAGGAACGCGGACTCGACGGCTTCGAGGGGGACACCCTGCTGCTCGGCCCAGGCGAGCCGGTACAGGGCGAGCTGGAGCGGATCGCCGGTACGGGTCCGGCCGGTCTTCCAGTCGACGATCTCGTATGTGGTCGACTCGCCGTCGTCCGTGCGGTAGACGGCGTCGATGCGGCCCCGCACCACGCGCCCGGCGATGGCGAGCTGGAACGGAGCCTCGACCCGGTACGGGGTGCGGTGCGCGTAGGGGGTGCGTTCGAAGGCGTCCTTGAGGGCCTCCAGGTCGCGCTCGTCGGCGATCTCGGCCTCGCTGCCGGGGAGGTCCTCGGGCTCCAGCATGGGCAGCCGAAGTTCTTCGAAGCGTGCCTCGACCCAGGCATGGAACCGAGTGCCGCGGCGCGCGGCGGGTTGCGGGGGGCGCGGCATGGGGCGCGCGAGTTCCTGGGCGAGCCCGTCGGGGTCGGCGGCCAGTCGCAGCACCTGGGAGGCGGTCAGCGACGTCGGCAAGGGCACGTCGGTGACGCCCGCGCGGGCGCGCAGCAGCTCTCCCGTGAGGGCGTCCAGGTCACGGTCCCAGGAGGCGATGGTCCGGGCCTCCTCCGGGGTGAGCCCGGGGATGTCCTCGGCCGGGCTCTGACGGGCGTGGGGGATGGTGGGGATGCCGCCGCCGGGCTGCACGCGTGCGTGTGGGATTTCGGGTGGCGCCGCGGGGCGGTCGGTCGTCCAGGAATCCCAGTCGGAGGCGTCCTCCTCGGGGAGGTCGTCGGGGAGCTCGTCGTACGGGGCGCCCTCGTGGACGCGCTCCTGCGGGGCCTGCTCCTCGTGGAGGTCTTCGTCCTCCGGGTTGGACGGCCATTCCGGGTCGTCGTACGCGGAGGGGTCGGGGGTGGCGGCGGGCGGGGCGCCGTCGTGTGAGGCGTCCTCGTCGAGGTGGGCGAGCACCGTCTGTGCGGCGGCGCGACGACGGGCGAGTGCCGCCTCGTCCAGCGGGAGCGGCCAGGCGTGGTCGGTGGTGGCCCGGAGCAGCGCCGGGTTCTCCTCGTCCTCGGCCGGCTCGTCGGCCCAGGCCTCGATCTCGCCGTACCCGGTGGCGCAGTGCTCGTAGAGGGCCTGGAGGAAGTCGGAGGGTCCGCGGGGGCGCTTCTGGGCGGGTCCCCACCAGTGCCCGGAGCCGAGCAGCAGGGAGCGGGGGCGGGTGAAGGTGACGTAGCCGAGGCGCAGCTCCTCGGTGTGCTGGTGCTCCTTCATCGCCTCGTGGAAGGCCTTCAGTCCACGGGAGTCCCACCGCTCTACGTCGGGCAGGGTGTCCGCGTCCCCGCGCAGGGCGTGCGGCAGCACCTTGCCCTGAGCGGTCCACTTCTCGCGGCCCTGGGTGCTCGGGAAGGTCCCGGTGACCAGTCCGGGCACGGCGACGACGTCCCACTCGAGGCCCTTGGACTTGTGCGCGGTGAGCACCTTGACGGTGTTCTCACCGCCGGGCAGGGCGTTGTCGAGGCCCTTCTCGTACTGGGCGGCGGTGCGCAGGAAGCCGAGGAACGCCAGGAGGGTGGCGTCCGGGTCGTTGGCCGCGAAGGAGGCCGCGATGTCCAGGAAGTTCGACAGGGTCTCGCGGCGACGGGCGGCCAGTGCGTGCGGGGACGCGGCCAGCTCCACCTCCAGGCCGGTGACGGCGAGCACCCGGTGCAGCACGTCCATCAACGGGTCGGCGAGGGAGCGGCGCAGCTCGCGCAGCTCGGCGGCGAGGCGCGCGAACCGTACGCGCGCGTCGGGCGAGAACGGCAGGCCGTCGTGCTCCCGCCCGGCCTCCATGGGCAGTTCCAGGAAGGTGTCGAGGGCGTCCGCGAGCGAGATCACCTCGGCCGGGTCCACGCCTTCGACCGCTGCGGCGAGCCGACGGTCCGGGTCGTCGTCGGCGTCCACGCGCGCGTGCGACACGAGCAGCCGGGCGCGCCGGCCCAGGAGGGCGAGGTCGCGGGCGCCGATGCGCCAGCGGGGCCCGGTGAGGAGGCGGACGAGGGAGGCGTTGGCGCCGGGGTCCTGGAGCACCTCGCAGACGGCGACGAGGTCGGCGACCTCGGGCAGGTGCAGCAGCCCGGACAGGCCCACGACCTCCACGGGGATGTCGCGGGCCACGAGGGCGCCCTGGATCTCGGCGAAGTCGGTGGCCGTACGGCACAGGACGGCGATCTCGCCGGGCGCCGTGCCGGTGCGCACCAGGTGGGCGATGGAGTCGGCGACCCAGTCGATCTCCTCGGCGTGGGTGCCGAGCAGTGCGCACCGGACCTGTCCGTCGCGCTCGGCGCCGGGAGCCGGGCGCAGGGCCTCCACGCCCGCGTGCATGGCGCGCAATGGTTCGGCCAGTCCGTTGGCGAGGTCGAGGAGGCGGCCGCCACTGCGGCGGTTCTCACTGAGCGCCTGGCGGGTGGCGGGACGGCCGTCGCTGTGCGGGAAGTGCTCGGGGAAGTCGTCGAGGTTGGCGACGGAGGCGCCGCGCCACCCGTAGATCGCCTGGCAGGGGTCGCCCACCGCGGTCACGGGGTGCCCGGTACCGCCGCCGAACAGGCCGGCCAGCAGGACGCGCTGGGCGACCGAGGTGTCCTGGTACTCGTCGAGCAGAACCACACGGAACTCGTCACGCAGAATGCGCCCCACCTCGGGGATGTGGGCGAGGTCAGCGGAGAGGGCGATCTGGTCGCCGAAGTCGAGGAGGTCGCGCTCCCGCTTGAGCGCGCGGTAGCGGACGACCAGCTCAGCCAGTTCACGGCGGGCCGCGGCCGTCTCGGGAACCTTGCGCAGGTCGGCGTTGGTGAGCCGGACGCCGTTCAGGGTGAGCAGCAGTTCGGCGTCGTACGCGCGCACCTCCTCGGGCCCAACGAGGTGCTCGGCCAGCTCGGAGTCGAGGGTGAGCAGGTCGCTGACGAGGTCCGGGAAGGATCGGGTCAGCGCCGGGTAGGGTCCCGGCGCCTCGCGCAGCACGCGCGCGGCGAGCTGGTAGCGGGTGGCGTCGGCGAGCAGGCGCGAGGCCGGTTCGAGCCCTATGCGCAGCCCGTGGTCGGTCAGCAGGCGGCCCGCGAAGGCGTGGTAGGTGGAGATCACCGGCTCGCCTGGCGGGTTGTCCGGATCGATCACGTCCGGGTCGGTGACGCCCGCCTTCACCAGCGCCTTGCGGACGCGCTCGGCCAGCTCACCGGCCGCCTTGTTCGTGAACGTCAGCCCGAGGACCTGATCCGGGGCGACCTGTCCGGTACCGACCAGCCACACCACGCGGGCCGCCATGACCGTGGTCTTGCCCGACCCGGCGCCGGCCACGATCACCTGCGGCGCGGGCGGTGCGGTGATGCAGGCTGTCTGCTCCGGGGTGAACGGGATGCCGAGGAGCTCCTTGAGCTGCTCGGGGTCGCTGATACGGGCGGGCACGTCGGAGAGGCTATCGGCGGCCACTGACAGCGGATGCCACATCGCCCGCCGGGCTCGAGGAAGCGCTGGTCGGCACGCATGGTGCGGTCCACCACACGGGCGTGGTCACTCCACGATGTGACGGCCCTCCGGTCGCGCGCTGCACGAGGCGCGGAACGCGCAGTGCGTGCAGTGCTGCCCGGGGTCCGGGGAGAAGCTCTCGTCGAGGACCTTGCCCGCGGCGGTGGCCAGCAGCTCGCCGGCCCACTCCCCCGTCAGAGGTGCCTGAGCCTGCACCTTGGGCAGGGTGTCCCCGCCGTCCTTCCTGGGTGCGCCCTGCCGCAGTTGGACGAGTTCGGCGCCGCCCGGCTCGGGGTGCACGCCGCCGAAGGCCTCGTCGACGGCTCCCTCGCGCACGGCGAGCTGGTAGACGGCGAGCTGCGGATGGCGGGCCACCTCGGCGGCGCTGGGGGCCTGCTTGCCCGTCTTGAAGTCGACCACGTAGGCACGGCCATCGGCGTCCGTCTCGACACGGTCCATGGAGCCCCGGATGCGCACCTCGTAGTCACCGGCTTCGAGGGTGACGTCGAAGTCGTGCTCGCTCGCCACCGGCGTACGCCCGGGGCGGGCGCCGTTGGAGTCGACGTGCCACTTCAGGAAGCGTTCGAGTGCCACGCGGGCGTTGTTCTTCTCCTGCTCGGACTTCCACGGCGCGTCGAAGGCGAGCGCGTTCCACACCGAGTCGAGGCGCTCCATGAGGACGTCGAGGTCGGCCGGGGTGCGCCCGGAGGCGACCTCGTCGGCGAGGACATGCACCACGTTGCCGAAGCCCTGGGCGGCGGTCGCCGGTGTGTCGGCCTTCACCTCCCGGCCCAGGAACCACTGGAGGGCGCAGGTGTTCGCGAGCTGGTCGAGCGCGCTACCGGAGAGCACGACCGGCTTGTCGCGGTCCCGCAGCGGCACCTTGCTCTCGGTCGGGTCCCACATGCCCCACCAGCGGTAGGGGTGCGCGGACGGCACCAGGGGGCGGCCGTCCTCGTCGGTGAGCGCGGCGAGCCGGGCCAGTCGGCGGGCGGCGGCCTCCCTGAGGGTGTCGGACACACGCGGGTCGACGGTCGTGGCGCGCAGTTCGGCGACGAGCGCGGCGACGGCCAGAGGGCGGCGCGGACGGCCGGTGACGTCCTTGGGTTCGGCACCGAGTTCGGCGAGGAAGCGCGAGGGCTGGTCGCCGTCGTCGGCGGGGGCCTTCACGGCGGTGACGATCAGGCGTTCACGCGCGCGTGTGCAGGCGACGTAGAACAGCCGGCGTTCCTCGGCGAGCAACGCGCCCGGGGTGAGGGGTTCGGCCAGTCCGTCGCGGCCGATGCGGTCGGCCTCCAGCAGGGATCCGCGGCGGCGCAGGTCGGGCCACAGCCCCTCCTGGACACCGGCGACGACGACCAGGCGCCACTGCAGGCCCTTGGAGCGGTGCGCGGTCATCAGACGTACGGCGTCGGGGCGCACCGCCCGGCGGGTCAGCGTGTCGGCGGCGATGTCCTGGGCCTCGATTTCCTCCAGGAAGTTGAGGGCGCCCCGGCCGCCGGTGCGCTCCTCGGCGCGCGCGGCCGTCGCGAAGAGGGCGCACACGGCGTCGAGGTCGCGGTCGGCATTGCGCCCGGCCGCGCCGCCGCGCCGGGAGGCGCTCTCCAGACGTCTGGGCCATGGGGTGCCGCCCCACAGCTCCCACAGAGCCTCTTCGGCCGTGCCGCCGCCGGCGAGCCGTTCACGGGCCTTCCAGAGCAGAGCGCCCAGGCGCTGGGCGCCGCGCGCGTACGCCGGGTCGTGCGCCACCAGCCGCTCCGGTTCGGCCAGCGCCCGGGCGAGCAGTTCGTCGGACGGCGGCGGTACGGGGTCGCCGGCGGCCCGCTCCTCCTCCCGCAGGGCGCGGCCCAGGCGGCGCAGGTCGGCGGTGTCCATGCCGGCGAGGGGCGAGGTGAGCAGGGCGAGCGCGGTCTCGGTGTCGAGCCACGGCTGGGGGACGCGATCCGTCGTGTCCCTTCCCGACTCGTCCTGCCCGGCACCGACTTGCGCCTTCACACCCGCTTTTGTACCGGCTTGCTCGGTCTCGCCCCGCTCCGCCCCCTCTGATTCCACTCCCTCGTGCCCGGACTCTCCGGATTCCGGCTCCGGCACGCCGTCACCGGGCCCCGTGGACGCGGCCTCCGCCCGTGCCACCGCGCGCAGTGCCGTCAGCAGCGGCGTCACCGCCGGTTCGTGGCGCAGCGGCAGGTCGTCGCCGTCGATGTCCAAGGGGACCCCGGCCGATGTCAGGGCGCGGCGGACCACCGGGATCGTGCGGGCTCCGGCGCGCACCAGAACGGCCATCTCGCCCCACGGCACGCCGTCCTCCAGGTGCGCCCGGCGCAGCATGTCGGCGATGTTGTCGAGTTCGGTGCCGGGCGTCGGGTAGGTGAACACCTCGACACGGCCCCCGTCGCGTTCCGCGGCGAGCTCCCGGTGGGCGCGCACCTTCTCCGCCGGAAGCCGGGTCAGGGGCATGCGCCGGGTCAGCAGCCTGGTGGCGGCCAGGAGAGCCGCACCGGAGCGGCGGGAGGTCCTGAGGACCTCCACGGGTGCCGGAGCGCCGTTTCCGCGCGGGAAGGCGTGGGGGAACTCGAGGATGCCGCCGACGTCGGCACCCCGGAACGCGTAGATCGACTGGTCGGGGTCGCCGAAGGCCACCAGGGTGCGGCCACCGCCCGCCAGCGCCCGCAGGAGGCGTACCTGCGCGGCATCGGTGTCCTGGTACTCGTCCACGTACACCGCGTCGTACCGGGCGGCCAGCCACTCGGCGACCTGCGGGCGGCGGGCCAGGAGCACTGCGCGGTGGACCAGCTCCGCGTAGTCGATCACTCCCTGGAGATCGAGGACATCCAGGTACTCGGCGAGGAAGGCCGACGCGGCCGTCCAGTCGGGACGGCCGATGCGCTCGGCGAAGCGGCGCAGGGCGTCCGGGCCGAGGCCGAGTTCCCTGGTGCGGGCCAGCACGGCGCGCACCTCGTCGGCGAAGCCACGCGTGGTCAGACAGGCGCGCAGTTCGTCCGGCCAGCGCACATGGGCGAGCCCGAGGCGCTCCAGGTCGGGCTGACCGGCGAGCAGCTCGCGCACGGCCACGTCCTGTTCGGGGCCGGACAGCAGTCGCAGCGGCTCCACGAACAGGTCGCTGTCCTGGTGGGCACGGACCAGCGCGTAGCAGAACGAGTGGAACGTGGTCGCCTGCGGGGTGTGCGCCGTGCCGGTGCGCCGGGCCATGCGGTCGCGCAGGTCGACGGCGGCCCTGCGGCTGAACGTGAGCACGAGGATGCGTTCCGGGTCGCCGCCGCGGGCGATCCGGGCGGCGACGGACTCGACCAGCGTGGTCGTCTTGCCCGTGCCCGGGCCCGCGAGGACGAGCAGCGGACCGGCCTCGTGGTCAACCACGGCCCGCTGTGCTGCGTCCAGCACAGGGGGGTCCACCCGGACGGGCGGGGTACGCACCAGTCGGTAAGCGCCACGGCTCCCCTGCCGCACCTGGGGGTGCGGCAGGCGCCTGGTGGAGGAAGAGGAGCTCACGTGGTTCGCCGGTCCTGGTGGTCGTACTCGGGCTTGTCACTGTCGGCGCGGGGCGCCGTCGTCGAGGGGTCGTGGTCGGGCGACGGGTCGGGGGACGGCCGCGCGCGGCGGGCGGTGGCCGCGGGATGAGAGGAACGCGCGTCGTCGACGCTACGCCCGCGCCAATCGGGGAAGCAGTCCTTCCCCCCGGTCCGACGCGCCCGTCGGGTCGCTCATGCCCCCCGCTGAACGAACGTACGGCATGTCACGGATGTGCCGGACTTCCCCCGGACGAGCCACAGGTCGCCTCTGGGCCCGCACGATGCCGGAAGCTGTCAGGTGGGTCTTTCCGCGCGTTCGTCGCCGCTCCAGCGGGCCCGTCTCATGTCGACCCGTGGCAGATGGCCGTCGGTGGCGCGGCCGGCCTCGCGCAAGGGGGTGCCCTCGTCGCGGTAGTGGCCCAGCGCCTCCAGCTCGTGGCCCGGGAGCAGGACGCCGTCCGCACGGATGACACGCCACCAGGGGACCGCTCCTCCGTAGAGGGCCATCACGCGGCCCACCTGACGCGGACCGCCCTCCTCCAGCCACTCGGCCACGTCCCCGTACGTCATCACGTGCCCGGACGGAATGCGTTCGGCCACGTCAAGGACCCGTTCCGCGTAATCCGGCAGGGCGTCCGCCGGAAGACTCTCCTCGCTCATCCGACCCATCCTGCCGCACCGCACCGACAATGTGAGGTGAGAGTGACGGGGCGTATCCCTCGCCCCGGCGCGGCGCTTCGGGCAGACTGTGCGCCCCCGCATTTGCACCCTGATGCCCCCGAGTGTCGGGAAGACGTGCCACCATCGTGCGGGCGGTGACTGGTGATACGAGATCAAGAAGAGACGATGAAGCAGCAGGGCGTGCACCCCGACGACGCGGCGGGCACCTCTGCGGGTTCGTCGCGCCCGGACACCGACTCCGTGGGCCCGCACTCCGGCTCCGGTGACGAGAAGCCGCGTGCCGACAAGCAGGCGGACGACGAGGCAACGGCGTACAAGAAGGCAGCCGAGGACGATGCCACGCGCGAGAAGACGGACGAGAGCCGCGAGAAGGCGGACGAGAACGAGGAGCCCCGGGTGGCGGCCCCGAGGCCGCGGTCCGAGTCGGACAAGCATTGTGCCGACGCCCACAACGACGAGGTCGAGGGCGACGAACCGCTGCTCCCCGCGCGCGTGCACCGGCCTTCCGACCTCATGCGCCTGCTGGTGGGCGTGCTCGCGATCGCCGTGCTGCTCGCCATCGCCGCGTTCGCACACGGAACCACTTCGGGGCTCGAACAGGACATCAACAAGGGCACGGGCCAAGCGCCCGATCTACTGATCAAGATCGCGGGTCTGGCGTCGAGCATCGCGGTCCTGCTGGTGCCGGTCGCCTTCGCGATCGAACGGCTGATCAAGCGGGACGGGTTGCGCATCGCCGACGGCGTCCTCGCTGCGGTTCTCGCGCACGGGGTGACGCTCGCCACGGATCTATGGGTCGCCAGGGGCGCCCCGCCGTCCATCCGGGAGGCGCTCACCCAGCCCTCCCCCGGTGACATCCACGCCCTGACCGACCCGGTGCACGGCTACCTCGCACCGGTCATCGCCTATATGACGGCCGTGGGCATGTCACGCAGACCCCGCTGGCGCGCCGTGCTGTGGGTCGTGCTGCTGCTCGACGCCTTCTCGATGCTGGTCACCGGCTACACCACACCGTTCTCGATCATCCTTACGGTGCTCATCGGCTGGAGCGTCGCGGCCGGGACGCTCTACGCCGTCGGTTCACCCAACGTGCAGCCGACCGGGCGGACGCTGATGGCGGGCCTGCGCACCGTGGGCTTCCGCCCCGTGAGCGCCGCGCGAGAGGACCTTCCGGACACGACGGACAACGGCGACCGCGGCCGGCGCTACTTCGTCACCCTGGAGGACGGCCCGCCCCTCGACGTCACCGTCGTCGACCGCGAACAGCAGGCCCAGGGCTTCTTCTACCGCGTGTGGCGGCAGCTGACGCTGCGCGGCATCACCACCCGGCGCAGCCTGCAGTCGCTGCGCCAGGCGCTGGAGCAGGAGGCGCTGCTCGCCTACGCGGCCATCGCCGCCGGCGCGAACGCGCCCAAGCTGATCGCGACCTCGGAGCTCGGTCCCGACGCGGTGATGCTCGTCTTCGAGCACACCGGCGGCCGCACCCTGGACCAGCTGACCGACGAGGAGATCACCGACGAACTGCTGCGCGACACCTGGCAGCAGGTCCGCGCGCTCCAGTCGCGGCGCATCGCGCACCGCCGGCTCGCCGGCGACGCCATCGTGGTGGATCGTTCCGGCGCCGTCATCCTGACGGACCTGCGCAACGGGGAGATCGCGGCCGGCGACCTGGTGCTGCGTATGGACATCGCGCAGCTGCTCACCACACTCGGACTGCGCGTGGGAGCCGAACGGTCGGTCGCCGCCGCGGTCGGCGTGCTCGGCCCGGACGCGGTCGCCGACTGTCTGCCCATGCTGCAGCCCATCGCGCTGACCCGCTCCACGCGGGCGACGCTCAGGAAGCTGGCCCGAGAGCGGGCCCAGCGTGAGCGGGAGGAAGTCCTGGAGGCATCCAGGCAGGCCAAAGCCGCCCGTCTGGAGGAGGACCGCGAAGACACCGGGGTCGTCCTCGACAAGCCCGACAAGAAGGCCGTACGCGCCGAGCAGCGGGCCGAGAAGCGGGCGATCGACGAGGCGATCGACGGCGCCCGTGAGGAGGACCTGCTCACCCAGATCCGTCACCAGGTGCTGCGCATCAGGCCGCAGGCGCCGGTCGAGCCGGCCCGGCTGGAGCGGGTGCGGCCGCGCACGCTGATCAGTTTCATGGCCGGCGCCATCGGCGCGTACTTCCTGCTGACGCAGCTCACGCACATCGAGTTCGGCCCCCTCTTCGCCAACGCCGAGTGGGGCTGGGTGGCGGCGGCCGTGTTCTTCTCGGCGCTGAGCTACGTCGCCGCGGCGATGGCGCTGCTGGGCTTCGTGCCCGAGCGGGTGCCGTTCCTGCGCACCGCGGCGGCCCAGGTCGCCGGGTCGTTCGTGAAGATCGTGGCGCCCGCGGCGGTCGGCGGTGTCGCCCTCAACACGCGCTTCCTGCAGCGCGCGGGCGTGCGGCCGGGCCTCGCCGTGGCGAGCGTCGGCGCGTCGCAGCTGTTCGGACTGGGCTGCCATGTGCTCATGCTGCTGTCCTTCGGCTACCTCACGGGCACCGAGAAGACGCCGTCCCTGTCGCCGTCCCGCACGGTCATCGCCGGTCTGCTGACGGTCGCCGTGCTCGTGCTGGTGGTCACATCGGTGCCGTTCATGCGGAAATTCGTCGTCACGCGCGTAAGGTCCCTGTTCGCGGGCGTCGTGCCCCGCATGCTCGACGTCCTGCAGCGCCCGCAGAAGCTGATCACCGGCATCGGCGGCATGCTGCTGCTGACCGCCTGCTTCGTGATGTGCCTGGACGCCTCGATCCGGGCGTTCGGGCACGAGGAGACCAGCACGTTGAGCCTGGCCAGCGTCGCGGTGGTCTTCCTCGCGGGCAACGCGCTCGGTTCGGCCGCGCCGACCCCGGGCGGCGTGGGCGCGGTGGAGGCGACCCTGACGGTCGGTCTCATCGCTGTGGGTCTTCCCAAGGAAGTCGCCGCGCCCGCGGTGCTGCTGTACCGGCTCCTGACGCTGTGGCTGCCGGTGCTGCCGGGATGGCTTTTCTTCAACCATCTGACGCGCAAGGGCTCGCTCTAGAGCTGCGCGTTGCGTGCGGCGGGGGCCGGAGCCTCACGGGACTTTTCCTCCCGTTCACGGAAGGAGGAGATCTCGTGCGACGTCACGGCGAAGGC
>NZ_JBEYXD010000079.1:0-37090 GCF_040644975.1 Streptomyces sp. NPDC046900 | reverse complement strand
AAGGTCACCTACAAGGTCGAGGCGACGCGTGTCGAGCAGCGCACCGACTTCGACAAGCTGATCGTCGACGTCGAGACCAAGCAGGCCATGCGTCCCCGTGACGCGATGGCCTCCGCCGGCAAGACCCTGGTCGAGCTGTTCGGTCTGGCGCGCGAGCTGAACATCGACGCCGAGGGCATCGACATGGGCCCGTCCCCCACGGACGCCGCCCTGGCCGCCGACCTGGCGCTGCCGATCGAGGAGCTGGAGCTCACGGTCCGCTCCTACAACTGCCTCAAGCGCGAGGGCATCCACTCCGTGGGTGAGCTCGTCGCCCGCTCCGAGGCCGACCTGCTGGACATCCGCAACTTCGGTGCGAAGTCCATCGACGAGGTCAAGGCGAAGCTGGCCGGCATGGGCCTGGCCCTGAAGGACAGCCCGCCTGGATTCGACCCGACCGCCGCCGCCGACGCCTTCGGTGCCGACGACGACGTGGACGCCGGGTTCGTCGAGACCGAGCAGTACTGAGAGCTCGGGCTCGACGGTCCGACACAGGGTGCGGGTGGACTGCCGCTTGTCGCGCAGTTCCCCGCGCTCCTTCCGGGAACGTCCCTCGGGGCGCTCTCGGATCTCCGACGGGCAACCGCTCGCTCGGATACTGACTCCGGTACCTGACACGGCCGGGGCAGATGACTAGGAGATCAACCATGCCGAAGCCCACCAAGGGTGCCCGTCTGGGCGGCAGCGCCGCGCACGAGAAGCTGCTCCTCGCGAACCTCGCGAAGTCGCTGTTCGAGCACGGCCGTATCACCACCACCGAGGCGAAGGCCCGCCGCCTGCGCCCGTACGCGGAGCGTCTGATCACCAAGGCGAAGAAGGGCGACCTTCACAACCGCCGCCAGGTGCTCCAGGTCATCACGGACAAGGACATCGTCTACACGCTGTTCTCCGAGATCGGCCCGCGCTACGAGAACCGTCCGGGTGGTTACACCCGCATCACCAAGATCGGCAACCGCCGTGGCGACAACGCGCCCATGGCTGTCATCGAGCTGGTCGAGGCGCTGACGGTGCAGCAGAAGGCGGTCGGCGAGGCTGAGGCGGCGACCAAGCGCGCCGTCAAGGAGGCCGAGACCAAGGCCGAGGACACCAAGGTCGAGGACACCACCGAGGCTCCGGCCGAGGAGGCTGCTGAGGAGTCCAAGGACGCCTGAGCCCGACCTCACCGGAAGCGGGTCCGTCCCTCGGGGGCGGGCCCGCTTTCGCGTTGCTGAGAGGATCTAGGGGTGAGTGACGAAGTACAGCCCGGACACGTCCGCATCCGGCTCGACCTCTCCTACGACGGAACCGACTTCCACGGCTGGGCCAAGCAGGCCGGTGGCAAGCGCACCGTGCAGGGGGAGATCGAGGATGCGCTGCGTACGGTCACGCGGTCCACGCAGGCCTACGAGCTGACCGTCGCCGGACGTACGGACGCCGGAGTGCACGCGCGGGGCCAGGTCGCCCATGTCGATCTGCCCCTGACGGTCTGGGGCGAGCACCGCGGAAAGCTGCTCAAGCGGCTCGCCGGCCGGCTGTCCAAGGACGTCCGCGTATGGGCCCTCAGGGAGGCGCCCGACGGCTTCAACGCCCGCTTCTCGGCTGTGTGGCGGCGCTACGCCTACCGGGTCACGGACAACCCCGGCGGTGTCGACCCGCTGCTGCGCAACCACGTGCTGTGGCACGACTGGCCGCTCGACGTCGACGCCATGAACGAGGCGGCTCAGCGGCTCCTCGGGGAGCACGACTTCGCGGCCTACTGCAAGAAACGTGAGGGCGCGACCACCATCCGCACGCTCCAGGAGCTGAGCCTGGTGCGCGGCGACGACGGGATCATCACGGCCACCGTGCGCGCGGACGCCTTCTGTCACAACATGGTGCGCTCGCTGATCGGGGCGCTGCTGTTCGTGGGGGACGGGCACCGGGCGCCGGACTGGCCGGGGAAGGTGCTGGGCGCGGGGGTGCGGGACTCGGCCGTTCATGTCGTACGGCCGCACGGTCTGACGCTGGAGGAGGTCGGCTACCCGGCCGACGAACTGCTCGCCGAGCGGAACAGGCAGGCGCGGAACAAGCGGACCCTGACCGCTTCGGGCGGCTGCGAAACCTGTTAGCCCCATCCAATGTTCAACGACGTTTCTCTCACATATGTCCCTACCGGGACATAATCCCCTTGTTGCCTCTTACATATTTTTCACCGTTCGACTACCCTTTCGATGCTTGGCCATTGGTTCGAATGGGGCGGCCGAGCACACGTGGGGGTGACGGGCCTTCTGCGGCCCGGGGTTGGATTGGTGATGAGTTCAGTTGGTCCCGTGCGGACCGGGGGACGCCGTACCGCACGTCAGGGCGGAGGGCGACGTAGGGCGGGACGTGGCGGCAACGCCGCGTTGGGACTGCTGCCGGTACCACCGACGCAGCGGGAGAAGTACGCGTATGTGAAGCGGCGCCTGTGGGTGCTGACGCTCGCGTCAGTCGTCAGCTTCGGCTGCCTGACCGTGAGCCAGGTGGCGCTCACCCAGGCCAGCCCGCTGATGTGGATCTTCGCGCCGCCGCTCGCGTTCACGGTGTTCTACTACCTCGTGTCGTTGAGGGTGAACGGCTTCACGCGGGACTTCGACTTCGCCCACCACCAGCAGTTGGTGCGCACCTGGCGACCGGCGGTCTATCCGAGCGTCGACGTCTTCCTGCCGGTGTGCGGGGAGCCGATCGAGGTGCTGCACAACACCTGGACCCATGTGAGGCAGCTCGCCGACCACTACCCCGGGCAGTGTGTGCCCTTCGTCCTGGACGACGGCGCCAGCCCTGAACTGGAAGCCATGGCGCGCGACTTCGGGTTCCGCTACGGCACCCGGGAGAACCGCGGGTGGTTCAAGAAGGCCGGCAACCTGCATTTCGGGTTCGGGCAGTCCGACGGCGAGTACATCCTGATCCTGGACGCCGACTTCACGCCGCGCGCCGACCTGCTCGAGGAACTGCTGCCGTACATGGACGCGGACCCGCGCATCGGCATCATCCAGTCACCGCAGTACTTCCGCGTGCTCGACTCGCAGAACTGGATCGAGCGCGGCGCAGGGGCCGTGCAGGAGCTGTTCTACCGGTCCGTGCAGGTGTCGCGGCAGGGCAGCGACGGCGCGATCTGTGTCGGATCGTGCGCGATCTACCGGCGAGCCGCACTGGAGACCAACGGTGGTACGACGCTGATCGAGCACTCGGAGGACGTGCACACCGGGTTCGATCTGCGGGGGCTCGGCTGGGACCTGAAGTACGTGCCCGTCGCCCTGTCGACCGGTGTGTGCCCGGACACGGCCGGGGCGTTCTTCAACCAGCAGTACCGCTGGTGCTCGGGCTCGATGTCGCTGCTCGGCAGCAAGAAGTTCTGGGACGCGCCGATCAGGTTCTCCAGCCGGCTCTGCTACCTCTCCGGGTTCTTCTACTACATCCACACGGCGCTGTTCACGTTCGTGGCACCGCTCCTGCCCATCCTGCTGCTGGTCACCAGCCCTGAGATGCTCCAGGTCAGGCATCTGGTGTGGGTGCTGCCGAGCATCGTGTACACGACCGTGATCTTCCCGATGTGGCACAAGTCGCCGTACCGGCTGGAAGCCTGGTCGGCGCGGATGATGTACGGCTGGGCACACGTCTTCGCCATCTGGGACATCCTGCGCAAGCAGCGCATGGGATGGCAGCCCACCGGGTCCAAGGGAGCGAAGAAGAACAAGACCCGACGGTTCTGGCTGGGGCTGTGGCTCTGGAGCGGCGGTACGGCCGTGGTCTGGGTCGGCGCCGCCGTGTACCGGCTGTTCACCGGCTATCCGCCGGACTTCGCCCTCATCCTGTCCTCCGGGCTGTTCTACGCACTCGTCGTCGCCCGCGCGCTGATCCAGCCCAAGGAGCACCACGCCGTGGTGGCAGTCGCATGATCCGCAGGTCCCTTGTCCGCCCGGCCGTGGCACTCCTCGTGGTCTTCTTGACGGGGGTCTCCGGCTGCGGTGTGTTCCAGAGCAACGACCCCGCCGACTCCGCCGCTCGTGCGCCTTCCGCCGGCAGCACCGCCGGCAGCACCGAGCAGCAGGCGCCGTACGACGTGACACCGTTGCTGCATCCCGCGAAGAAGTACTTCGGGGTCGCCGTGGAGGGTGCGCCCAGCTCGATGGCGCCGGTCGACGCTTTCTCGAAGACCGTCGGCAAGAAGCCGAACATGGTCGGGTCGTACGCCTCGTGGGGCGACGGCTTCAATGCCGAGGGCGCCAAGAACGTCTTCGCGGACGGCGGGCTGCTCTACGTCTCCTGGGAGCCGTTCAAGCCCGGCCTCGACAAGATCGCGGACGGTTCGCAGGACGCGTACATCACGAAGTTCGCGGCGAGTGTCCGGAAGACCAACGTGCCGGTCGCGATCAGCTTCGGGCACGAGATGAACGGCAACTGGTACCCGTGGGGGACCAAGAACACGACGGCGGCGACCTTCGTGAAGGCGTGGCGGCACATCCACGACGTCTTCGGGGAGGAGGGCGCCACCAATGTCATCTGGGTGTGGAGCCCCAACATCGTCAACCCCGTCCCGGACGTGAAGCTCAAGCCGTACTGGCCCGGTGACGCGTACGTCGACTGGGTCGGGGTGGTGGGCTACTGGGCACTCACCGGAGCCCACACCTTCGACACCCTGTACGGGCCGACACAGCGGCAGGTGGCGTCGTTCACCGACAAGCCGGTGTTGATCAGCGAGACGTCGTCGGAGCCCGGCGAACGCCGGCGGGCCGATGTCCGCGGGCTGCTCCAGGGGATCGAGCAGGACAAGAACGTCCTCGGTTTCGTGTGGTTCAACATTCCCAAGCGGGCCGACTGGCGCATCCAGAGCAGCCCGCTCGCCCTGGCCGAGTTCAAGAAGCTGATCGCCCACGACGCCTTCGGATTCGAGGTGCCGCGGTCATGAGCAATGGTCAGCGAGGTCAGTACGGCGGCGGTCAGTACGGGGGCGGGGGCGGCTGGTTCGAGGCCCCCGCCGCGCCCCCGGCGGCCGGTCCCCAGGCGTACGGCCGACCCCAGTACGGCGGCGAGCCCGAGCCCGAGGCCGAGTACGCCGACTACTACGTGCCGCAGTACACGGTCCTGGACCCCGAGCCGGATCCCGAGCCCGAGCCCAGCTATGTGCTGCCCGAAGTACCCGTCTCCGCCTGGTCGGTCGACAACAGCCGCTCGGCGTGGATCAGCCGTGGTGTGCTGGTGCTGATCCTGCTGGTGCAGGCGGGCCTGTCCTACCGACTGGACGGGAGCGCCTTCCCTCAGGAAGCGAAGTTCCTGATGTCCGACGGCAGGCTGTCCGGGCTGATCGCCGGTACGGGACTGACCGGGGCCCGCACGCTCAGTCTGGCCTGGGCGCTCGGTGCCACGGCGCTGCTGTTCGGGGCGACCCGGATGCTGTTCAACGAGCGCGCGGCTCTCGCGGCCGCCGCGATGTACTCCGTTCTGGAGTCGACCGCCTTCACCGGCCGGTACGCCTCCCTGCACTCCCTGTCCTTGTTCCTGCTCGCCGCGACCTTGTGGCTGCTGGCCAGGACTCGCCAGTCGAACCCCGCCGCCGTGCTGGTGGCAGCGCCCTTCGCCGCGGTCGCGCCCTTCGCCGCGTACTCCGCGGCGCTGTACCTGCCGACGCTCACCGTGCTCGCCGTGCTGACGGCGTACCGCTTCCGCGGGACCGGGGCCTTCCTCAGGGGCGCCCTCTTCCTGGTGGCCACCGGTGCTCTGTGCTTCGTGGGCGTCCAGCTGAACGGCACGCCCACCGGGTGGAACACGCACGGCACGGACAGCGCGGCGCACCTGCTGAAGGAGAGCGCCGAGTGGGGTGGCGTCGTCCTGCTCGTCGCCCTGATCGGCGCCATCGGCTACATCCGCCGGGCCCGGATGGGTGAGATGCCCTGGGCCGAGGGCTCCGCGCCGGGCGCGATCCGCCGCTCTGCTCTGGGCCTCACCCTGTGCGGTACCGCGCTGCTCGCGCCGCTGTACCAGGCGTACCTGGGCAACGGCAGTTCGCTGCACATACACGTCGGCTTCGGCCTGCTCTTCGCGGTTCCGATGGCTGGTCTCGGCATCTCCCGGCTGATGGGCGCGCACTTCCGGTATCCGCAGATAGGCATCATGATCTACGTCATCGCGCTGGTCGTGGGCATGGCGCAGACGCAGAACCTGTACCGGCCGCCGAACTCGGCCGGCATGATCGGCGCGCTGCGCGGGGTCATGGAGAACCGGGGAAGCAAGGGGAACTACCTCACCGACGAGCCCGAGATCTCCGCGTACTACCTGCGCGCGACGACCGAGCCCGGCCAGTGGCATCGGGCGCAGCACGGCGCCCCGCTGACGGCGGCTGTGAAGAAGGGCTCCTACGACGCGATCGTGCTGCGGTCCGCCTCCGTGCCCGAGGTGCTGCGCGGCTCCACGCGCTACAGGCAGCTCACCGTGGTGAAGGCGGAGAGCGGGCAGGCGCCGTACCGGATCTGGGTGAAGCGATGACGGCGTACACATCACCGGTCGACGAGGCTCAGGCCCCGGACGCGGTCGAGAGCGAACACGCCCATCGGCGGCGGACCGAGCCCGGAAAGGGCACCGGGGTCCTGGTCTTCGTTCTGCCCCTGCTGGCGGCGCTCGCCTGCGTCCTGCCGGGGCTCGGCCACCGACAGCTGTGGCGCGACGAGCATGCCACCTGGTGGGCGTCCTCGCTCTCGTACCACGATCTCGGGCGGCTCATCGAGCACGTCGACGTCGTCTTCACGCCGTACTACGCGGTCATGCACCTGTGGATCGCGGTGGCCGGCGACTCGCCGGCGGCATTGCGGCTGCCCGGCGCCGTGGCCATGGCGGTCTCGGCCGGTGTGGTCGGCCTGCTCGGGCGCCGGATGTTCACGGTGCGGACCGGGTTGCTCGCCGGGCTGCTGTTCGCGGTGGTCCCGGCCATCACGCGGTACGGGCAGGAGGCACGGCCGTACGCCTTCGCGTCCCTTTTCGCGCTGCTGGCGACGCTGATGCTGCTGCGCGCTCTGGACAGGCCGAGCCTGAAGGACTGGACGCTGTACGCCCTGGCGCTCGCGGCGACGGGCTTCGGGCACCTGGTCGCGATGTCGGTCGTCGCGGGGCACCTGGGACTGGTCGTGGTGGTGAAGAAGCGCGGCGACCGCATCGTGCACTGGGCCTTCGCGGGAGCCGCGGCGCTCGGCCTGTCCATCACGTTTCCGATGGTCGCGAGTGGGTCCGGGCAGACCGGGCAGATCGCGTGGAACGTGACCACGACCCAGGACCTGCTCGACTACCCACAGGGGCTGTTCGGTTCGTGGATCACCGGTGGGGTGGTGCTGGGTCTCGGCGTGCTCGGGTTGCTCGCGGCCCGTCGCTATGCGCTGCTGCTCGGCGCCTGGGCCGTCCTGCCGCCCGTCCTCACCTTCCTCACCGCCAACCAGCTCCACATGTTCCTGCCGCGCTATCTCCTCTTCACGATCCCTGCCTGGGTGCTGCTGGCCGCCGCCGGCATCACCCGTCTCACCGGGCGGCTCGACCCCGGGGCCCGGCCGGGCGCCGCGGCGAAGGCCATGGGCGGCCTTCTGGTGGCGGCCGTCGCTGCCGGATACGCCTTCGTGGCGTGGCCCGCGATCGGCGTCGCCAAGCAGGACCTGCCCGACGAGCCGGACTACTCGGCCGCGGCCGGTGTGATCGTGTCGGGTGAGAAGCCCGGGGACGGAATGATCTTCAACGGCCAGCTGTCGGAGCGCCGCGCCATGGCGTACGAGCTTCGGGACCGGAAGGCCCCCAAGGACGTCCTCATGGAGTGGACACCGGAGCAGAACGGGTCGTACGGCGCCAGCGAGTGCAAGTACACGGCCCGCTGTCTCCAGGGTGTCGACCGGCTCTGGCTGGTGTCGACGGTCGGCGACGGCCGGCCGCCGCTCGACGGGGCGGAACCGAAGAAGGCCACCGCCATCGAGAAGTACTTCAAGGCCACGCGCACGGTGAAGCTGCACCGGGTCACCGTGCAGGTGCTGGAGCGCAAGTAGGGCCTACTCCGAAGAAGGCCGGAAGAACGGCCGGAGGAACCGGCCGGAGGAACCGGCCGAAGAGACAGGTCGCAGAAACGTAAGGAGGCCGCCCGCATGCGGCTCACTGTCATCGGCACCGGCTACCTCGGTGCCACTCACGCCGCCTGCATGGCGGAGCTCGGGCACGAGTTGGTCGGGGTCGATGTGGACGCCGACAAGGTGGCCGCGCTGAGCGCCGGCAGGGTGCCGTTCCACGAGCCGGGGCTGGCCGAGCTGATCGCCCGCCACACGGCGAGCGGCCGGCTGCGCTTCACGACCTCGTACGAAGAGGCCGGTGCCTTCGGGCAGGTGCACTTCGTGTGCGTCGGCACTCCGCAGCGCAAGGAGTCCGGCGCCGCCGATCTGACGTACGTCGACGCTGCCTTCGCGGCGATCGCGCGGCACGCGGCGAAGGACGCCCTGCTGGTGGGCAAGTCCACCGTGCCGGTCGGTACGGCCGCGAGGCTCGCGGACGCCTGCGACGCCGAGGTCGCCTGGAATCCCGAGTTCCTGCGGGAAGGTTTCGCCATCGAGGACACCCTGCGGCCGGACCGGCTGGTGTTCGGGGTGGAATCGGAGCGGGCGGAGACCCTGCTGCGCGAGGTGTACGCCCCCGTCCTCGCCGCCGGAACCCCGCTGGTCACCGCCGACTTCGCGACCGCCGAGCTGGTCAAGACGGCCGCCAACGCCTTCCTGGCCACCAAGATCTCCTTCATCAACGCGATGGCCGAAGTGTGCGAGGCGGCCGGCGGTGATGTGCGGACGCTTGCCGAGGCGCTCGGCTACGACGACCGGATCGGCAAGAAGTTCCTGCGCGCGGGGGTCGGGTTCGGCGGCGGCTGTCTGCCCAAGGACATCCGCGCCTTCGCCCACCGGGCCGGCGAGCTGGGCGTCGACCTGGGCTTCCTGCACGCGGTGGACGCGATCAACATGCGGCGCCGGGACCGGGTGATCGAGCTGGCCCGGGAGCTGTGCGGGGGTGGACTGCTGGGGGCCCGCGTGGCCGTCCTGGGCGCGGCCTTCAAGCCCGACTCGGACGACATCCGCGACTCGCCCGCGCTGAACGTCGCCGCCCGCCTCGACCTCGACGGCGCCGACGTCACGGTCTACGACCCGGAGGCCATGGACAACGCCCGCAAGGCGTTCCCGCTGCTCGGGTACGCGATGTCGCTCGAGGAGGCCCTGCGCGGGGCCGATCTCGTACTGCACCTGACCGAGTGGCCGCAGTTCCGTGAGATCGACCCGGAGTGGGCCGGATCACTGGTGTGCCGTCCGCGGATCGTGGACGGCCGGGGGGTGCTCGACGCGGACCTGTGGACCGCGGCGGGCTGGCGATTCCGGGCGCTGGGGAGATCCGCGTCCCATAGGGGAGGGGTAGGGAGATGACGGACCAGGAGGCGTACGGCGACATACGGGTCACCGTGGTGATGCCGACGTACAACGAGGCGGCGAACCTGCCGCGCATGGCCGAGGCGGTGCTGGGACTGCCGCTCGACGGGCTGCATCTGAAGATCGTCGACGACTCCAGCCCGGACGGCACCGGGCGGATCGCCGAGGAACTGGCCGAGAAGCACAACTGGGACGGCCGGTGGCGGATGAGTGTCCTGCACCGCACCGAGAAGGACGGCCTGGGGCGGGCGTACATGGCGGGCATGAGCGCCGCGCTCGCCGAGGGCGCCGAGTACGTCGTCCAGATGGACGCCGACGGCAGCCACCCGGTGGAGGCGGTGCCGCGGATGCTCGGCACGGCCGTGGCGTCCGGGGTCGGCCTGGTCATCGGCAGCCGGTACGTCGAGGGCGGCTCGCTGGACGAGGAGTGGGGCAAGCACCGGGTGCTGCTGTCGCGCTTCGCCAACCGGTACGCCCGTACCGTGCTCGGCACCAAGATCCGGGACATCACCGCCGGCTTCAACCTGTGGTCCGCGCAAACCCTCCGGGACGTCGACCTGGCCACCCTGGACAGCGCCGGATACAGCTTCCAGGTGGAGTTGAAGTTCAAGGCCGTCCGCGCCGGTCACAGCGCGGTCGAGATCCCGATCCGCTTCGAGGAGCGCACCGAGGGCGTGTCCAAGATGAACCTCGGGACGCAGATCGAGTCGGCGCTGGTGCCGCTGCGACTGCGGCTGCGCAACCGGCGGAGTTGAACCGGAGCGCGTCGCCCAGCGGCCCGCCCGGAGGCCGGCCGGTGGGCGACGACCAGGACGACGAGTCACCAGAATCCCGAGACAAGGACAGGACTTCACCATGAGCGGACGACACGCGCTTCCCTCGCGGTTGGGGAATCTGTACCGCGAGATCGCGAAGTTCGGCCTGGTGGGGCTCTCGGGATTCGTGATCAATCTGGTGGTCTTCAACCTCATCAGGAATCTCGCCCACTGGCAGACCGTCAGAGCGAGCGTGGTGGCGACGGCTGTCGCCATCATGGGCAACTACCTCGGCCTGAGGTACTTCGCCTACCGGGACCGCGGCCAGGAGGACCAGCTCGACAAGAAGAAGGAGATGGGTCTCTTCCTCTTCTTCAGCGCGATCGGTCTGGTCATCGAGAACTCGGTGCTCTACCTGACCACGTACGGATTCGGCTGGGACGGCGCGCTCGCCAACAACGTCTGGAAGTTCGTCGGCATCGGCGTCGCGACCCTCTTCCGCTTCTGGTCGTACCGGACATGGGTCTTCAGGACCACCGGCCCTCAACCGGAACAGCCCCCGGTGGCCCTGCCCGCTGAAGCGCCGACCTACCGGGTGCCTGCGGCCGCGCCCACGGAGCCCCCTTTTTGGGGCGCGCCCGCGGCCGCGCCCACGGAGCCCTTCTGGAACGTCTCCTGGGAGCAGACATGACCGACCTGGCGTACCTGGCGGAGGCCGGCTGCTTCCGCGCCGTCTCGCCTGCGCACTGACGGCCTTACTGGAAGACAGAACACAGAGATCATGAGCGAAGCCATTCTCCTCGTCGGTGGCAAGGGCACCCGGCTGCATCCGCTGTGCACCTTCACGCCCAAGCCCCTGCTGCTCGTCGCCGGGGTGCCGCTGCTCACGCACCAGCTGGCCCGCGCCGCGGCGGCGGGGGTGACCCGGATCGTCTTCGCCACGTCCTACCTGGCGGAACTGTTCGAGCGGGAGTACGGGGACGGGTCCGGACTGGGCCTGGAGCTGGTCTACGTCACCGAGACCGAGCCCCTGGGCACCGGTGGCGCGATCCGCAACGCCGCCCGCCATCTGACCTGCGGCCCCGACGAACCTGTCCTGGTCTTCAACGGCGACATCCTCAGCGGCGTCGACATCCGGGGCCTCCGGGACGGTCACCGGGCCTCCGGCGCCGACGTCACCCTGCATCTGACCAGGGTCGCCGATCCGCGGGCCTACGGGCTGGTCCCGACCGACGAGCACGGCGGAGTCCTGTCGTTCCTCGAGAAGCCCGAGCGGCCCGAGGAGATCGTCACCGACCAGATCAACGCGGGCTGCTACGTCTTCACCCGCTCCGTCATCGACGCCATCCCCGAGGGCCGGGTCGTCTCCGTCGAGCGGGAGACGTTCCCGGGGCTCCTGGCCGCGGGCGGCGTCCTGCGCGGCGTCGTCGACCAGACGTACTGGCTGGATCTCGGCACTCCGTCGGCCTTCGTGACGGGGTCCGCCGACCTGGTGCGCGGATACGTGTCCTCCCCGGCGCTCCCCGGCCCGGCCGGGGACGCCCTGGTCATGCCGGGTGCGCGCGTCGACCCGCTGGCGTTGCTGACGGCCGGGACGGCCGTGTGCGCGGGCGCCGTGGTGGAGGCGGGAGCCGTGGTCGAAGGCAGTGTCGTGCTGCCCGGGGCCGTCATCGGCCGGGCAGCGCTGGTCCAGCGGTCCGTGGTGGGCCGGGAGGCGGTCGTCGGCGAGGGCACCAGCGTCGTCGACGCGGTGGTCGGTGACCATGCGCATGTCGGGCCGCACAACGAGCTCCCCGCGGGCGTGCGCGTCGACTGCGGCGTCCGCCTTCCCGAGCGGGCGGTCCGCGTCTCCGCTCCCACGTATCTCGTCTGACGCCCGGGAGGGCGCCGCCCACGAGCCTCAGGGCCGCGCAGGCCCGGGCCGGGCGGCGCTCCGGCCCTTCTCCGCCCGGCCCTGGACGTCGTACGTCCAGGGGTCCAGAAGCGGCACCGTCAGGACAGCGGTCGACCGCCCACCGTCACTGGGCCGAGGCGGCGGCCGCCTGCGCCTCGCCGCGGCGGCGGATCTGGCGGAAGGTGAACTCGGCCAGGTCGTCGCCGGCCGTGAAGACCTTCGTGTCCTTGGCCGTCACGTCCTTGCCGTTGGTGAAGCCGGCGAGCGTGAAGTAGGCGTAGCGGCCGTAGGAATTGGTGGTCGAGCGGCAGATCGTTGTACGGCAGAAGGTGGGCACGCCCTTGCCGAACAGCGACGTGAGGATGCTCTTGCTGTTCGCTTCCTGCTTGACCTTGCTCGCCTGGGCGGCGGTGTCGAAGAGGGCCACGCCGACCGTCACCGCGACGCCGTCCTCGGTGTAGGTGGCGCGGAAGACGTCGGTGCAGTCGTTCTTGGTCAGCACCGCGGGCAGCGAGCCCTGGACGGCCGACGCGCACTTCTTCGTGGCGGCCGCGGGGCCCCGCTTGTAGATGTTCGTGCCCACGGTCAGCTGGGTGCCGGGGAACAGGGTGTCCGCGCTGACCGGGGCCGTGTCCTTCTTGGCACTGGAGATGAAGTCCATCGGGTCCAGCGGGGGAGGGGCCGAGGTCGGGGCGAACGACGGGGCGGTGGCGGCGCTCTCGCTCGGGATGTCCGGGGTGCCCGGCAGGGCGCCGGCCGGCTTGTTCGAGGCCCCGGGGCTCCCGTCAGCGGACACGACGGCCACGGCGACGGCGGCGCCCACGGCCACCGTGGCCAGGGCACCGCCGAAGATCAGCAGCAGCCGGCGGCGCCTGTTGCGCGCCTCCGAGGCCTCGGCCAGCGCGGCCCAGTCGGGGGTGCCGCCACGGCCGTCCCACTGGGGCTGCTGGGAAGTCGGTTTCCAGGGATCCCACTGGGGCTCCCCCTGCCCATAACTCATGCGGCGCATCTTAGACGTGCCGTGGACTGTCATGTTCCCCCTCAGTAGGCACCACAGCGACGGCACAGCGAAGGCGGGGCAACAAAACGCCCCAGCCCGGGTGCAACCGGCCGGCACCCGAACGGCCGAACCCGCGGCGGCTCCCCGGTGGCGGCCCCGTTTTGACCCGTGTCGGTGCCGCCGTTATCCTGGCTGTTCGTTATGTGTATTGGCTTGCTCATTCTCACGTGAGGGGCCCTTACACCGGTCCGCCGGGCCGATGACCAGCGACCAGCACGCGGCTTGCGTCACCGCGGTGCGGTCAGGGCTGTCGTGATCGTCTTCGGTGACCTTGTCAGGATCCTCACTGAAGAAGCGAAGGCTACGAACCGTGCGTACGTACAGCCCCAAGCCCGGCGATCTGACGCGCCAGTGGCACGTCATCGACGCTCAGGACGTTGTCCTGGGTCGTCTCGCCACCACTGCCGCCACCCTGCTGCGCGGCAAGCACAAGCCGATCTACGCGCCCCACGTGGACGCCGGTGACTTCGTCATCATCATCAACGCGGACAAGGTCCACCTGTCCGGCAACAAGCGGACCCAGAAGATGGCGTACCGCCACTCCGGCTACCCGGGTGGTCTGCGCTCCGTCCGCTACGACGACCTGCTGGCGAACAACCCGGAGAAGGCCGTCGAGAAGGCCGTCAAGGGCATGCTCCCCAAGAACTCCCTGGGCCGTCAGATGCTCTCGAAGCTGAAGGTCTACAAGGGTGACCAGCATCCGCACGCTGCCCAGCAGCCGGTGCCGTTCGAGATCACCCAGGTCGCGCAGTAAGTCCGGCCACCCCCTAAGACTGAAGAGAATCTGAGGAGAATCGTGGCCGAGACCACTGCCGAGCAGCCGCTCGAAGAGCTTGACATCGACAGCTACACCACCGAGACCGAGGTCCCGGTGGAGGGTGAGTACACCTCCGAGTCCCTCGCGTCCCGCTTCGGCGAGCCCCAGCCGGCCGCCGGCCTGGGCCGCCGCAAGAACGCCATCGCCCGCGTCCGGATCGTTCCGGGCACCGGGAAGTGGAAGATCAACGGCCGCACCCTCGAGGACTACTTCCCGAACAAGGTGCACCAGCAGGAAGTCAACGAGCCCTTCAAGGTGCTCGAGCTCGAGGGCCGTTACGACATCATCGCCCGCATCGCGGGTGGCGGCGTCTCCGGTCAGGCCGGTGCGCTCCGTCTGGGTGTCGCCCGTGCGCTGAACGAGGCGGACGTCGACAACAACCGTGGCCCGCTGAAGAAGGCCGGCTTCCTGCGCCGCGACGACCGCGCGGTCGAGCGGAAGAAGGCCGGTCTGAAGAAGGCCCGCAAGGCTCCGCAGTACAGCAAGCGCTGATCGCGTCCGCTGGTCGCGGCAGGCGTCGCACCGCCTGAAGCACGCACGCATCGCCCCGGCAGCACGCTCTGTGCAGCCGGGGCGGTTCGTTTCGGGGGAGTCGCTTATCACAGACCTATGGAGCAATCCCGACAGGCGCGGGAGAGCCGCAGGGGATAAGCCTGAAGAGGGGCCCGAGGGTGTACGCATCCCGTCCCCGTCTGGACACTCGGCAAGAGCCGCACATAGGCAGCAAGGTTCGGAGGACACCACAGTGGGACGACTCTTCGGCACGGACGGCGTGCGCGGTGTCGCCAACGCGGATTTGACGGCCGAGATGGCGCTCGGTCTCTCCGTCGCGGCGGCGCACGTACTCGCCGAGGCGGGTACCTTCGAGGGCCACAAGCCGACGGCGGTGGTCGGACGGGACCCGCGTGCGTCCGGGGAGTTCCTGGAAGCCGCGATGGTGGCCGGGCTCGCCAGCGCCGGCGTGGACGTGCTGCGCGTCGGTGTGCTGCCCACCCCGGCCGTCGCGTACCTGACCGGCGCGCTCGGCGCCGACCTGGGCGTGATGCTCTCCGCCAGCCACAACGCCATGCCCGACAACGGCATCAAATTCTTCGCCCGCGGTGGGCACAAGCTCGCCGACGAGCTCGAGGACAAGATCGAAGCCGTCTACGAGGAGCACCGCACCGGCGCTCCCTGGGACCGGCCCACCGGCGCCGGGGTCGGCCGGGTGAAGTCCTACGACGAGGGCTTCGACCAGTACGTGGCGCACCTCCTGGACGTCCTGCCGAACCGGCTCGACGGCATCAAGGTCGTCCTCGACGAGGCGCACGGCGCGGCCTCCCGGGTCTCGCCGCAGGCCTTCGCGCGGGCCGGTGCCGAGATCGTCACGATCGGTGCGGAGCCGGACGGGCTCAACATCAACGACGGGTGCGGCTCCACCCACCTGGACAAGCTGAAGGCGGCCGTGGTCGAGCACGGCGCCGACCTCGGCATCGCGCACGACGGCGACGCCGACCGCTGCCTCGCCGTGGACCACACGGGCGCGGAGGTGGACGGCGACCAGATCCTGGCCGTGATCGCGCTGGCGATGCGGGAGCGTTCCGCACTGCGCTCCGGCACCGTCGTCGCGACCGTCATGTCGAATCTGGGCTTCAAGCTGGCCATGGAGCGCGAGGGCATCCACCTGGTGCAGACCGCGGTCGGCGACCGGTACGTGCTGGAGGAGATGAAGGAGAAGGGCTACGCCCTCGGCGGGGAGCAGTCCGGCCACGTCATCATCCTCGACCACGCCACCACCGGCGACGGCACGCTGACCGGCCTGATGCTGGCAGCCCGGATCGCGCAGACCGGCCGTACGCTCAGGGACCTCGCGTCCGTGATGGAGCGACTGCCGCAGGTCCTCGTGAACGTCCCGGACGTCGACAAGTCCCGGGTCGCCACCTCCGCGGAGCTGGCCACCGCCGTCACCGAGGCCGAGCGTGAACTGGGCACCACCGGGCGGGTGCTGCTGCGGCCGTCGGGCACCGAGCCGCTCGTCCGGGTCATGGTCGAGGCCGCCGACATCGAGCAGGCGAGGTCCGTGGCGGGCCGGCTCGCGGACGCCGTGAAGTCGGCGCTCGGCTAGAACTGCCCGGCTCTGAAGGTACGTTCGCGCTGTCCGGCCCAGAACCGCTTCCGGGCCGGCAGGGTGAGCGGGCCGGCGAGCACGATCGCCCTCGCCGGCGCCTCCTCTTCGGCGAATGGGTTCAAAGCTTGCGCAGGCTGAGCCGTTGCACCTTGTGGTCCGGTCCCTTGCGCAGCACCAGGGTCGCGCGGCCGCGCGTGGGCGCCACGTTCTCCACCAGGTTCGGCCTGTTGATGGTCCGCCACATGGTGCGGGCGTAGTCGAGGGCCTCCTCCTCGGCGACCTGGGTGTACTTGCGGAAGTACGACGACGGGTCCTGGAAGGCCGTCTGACGCAGTTTCCGGAACCGGTTGAGATACCAGCTCTCGATGTCCTCGGTGCGGGCGTCGACGTACACGCTGAAGTCGAAGTAGTCCGCGAGGGCGACGCGGGTACGGCCGTCCTTGCCGGGGAGGGCGGGCTGGAGCACGTTGAGGCCCTCGACGATGAGGATGTCCGGGCGGCGGACGGTCAGCTTCTGGCCGGGGACGATGTCGTAGATCAGGTGGGAGTAGACCGGGGCCGTCACCTCGTCCTTGCCGGCCTTGATGTCGGCGACGAAACGGGTCAGCGCCCGGCGGTCGTACGACTCGGGGAAGCCCTTGCGCGACATGAGCCCACGGGCCTGGAGCTCCTTGGTGGGCAGCAGGAAGCCGTCGGTGGTGACGAGTTCCACGCGCGGGTGTTCGGGCCACCGGGAGAGCAGGGCCTGGAGCAGGCGGGCGACGGTCGACTTGCCGACCGCCACGGAACCCGCCACGCCTATCACGAACGGAGTACCGGACTGGGAGCCCTGCTCACCGAGGAAGGTGTTCAGGGCACCTCTGAGGCCGTCCGTGGCGCCCACGTAGAGGTTGAGCAGCCGGGACAGCGGCAGGTAGATGTCCCGCACCTCGTCGAGGTCGATGACGTCGCCCAGACCGCGCAGCTTCTCGACCTCCTCGGCGGTCAGCGGCAGCGGCGTCTTGTCGCGCAGCGCGCTCCACTCGGCACGGGTGAGGTCGACGTAGGGAGTCGCCTCCGGCTTGGGCCGGTGGGCGCTCCGGGGCATCGAGGAGACCGGAGAGATCACAGTCCATTGTTAACGGAGTTTGAACTGGACTGTGGGTGGGGTGCGTCACGTGGGCGCCAGGGATCCGTAAGCGATCACGGCCGAGCTGCTGGAGAAGAAGCAGCGGTCGTTCGGGCCCCGCTCTTCTGCTCACGTGGCGGAAGGCAGGTCGGGCCGGTGTCGAGCGCCGATCTCGCGACTGCGTCTGGCTCAGGCGGGGCCTCGCCATCGCGGGATTCCTGCGCTCGCACCGCGAGAGATGACGATCTTAGATCGAAGTGTGCACAAGCGGTGCGGTAATCGGCCATTAGATGGTATGAACAACCACTTGTTCTTCACGTTTGTGTCGTGCCTGTGACCACTCCGGGCGCGAATATCGGAGGGGGTCCGGTTTGGCCGGGTTTTTTGCGTCCGCACGCCGCGGGCGCAATCGCGAGCGGCGACACAGACGGCTGTTCGCCATGGCAGCTGTGGCTGGTGCGGCACTCATCGGAACGTTGATCGGTCCGGCGATACCTTCGGCCCAGGCCGACCAGACCACGCAGGGCGTCGAGAACTTGCGCACCAACTGGGACCAGAACGAAGCCGGGCTCTCCCCGGCGGTTGTCCAGTCGTCTGCCTTCGGCCAGCTCTTCGCCACCAAGTTGGACGGGCAGATATACGCCCAGCCGCTGGTGCTGGGTGACCAGGTGATCGCGGTCACCGAGAGCAACACGGTGTACGGCCTCGACCGCACCACCGGGGCGATCAAGTGGAGCAAGAACTACGGACCGGCGTGGCCGGCCTCCGCGATCGGCTGCGGTGACCTGGTGCCCAATGTGGGGGCGACCGCGACCCCCGTCTACGACCCCGCCACCCATGCCCTCTACTTCACCACCAAGGTCGACGACGGAACGTCCACGCACCGCCATCCGAAGTGGCTGATGCACGCGGTGGACCCGACATCAGGAACCGAGCTCTCGGGGTGGCCGGTCACCATCAGCGGAAGCCCGAGCAATGACCCGAGCAACAGTTTCGACGCCTACTACGAGCAGCAGCGCCCCGGCCTGCTGCTGATGGACGGTGTTGTCTACGCGGGCTTCGGCGGCCACTGCGACGCATGGCCGTACCGCGGATACGTGGTCGGCGTGAGTATCACCGAACACCACATCACCTCGATGTGGGCCTCGGTGACCGGTGCCGGCACGGGCGGCGCCGGCATCTGGCAGTCGGGCGGCGGCCTGGTCTCCGACGGTTCCGGCCGGATCTTCTTCAGCACCGGAAACGGCATCAGCCCGGCCCCTGGGCCTGGCAAGACCGTGCAGGGAACCCTGGCCGAGTCCGTCGTCCGCCTCCAGGTCAACGCGGACAACAGCCTCAGTACGGCCGACTTCTTCAGCCCGAGCAACGCCTCCACCCTGGACCTGAACGACCAGGACATCTCCTCGGGCGCCCCGATGGCACTGCCGGACGGCTTCGGCACCAGCGAGCACCCCCACCTGCTGGTCCAGCAGGGCAAGGACGGCCGGGTGTTCCTGCTCGACCGCGACAACCTCGGCGGCATGGGCCAGGGAGGCTCGGGCGGCGACGCTGCGGTGGGCGTGTCCGGCCCCTACCAGGGAATGTGGGGGCATCCCGCGTTCTGGGGCGGTGACGGCGGCTATGTCTATGTCGTCGGCAACTACGGACCTCTGCGCGCACTCAAGTACGGCGTACGCAACGGCGGCACGCCCGCGCTCACCCTCACCGGCCAGAGTCAGGACACCTTCGGCTACACCAGCGGCTCTCCCCTCGTCACGTCCAACGGCAGGGACGATTCCAGCGCCCTGGTGTGGGTGGTCTCCGCGAGCAACGCCTCCGGGGCCAACGGCACCCTGCGCGCCTACAGCCCCACCCCGGACGGCAACGGCCTGCTGCAGCTGCTGTGGTCCGCACCGATCGGCACGGCAACGAAGTTCAGCACTCCGACCGCCAACAACGGCAAGGTCTACGTCGGCACCCGCGACGGTGTGCTCTACGGTTTCGGCAGCCCGGCCAGGACCGCCCTGACCGCGGCCTCTCTCGACTTCGGCCAGATCGGTGTGGGCAGCAGCAACTCGGCCGACATGAAGCTGACAGCCACGCAGGACGTCAGTATCACCGGCCTCAAGGCCTCCAACGCGTTCTCGGTCGACCCGTCCGCCGTGCCCACGCCTGAGCAGCCCACGGCGCTGGCGAAGGATGCCACGCTGGATGTACCGATCAGCTTCGCTCCCACGACCACCGGCGGCATCAACGGCACGCTGACAGCGAATCTGTCGGACGGCCAGAAGCTGGTCTTCGCACTCCACGGCGTCGGCACCAGGCCCGGTCTCGGGGCGGCACCAGGCGCCATGGACTTCGGGGAAGTGCCCACCGGCAGCACCTCGACGCTGAACCTGCAGATCACCAACACCGGTACCGAAGCGGAGTCGATCGACTCGATCGCCCCGCCCACCGGCTCGTTCGCCGTCTCGGGCCTGCCGAGCGCGGGCACGCTCGTCCCAGCCGGTGGTTCGTTCGTGCTCTCGGTCACCTACAGGCCGGTCGGCAGCCAGGATGACAGCGACGCACTCGTCGTCAGCAGCAGCAGCGGCGGCGCCGCGCACACTCTGAGCGTGCCGGTCAACGGAACGGCCATCACGGGACAAGGGCACCTGGAGTTCTCCACGAGCTCGCTGGACTTCGGCTCGGTCCCGATCGGCAGCTCGAAGTCGCTCTCGTTCACCATCACCAACACCGGCAACATCCCGGTGACCGTGACCAAGGCCAAGGCGCCGACGGGTGACTTCAACAGCCCGATGCAGCTGTCCGAGGGTCTGGTCATCGGTCCCGAACAGACCGCCGTGCAGAGCGTGACGTTCACTCCGCGCTCGGCCGCGGATCTGAGCGCCTTCTACGAGGTCACCGGAACCGGCGTCGACGCGAACGGAACCGCCCAGGGGGCCATGTACGTGCCGGTGAAGGGCACCGGTACCGGCACCGCCACGACCACCTCGGCCAAGGACGGGCTGTGGCAGGCCAACGGCTCGGCGGTGCCGGCCGACGACGGCAGCGTCCAGCTGACCCCGGCCACCGGCAATCAGGCGGGCACGGTGGTGTACACCAAGCCGCTGCGCACCGATGGCCTGCGGGCCACCTTCACCGCGAAGTTCGGCCCCGGTAGCGGCGGGAACGGCATGACGCTCTCCCTCCTGGACCCCGCCCAGAACTCCGCCTCGGCACTGGGCGCGGCCGGCGGCGGCCTCGGCATCGCGGGGCGGCCGGGCGTGGTGATCGCGCTCGACACCGCCTGGAACAGCACGCTGCGAACGATGAACTTCGTGGGTGTCGGCTACAGCTCAGCGAACTCATCGGCGATCGACTACCAGTCGGTGGCGAAACTCAGCACCTCCCTGCGCCAGGGCACGCACCAGGTGGACGTCCAGGTGGACGCCGGCCATGTGTACGTCTGGGTCGACGGGACGCAGGTACTGGACGCAACACCGACGCTGACCTCCAGCGCACTCGTCGCCTTCTCCGGCGCCACGGGCGACAGCGCGGACGCGCAGACCGTAAGCGGCCTGGTCGTCAGCGAGGCGGCGCCTACGGCACCGCAACCCAAGGCGGCAACCTCGCTCAACCTCACCGCCCCGAGCACGGGTGTCCCGGGCCGGCCGTTGACCGTCGGCGGCACGCTGACGTCGTCCGCGGCGCTTCCCGCGGGTCAGGTCGTGCACATCACGCGGAACGGAGCGGCACTGAGGGATGTGACGACCGCGACGAACGGCTCCTTCACGTTCAGCGACATTCCGCCGGCGGAGGGCACCTACACCTACGCTGCAGGCTACGCGGGGGACGCGACCCACGAGACGGCAAGCGCTGCGAGTCTCGTCCAGGTGTCCAAGCTGACCACCTCGGTCACTCTGACGGCTCCGGCCACGGCGACCCGCGCGCGCACACTGACCGTGTCCGGGAAGCTCTCCGGCTCGCCCTTCGCCGCCGGTGGGGTCGTCAAGGTGACGAAGACCGACCTCGCCCACTCGTCCGGTGTCGCACTCGCCGACGCGAAGGTCGCCGCGGACGGTTCCTTCAGCTTCTCGGACACCCCGCAGATCGGCGGCGCCAACACCTACAAGGTGGCCTACAACGGCGACATTTCACACAAGCCGAGCAGTCGCACCGCCACCGTCCAGGTCTCCCGGGCCTCGACGTCCCTGACCGTCACCACCGACCACTCGACGTACAAGTACGGCCAGTACGGGAAGGTCACCGCCCACCTGGGCACGACCAACAACCTGCGTGCGGTGGCGATCTACGCCCAGCCGTACGGCGGCAAGAAGGTCCTGGTGAAGTCGGGCACGGTGGACTCCCACGGCAACTTGACGGGGTCTTACAAACTCACCCGCAACACCACGTTCAGCGCGGTGTTCGCCGGCGACTACCGCTACGCCCCGAAGACCGTCGCCCGAAGCGTGCACACCTCTGTGGGGATCTCGGAGAAACTGTCCGGTTACTACACGAACACGCACTACGGCAGCACCCTCTACCGGGTGTACCACCACACGGCCAAGGAGCAACTCGCCGTCACCGTCTCACCGAACAAGGCCGGCCAGTGCGTCGTCTTCCGCGTGCAGCGGTACTACAGCGGCGCCTGGCACACGCAGAGCACCACCCCCTGCTCCTCCCTCAGTTCCACCAGCACCGGCCACCAGCAGATGTCCCTCACCAAGGCCGTCAACAGCAGGTTCCGCGTGGCTGCGGAGTACGTCCACAGCAGCAAGGACAACACCAACCTCACCACCTGGGGCGCCTGGCAGTACTTCACCGTCAGGCAGTGAGCGGCGAGTCCGGTCCAGTGAAAGCCCCGCTCTGGCACAGCAGTACAGGGCGGGGCTTTCACTTGTCCGTCAGAGCCGGTGGGCCCGCTCTGCGTGGGCCCCGGTTGAAGGCGTCGCGTAGGCCGCACGGACACGCCGCAGGGCTCCAGGGGTACGTGGCCCACCAGCTCCTGCGCCTCGTAGTCAGTCAGTCCGTTCGTTCGGTTCGGTCGGTCGGTCGGTCGGTCGTTGAGACCCTCACGCGCCAGCCGACGCGGACAGCCGGCCCACGACCGATCGGAACAAACCCGTGTTCGAAACCGTGGCTCGCCGAGCGCGGTCGGCCGCAGTTCCCGCCCGAGCGTTCGTACCCCAGTGGGAATTTCCGATTTCGGGCAAGTTCCGGGAGGTCCGGGCGCCACTCGGACCGTAGGCTGCGGCACATGTGCGGAATTGTGGGATACGTGGGACCGCAGTCGGCTCTCGACGTTGTCGTGGCGGGACTGAAGCGGCTTGAGTACCGGGGTTATGACTCGGCGGGCGTCGCCGTGCTCGCGGACGGGGGCCTGGCCGCCGCCAAGAAGGCGGGGAAGCTGGTCAACCTGGAGAAGGAACTGGTCGACCGGCCGCTGCCGACCGGGACCACAGGCCTCGGGCACACCCGCTGGGCCACCCACGGCGCTCCGACCGACGCCAACGCCCATCCGCACCTCGACAACGCGGGCCGCGTCGCCGTCGTCCACAACGGGATCATCGAGAACTTCGCGCTCCTGCGGTCCGAACTGGAGGAGCGGGGCCACGCGCTCGGCTCCGAGACGGACACCGAGGTGGTCGCGCATCTGCTGGCGGAGGAGTTCTCCGCGACCGCGGACCTCGCGGAGGCGATGCGGCTGGTGTGCCAGCGGCTGGAGGGTGCGTTCACGCTGGTCGCGGTGCACGCCGACGAGCCGGACGTGGTCGTCGGGGCGCGCCGGAACTCGCCGCTCGTGGTGGGTGTCGGGGAGGGCGAGGCCTTCCTCGCCTCGGACGTGGCGGCCTTCATCGCCCACACCCGGTCGGCGATCGAACTGGGCCAGGACCAGGTGGTGGAGCTGCGCCGGGACGGCGTGACGGTCACCGGCTTCGACGGCCGGCCCGCCGACGTGCGCTCGTACCACGTCGACTGGGACGCCTCGGCCGCCGAGAAGGGCGGCTACGACTACTTCATGCTGAAGGAGATCGCCGAGCAGCCGAAGGCGGTAGCCGACACGCTGCTGGGCCGGATCGACACCGCAGGTTCGCTGAGGCTGGACGAGGTGCGGATCTCCACCGCGGAGCTGCGTGAGGTCGACAAGATCGTCGTCGTGGCGTGCGGTACGGCCTTCCACGCCGGGATGATCGCCAAGTACGCCATCGAGCACTGGACCCGGATCCCCTGCGAGGTGGAGCTGGCCAGCGAGTTCCGCTACCGCGACCCGATCCTCGACCCGCGCACGCTGGTCATCGCCATCTCCCAGTCCGGCGAGACGATGGACACGCTGATGGCGCTGCGGCACGCCCGCGAGCAGGGCTCCAAGGTGCTGGCCATCTGCAACACCAACGGCTCGACGATCCCGCGGGAGTCGGACGCCGTGCTGTACACACACGCGGGGCCGGAGGTCGCGGTCGCCTCCACCAAGGCGTTCCTGACCCAGCTCGTCGCCTGCTACCTGGTGGCCCTCTACCTGGGCCAGGTGCGCGGCACCAAGTGGGGCGACGAGATCCACGTGGTCATCCGCGACCTGTCGCAGATCTCCCGCCAGGTGGAGAAGGTCCTCGAGACCATGGAACCGGTACGGGAGCTCGCACGCTCGCTCGCGGGCAAGAACACCGTGCTGTTCCTGGGCCGGCACGTCGGCTACCCGGTGGCCCTCGAAGGCGCCCTCAAGCTCAAGGAACTGGCCTACATGCACGCCGAGGGATTCGCGGCGGGCGAGCTGAAGCACGGGCCCATCGCACTGATCGAGCCGGACCTGCCGGTCGTCGTGGTCGTACCCTCGCCGCGCGGCCGTTCGGTCCTGCACGACAAGATCGTCTCCAATATCCAGGAGATCCGGGCGAGGGGTGCGCGCACGATCGTGATCGCGGAGGAGGGCGACGAGGCGGTGGCCCCGTACGCCGACCATCTGATCCGCATCCCGGTGACGCCGACGCTGCTTCAGCCGCTGGTCGCGACGGTGCCGTTGCAGGTGTTCGCCTGCGAGCTGGCGACGGCCCGCGGGAACGAGGTGGACCAGCCGCGGAACCTGGCGAAGTCGGTGACGGTGGAGTGAGCTTTTGACTTGTGGACGACGTCACGCGAACGCTCGGGTGCGTACAGCATGGCCCTTCCGGCTCCGCCAAAGGTGGCCGAGCCGGAGGCAGGGCGCGGACTGGCGCTGGTCCGGGCCTGCCGGCGCCGACCTGTGGGGCTGACAGCCCCTGAGCAGGGACGGCAATTGGGGCAATCAGGTGTGGTGTGAGTTGGCCGCGATCGCGTGAACGTTTTTTCGCCCTCCGAAAGAGTGAACGCATCCCGATCGCCCGGACAACTCATACGTTGATCCACCTAGGTTGCGTACATGGTCACATCAGCTCACGAGGGCATGCACCGGATCTTCCAGGAGCGGCCCGAGATCCTGGCTCCCGTGTTCGAGGTGCTGGGCGTCCCGTTATCCGCAAAAGCGACCGTGGACGCCGTCACCACGGACGTGACGGAGACCCGGCCGCTGGAACGCCGCGTGGACACTGTGCTGCGCATCGGCCCGTCCGACGGTGAGGACTTCCTGCTCGCTATCGAGTCGCAGTCGGGCAAGGATGCGGCCAAGGCCTCGAGTTGGGCGTACTACATCGCGTACCTCCAGGCGAGGTTCGCCCTTCCCGTGCTGCTTCTCGTGGTCTGCCAGGACAGGGCCACGGCCAAGTGGGCGACCGGCCCCTTCGACTGCGGCACGCGCGGCTGGACGGCTCAGCGGACGTACCCGCTGGTCGCCGGGCCGGACTACCTGCCGGTGATCATCGACACCAGGACCGTGGCGAAGAACCTCGCGCTGGCCGTGCTCTCCGCCCTGGCACACGCCCGCAGCTCCGACTGCGGCGCCATACTGAAGGCAATCACAGCCGCCCTTCAGGAGATGCAGAAAACGGACTCCGAGACCGCCGACTACTTCTTCGACTTCTTGGAAATCAGCCTGGGTGACACCCCAGCCGGGCAGAAACTGAGGGAAATCATGTCGTTCGTCAGCTACTTTCCTGGCCGGGGAACGGTCCGCGAAACCGCCTACCTGGAAGGGAAGGCGGAGGGCAAGGCGGAAGGCAAGGCCGAGGACCGCGTCTCGCTGATCTTGCGTGTCCTGGAGAAGCGCGGTATCCCCGTCTCCGAGGACACACGGGAGCGCATCACCTCGTGCATCGATCTCGATACCCTCGCCATCTGGTTCGACCGCTCGCTGACCGCGGCGACGGCCGAGGACCTGTTCACCGACGGGCCGGAGGTACCGGGGACCAGTCCCTAGCAGGCCTGGGCGTCGGCCGACGAACAGAACAGCCGATAGGACGCGTCGCCGGACCCGCTCGACCTCTTCCGGTTCGCGGCGACGTGCCTTGCTCAAGACCGCGTCCTGAGTCTGGGCCGAGAGCTGGAACAGCGAGGCTCACCCGGGTCGACCCCCGTCAGCGGCGTCGGAGGCGGCGTGCCTTGTACAGCGCCCACGTCACCAGAACCAGCGGCGCCTCGGGGATGAGGACGGCGATCACGATGTCCCACTCCGGGTGAGGGTCGGTGAGTTCGTCGGCGAGGACCATTCCGGCGATGAGGCCCCACACGGTGGCCATCGCCCCGATGAGCCAGATGCCGAGGGTCCAACCCCAGGTCGGGGGCTTGGCCGACTGCTCGGCGGCCGGGGTGCGCTCGCGTGGCTGTGGGATCCGCTCCGGGTCGCGGGGCGGCAGGGGAACGACCGCGGTGGCCGGTACGGCCGCGTCCAGCACCGCGATCCGCTCGGCCGTGACCTGGCGGTACAGGGTCGGTTCCACTGCCACGCGGAAGCCGTCGAGTCCGGTCAGAACCCGTGCCCCGTCGGTGCGGGTGGTCATCGCGGCGCAGGCGTCGTACCGCACGGTGATCGGGCCGCGGGGCAGCAGCAGGCTCACGCCTTCGGGCCTGATGACCAGCGTGACGTTCTCGTCCTCCAGCGACTCGTGCCGGGTGCCGGTGACCGCGGACGCCGAGTACTGCGGGGCGAGTGTGAAGCTCGCCCAGTCGGCACCCCGGGTCGGGACCTGGAGCAGCCCGCCGTCCCACGCCTCGCGGGCGACCTCGCGCAGGTCCGCGACCGCGACCGCGCGCAGCTCCGCCTCGTGCTGCTCGGGGGAGAGGATCCGGTGTCCGAGCGTTTCGAATGCGTTGCGCATACGGGCGCGCCGACTGGCCCCCCAGGGCGCGCGATGTGATCAAAAGGTGCACGAATAGGCGCGGTTGCGAACCGCGGGCGTGCACGGCGTGATCGAGCCCCCGCAGGCTAGCAGGGCGCTGTGACATGAGGGGACTGAGAATTGGGGGGCGCCCAGAGGGCGATGAGCTCGGCCGACGTGCCGCAGATCGGTCAGTGGACGCCGACTCCGAGCCGCCGGCCAGAAGCGGTCACCGGAGCAATCTTGAGGTGCGAACCGACCGCAGAGGACTGATCGTTGTACCGGGCGGAACTGGTGGAGATCGGCCTGGAGGACACTCCGGCCCGCGAGACGTGGAGGGAGCTGGAGAAGATGGTCATCAGTTACTTCCCGGGCAGGGGCACCGTCTTCGAGGAGGCGTACCTGGACGGCAAGGCGGAGGGCAAGGCGGAAGGGGAGGCCGAGGGCAAGGCCAGGGGGAGGCCAAGGGCCTTCTGCGGGTGCTGGAAGTGCATGGTCTCGTCGTCTCCGACGCCGTGCGCGAGCGCATCACCGCCTGCACCGACCTCGACCGCCTCGACGACTGGCTCGACCGGGCCGGTACCGTCGCGCGGGCGGAGGAGCTGTTCGGTGAGGACCCGGAGGCTCCCGGCTCCGCCCTGGGTTGACCGGATCCACGCACCGCCGATCGGTCGGACGCAGGCAGTCACCCAGACCTTAGGGTGCTCGGCATGAGCATCATCGGGGTCGGAATCGACGTGGCCGAGATCGACCGGTTCGCGGCGTCCTTGCGGCGTACGCCGGGGCTGGCCGAACGGCTGTTCCTGGAGAGCGAGTTGTTGCTTCCCAGCGGCGAGCGTCGGGGTATCGCCTCGCTCGCGGTCCGGTTCGCCGCGAAGGAGGCGGTCGCCAAGGCCCTCGGTGCCCCGGGGGGCCTGTACTGGACGGACGCCGAGGTGTTCGTCGAGGACAGCGGCCAGCCCCGGCTGCGGGTCACCGGGACCGTGGCGGCGCGGGCGGCCGAGTTGGGGGTGCGGTCGTGGCATGTGTCGCTGAGCCATGACGCGGGGGTGGCGTCGGCCGTGGTGATCGCGGAGGGCTGACGCCGAAATCGCGGCAACCCGTGCGCATCCGGGGCAGACTCGACCGCATGCGTACTGCTTACAGCGTCGACACCGTAAGGACAGCCGAACGAGAGCTCATGGCGCGGCTTCCGGAAGGCGCGCTGATGCAGCGCGCCGCCGCCGGACTGGCCGCCGCCTGTGCGGACTTGCTCGGCCGGGTGTACGGCGGCCGCGTCGTGCTGCTGGTGGGGAGCGGGGACAACGGCGGTGATGCCCTCTACGCCGGAGCCCGGCTCGCCCGGCGGGGCGCCGGGGTCACGGCCGTGCTGCTCGCCCCCGACCGTGCACACCCCGGCGGGCTGGCGGCGTTGCGCCGGGCGGGCGGGTCCGTGGCGCAGCCCGGGGCGGCCGAGGAACTGATCGAGCGCGCCGACCTCGTCGTCGACGGAATCGTCGGGATCGGCGGCAAGGGCGGCCTCAGGCCGGACGCCGCACGGCTGGCCGCACTTGCCGGGGAGTCCGGCGCGGCCGTCGTCGCCGTCGACCTGCCGAGCGGCGTGGAGGCCGACACCGGCGAGGTGCGCGGCCCCGCCGTACGGGCCGATCTGACGGTGACGTTCGGCACCCACAAGCCGGCCCTGCTCATCGACCCGGCCCGGGAGTACGCCGGTTCCGTACGCCTCGTCGACATCGGGCTCGCGTTGCCGGAGGAGCCCGAGCTGGAGGCGCTGCAGCACGCGGACGTGGCGGCGCTGCTGCCGCTGCCGCAGGCCGAGAGCGACAAGTACCGGCGCGGGGTGGTCGGGATCGCCGCCGGATCCGCGCGCTACCCGGGGGCGGCCGTGCTCGCCGTGGCGGGGGCGCTGCGGGGCGGCGCGGGAGCCGTGCGGTATGTGGGGCCCGCCGGGGGCGCGGTGATCTCCCGTTTCCCGGAAACCCTGGTCTCCGAACGGGGGCCCGCGAAGGCCGGCCGGGTGCAGGCCTGGGTCGTGGGGCCGGGCGCCGGGGACGACGCGGCGACCGTGGCGGAGGTGCTGGAGGCGGATGTGCCGGTGCTCGTCGACGCGGACGGGCTGCGGCTGGCCGACCGCGACGCCGTACGCGGCCGGGGTGCGCCGACGCTGATGACCCCGCACGCCGGGGAGGCCGCCGCACTGCTCGGGGTCTCGCGCGAGGAGGTCGAGGGGTCCCGGCTCACGGCGGCGCGGGAGCTGGCGTCGCGCTATGGGGCGACCGTGCTCCTCAAGGGGTCCACCACGCTGGTCGCGGACCCCGGCGGCGGCCCGGTGCGCGTGAACGCCACCGGCACGCCGTGGCTCGCGACCGCCGGCAGCGGGGACGTGTTGTCCGGGTTGTCCGGCTCGCTGCTCGCCGCCGGCCTGTCGACGCGGGACGCGGGGAGCGTGGCGGCGTATCTGCACGGGCTCGCGGGCCGGTACGCGGCCGACGGCGCCCCCGCCGGAGCCCATGACGTGGCGGACGCGCTCCCGGAGGCATGGCGGGACGTACGGGACTGAACGGCCGCGGCACGCCCCTTTCTTGGTGCCGCGGCGCTGCGTACGGGGGACCTGTCAGCGGGGCGTTCGGGCGTCCGCCGGACTCGGCGTTTTGCTGATCGCGTGCGCGCCCGCGGCACCCTCGGTGGCGCGGGCCCGGCACGCGGAAGGCCACGGGCGGGACCGGCGCCGCAGCCGCGTCGGACCCCTCTGAGACACTGGGGGCGCGATGACAAGTTCTGAGACAGCACCCCTGCGTGCCTGTGCCGAAATCGATCTGGGGGCCCTGCGGGCGAACGTCCGTTCCCTGCGCGCCCTCGCGCCCGGCGCCGCCCTGATGGCCGTGGTGAAGTCGGACGCCTACGGCCACGGGGCGGTGCCGTGCGCCCGCGCCGCGCTCGAAGCCGGTGCCGAGTGGCTCGGCACCGCCACGCCCGAGGAGGCGTTCGCGCTGCGTGAGGCCGGCCTGCCGGGGCGCGTCCTGTGCTGGCTCTGGACGCCCGGTGGCCCCTGGCGTCGTGCGATCGAGACGGACGTCGACGTGTCCGTGAGCGGCATGTGGGCGCTCGAGGAACTGCGTGAGGCGGCGGCCGCCGCGGGCGCGCCCGCCCGCGTCCACCTCAAGGCCGACACCGGCCTCGGCCGCAACGGCTGTCAGCCCGCCGACTGGCCGGAACTCGTCGCCGAGGCCCTGCGTGCCCAGGCGGACGGTCTGCTCACGGTCGTCGGACTGTGGTCGCACTTCGCCTGCGCCGACGAGCCGGGCCATCCCTCCGTACAGTCCCAGCTCGCCCGCTTCCGCGAGATGGTGGCGTACGCCGAGGAGCAGGGTGTACGGCCCGAGGTGCGCCACATCGCCAACTCGCCTGCCACGCTGACCCTGCCCGAGTCCCACTTCGACCTGGTCCGCACGGGTATCGCGATCTACGGTCTCTCACCCAGCCCCGAGCTCGGCACCCCGGCCGACCTCGGACTGCGCCCGGTGATGACGCTGAAGGCCTCGCTCGCCCTGGTGAAGCAGGTACCCGGCGGTCACGGCGTCAGCTACGGACACCGGTACACCACTCCCGGCACCACGACCCTCGGCCTGATCCCCGTCGGCTATGCGGACGGCATTCCGCGCCATGCCTCGGGCGCCGGACCGGTCCTCGTCGACGGCAAGCTGCGCACGGTCGCCGGCCGGATCGCCATGGACCAGTTCGTGGTGGACCTGGGGGGCGACCAGCCCCCGCCCGGCACGGAGGCCGTCCTGTTCGGCTCCGGCGACCGCGGCGATCCCACCGCCGAGGACTGGGCGCAGGCGGCCGGAACCATCGCTTACGAAATCGTGACCCGGATCGGAACCCGAGTTCCCCGCGTCTACGTGAATGTGAATGCGGAACAAGTTGGGTAGCCCACACGGGTGAACCTGGGTAACCGAAGGCCGGACGGGCGGAGCCCCCGGCGGGGAGGAAGCGGGACGTGAGCGAGAGCAGCGCCGAGGCCGTGGAGGCCGTCGCCGGCGCCACTGCCTCTGGCTTCGGGAGCTGGCGTGTGGCCGGCCTCGCCGGTGCCGCGATAGGCGTGGTCGCGGCAGGCGCAGCCGCCGGAGTCGCGATAGAGCGGATGACGGTCGGCCGCGGTATGCGCCGCAAGGCGCGGCTCGCCCTCGACTCCGCGGGACCGTACGGCACACTCCGCGGCACCCCGGGCAAGGCGTACGCGGACGACGGCACCGCTCTGTACTACGAGGTCGACGACGTCGAACCGGAGGGCGGCCCCGCACCCCGCCGCCGCCGGCTCTTCGGCCGCAAGGCACCCGCCCCGGTCACCGTCATCTTCAGCCACGGCTACTGCCTGAACCAGGACTCCTGGCACTTCCAGCGCGCGGCGCTGCGCGGCGTCGTCCGCACGGTGCACTGGGACCAGCGCAGCCACGGCCGTTCGGCGCGGGGGATGGCCCAGGCCGAGGGCACGCCCCTCACCATCGACCAGCTCGGGCGCGACCTCAAGGCCGTGATAGACGCGGCCGCTCCCGAGGGACCCCTCGTGCTCGTCGGCCACTCCATGGGGGGCATGACGATCATGGCCCTGGCCGACCAGTACCCCGAACTGATCCGCGACCGGGTCGTCGGCGTCGCACTCGTCGGCACGTCGTCCGGGCGGCTCGGCGAGGTCAACTTCGGACTGCCGGTCGCGGGCGTCAACGCCGTCCGGCGCATCCTCCCCGGTGTGCTCAAGGCGCTGGGGCAGCAGGCCGAGCTGGTGGAGAGGGGGCGCAGGGCCACCGCCGACCTGTTCGCGGGGATCATCAAGCGGTACTCGTTCGCCTTGCGGGACGTCGACCCGGCCGTCGCCCGGTTCGCCGAGCGGATGATCGAGAGCACTCCGATCGACGTGGTCGCCGAGTTCTATCCCGCGTTCGCCGACCACGACAAGACGAACGCGCTGGCCTCCTTCGCGGACATGCCCGTGCTGGTGCTCGCGGGCATCAAGGACCTGGTCACGCCCAGCGAGCACAGCGAGGCGATCGCCGGTCTGCTGCCGGACGCCGAACTGGTGCTGGTGCCGGACGCCGGGCACCTGGTGATGCTGGAGCACCCGGAGGTCGTCACCGACCGCCTCGCCGACCTCCTGATGCGCTCGGGAGCGGTTCCGGCAGGGGCTACCGTGGGTGGCTATGGAAGCAGCAGCACCGTACAGCCCGGCTGACGCCCCGATGCCGGGCGTCACCATCGAGTTCACCGTCACCTCCCCCGAACAGATGCAGGAGCTGGGGCGCCGCCTGGCCAAGCTGGTGCGCGCCGGCGACCTCGTGTTGCTGAACGGCGAGCTGGGCGCGGGCAAGACCACGCTGACCCGAGGGCTCGGCGAGGGGCTCGGAGTGCGGGGCGCGGTCACCTCGCCGACCTTCGTGATCGCCCGGGTGCACCCGTCCCTGGGGGACGGACCGCCGCTGGTCCACGTGGACGCGTACCGCCTGGGTGGCGGCCTCGACGAGATGGAGGACCTGGACCTCGACGTCTCGCTGCCCGAGTCCGTGGTCGTCGTGGAGTGGGGCGAGGGCAAGGTCGAGGACCTCACGGACGACCGGCTCCACGTGGTCATCCACCGTGCCGTCGGGGACACCACCGACGAGGTGCGGCACGTCTCCGTCACAGGAGTCGGCCGGCGTTGGGCGACCGTGGATCTGACGGTGCTGTCGGCCTGAGAGCCGTCACGGGGCGCCGCCCCGAACCCCTGGACACCGCGTGCGGTCCCGGCGGCCGTTCCCTTCCGGGCCGTCTGTGCTGGTCGCACCGTCCCGGGCCGCTTGCTGCCCCACGTCCCGACAACGCGTCGGGAAAATCTTGCGCCGCAGGTGCCGGGCATGGTCCCATGGACATCAGTCCATGGTTAGGCCTACCTAACCATGCCGCCCCCGCGATATCAGGAGGCGTCCATGCCGGCTTCAGAACGAGACAAGGCGCTGCCACGCGTGGTGGCAGGGGCGGCCGGAGTGTCGATGCGGGACCTGCTGGCGTCGTGCGCCGCCGCGAAGGCGGTCTCGACACCGCCGCGGGACCCGGCTCCCGAGGTGCCGGCTGCGGCGCGGGGGCCCGAGAAGGACCGCAGGGCCGCGTAGCCGGCCCGGTACTGCGCAGCCCGGGGCTACTTGACGACGACGACCTTCTGGTCGCTCGTCGCGAACTCCCACATCGCGGTGCCGTCCGCCCGGGACTCGCGGATACCGCCCAGCTTCTTCGACGTGTCGGGCTTGGGCGTCGAGCCGTCGATCGCCGCGCTGAAGCCGATCACCACGCCCCCGTTGCTCGCGAACCGCACGATGTGCTCGACCGGCGTCCCGTCCGAGCCGGTCGCGGAGGCGGTCCGCGAGGTCACCGGGTACGTGCCCGGCAGCGGGTCCACCGTCCCCGGGGTGACCTTGAAGGTGCGCTGCACCTTGTTGCCCGCGCCGACCAGCCACACCCGGTCGTCGCCGATCGAGTACACGACCCGCTCGCCGGTGCCGGAGCGGCCGGGCAGGACCGCCGGCTTCTTCTTGTTCTGCTGCGGCCCCTTGGACGTGGTGACCGGCGCCGACTTCTTGGCCTGCGGCTTGCCCAGCGAGTCGGGCACGTTCGCCGACGCCTGGTAGGCCAGGAAACCGACCACGGCGATCGCCGCCACGGTGAGCCCGGCCACGAATCCCGAGCTGCTCCTAGCCACCTGTGCCCACCTCTCGTCCCCGCACGCGGGAGGACTCGTCACCCGTATCCGTCCGTACGACCTTCCGATCGGTCCACCGGTCGCGTCGTACGTCTTCGCTGTGACGGTAGCAGCAGGCCCGGGCCGCATCGGGTCGGCCGTGTGTCGGGCGCGGGCGCCGTACGCTGTTTGCGTGCTCTTGCTCGCTCTGGATACCGCCACCCCCGCCGTCACGGTCGCCCTGCACGACGGCACGTCCGTCGTCGCCTCGTCGAGCCAGGTGGACGCGCGCCGGCATGGGGAACTCCTGCTGCCCGCCGTCGACCGGGTCCTCGCCGAGGCGGGTACCCGGCTCGACGCCGTCACCGGCATCGTCGTCGGCGTGGGCCCCGGCCCCTACACCGGACTGCGCGTCGGCCTGATGACCGCCGACACGTTCGGGCTCGCGCTCGGCGTCCCCGTGCACGGCGTGTGCACGCTCGACGGGCTCGCGTACGCCTCCGATCTCCATGTGCCGTTCGTGGTCGCCACGGACGCGCGACGCAAGGAGGTCTACTGGGCGCGGTACGACGACTCGCGCACCCGCGTGACCGAGCCCGCCGTGGACCGCCCCGCCGACATCGCGGAAACGGTCTCGGGCCTGCCCGCCGTCGGGGCCGGCGCGCTGCTCTACCCAGACACCTTTCCGCAGGCGCGGGAGCCCGAGCACGTCTCGGCGGCCGCGCTGGCGTCCCTGGCGGCCGAGAAGCTCGCGGCCGGCGAGGAACTGCCCGCTCCCCGTCCGCTGTATCTGCGCCGCCCCGACGCGCAGGTGCCCAAGAACTACAAGGTGGTCACACCCAAGTGACGGCCGCACCCGTGACGCCCACGCTGCGCGAGATGCGCTGGTGGGACATCGATGCCGTACTCGAGCTGGAGAAGGACCTGTTCCCCGAGGACGCCTGGTCCCGGGGCATGTTCTGGTCCGAGCTGGCGCATTCCCGGGGCTCGGAGGCGACGCGGCGGTATGTCGTGGCCGTCGAGGGCGAGCGGATCGTCGGGTATGCGGGGCTGGCCGCCCAGGGCGACCTCGGTGACATCCAGACCGTCGCCGTCTCCCGGAACCTCTGGGGCACGGGGCTCGGCGGACAGCTGCTGACCGAACTGCTGCGGGCGGCGACCGCGTTCGAATGCGCCGAGGTCATGCTCGAGTGCCGGGTCGACAACGTGCGCGCCCAGAAGCTCTACGAGCGCTTCGGCTTCGAGCCCATCGGCTTCAGGCGCGGCTACTACCAGCCGGGGAACGTGGACGCCCTGGTGATGCGGCTGACCACAGCGCCCGACGGCGGCTCCGCCGCGGGCACCTCCTCCGTACAAGGAACCGAGAACAATGGCTGACGAACCCCTGGTTCTGGGGATCGAGACCTCCTGCGACGAGACCGGTGTCGGCATCGTCCGCGGCAACACCCTCCTCGCCGACGCCGTCGCGTCCAGTGTCGACGAGCACGCGCGCTTCGGCGGCGTGGTGCCGGAGGTCGCCTCCCGCGCGCACCTCGAGGCGATGGTGCCCACGATCGACCGCGCGCTGAAGGACGCAGGGGTGAGCGCGAGGGACCTGGACGGCATCGCGGTCACCGCCGGGCCCGGTCTCGCGGGCGCGCTGCTGGTCGGCGTCTCGGCGGCGAAGGCGTACGCGTACGCGCTGGGCAAGCCGCTCTACGGGGTCAACCACCTCGCCTCCCACATCTGTGTGGACCAGCTGGAGCACGGCGCGCTGCCCGAGCCGACGATGGCTCTGCTGGTGAGCGGCGGGCACTCCTCGCTGCTGCTGTCCACGGACATCACCTCCGACGTCCGGCCGATGGGCGCGACGATCGACGACGCGGCCGGCGAGGCCTTCGACAAGATCGCGCGCGTACTCGACCTCGGTTTCCCGGGCGGTCCCGTCATCGACCGTTATGCGAAGGAGGGCGACCCGGGGGCGATCGCCTTCCCGCGCGGTCTGACCGGTCCCCGCGACCCCGCGTACGACTTCTCCTTCTCCGGCCTGAAGACCGCCGTGGCCCGCTGGATCGAGGCGAAGCGCGCGGCGGGGGAGGAGGTGCCGGTGCGCGATGTGGCGGCGTCCTTCCAGGAGGCCGTGGTGGACGTGCTGACCCGGAAGGCGGTGCGGGCCTGCAAGGACGAGGGCGTCGACCATCTGATGATCGGCGGCGGTGTGGCGGCCAACTCGAGGCTGCGCGTGCTGGCCCAGGAGCGCTGCGAGGCGGCCGGGATCCGGCTGCGGGTGCCCCGTCCCAAGCTGTGCACGGACAACGGCGCCATGGTCGCGGCGCTCGGCGCGGAGATGGTCGCGAGGGGACGGTCCGCGTCCGACTGGGACCTGTCGGCGGACTCTTCGCTGCCGGTCACGGACCCGCATGTGCCGGGCACTTCGCACTCCCACGACCACGTGCACGAGGTGAGCCGGGAGAACCTGTACTCATGACGGTCGCGCTCATGTGGGAGGCCCGGGCGGTCTCCGGACGCGGCGAGGAACTGCTGTCCTGGGCGCTGGCCCAGGAGTTGACGCCGTCGCCGCTGCGCCGTGAGACGTTCCGGGCGCCCCAGGACCGTGTGCTCGTGATCACCTGGTGGGACGCGGACGACACCGCCGACCTTCCTGAACTCCCCGAACCAGGTGCGGAGTTCGTCACCCGGGCGGTGCACCGCTGGCGCTTCGAGTCGGTGGCCACGGCCTGATCCCGGGCTGAGACCCCGGTGAGAAAGGTGAGATTTTCTGAAGAATGGTGCTCAGGAATCCCTGCTCACCATAATTCGGATTTACGTTCCTCCGCGTGACTTCAGAAGACGAGCGCGGGGACGGCAACGGGGACACCGAGGGACACAGCGGCCGGCGGCCGCGTCTGGTCAAGGCCGTCGGCGCCGTACTGGCCTGCGGCCTCGTGCTCGCGGTGGCGGGCGCGGGCTGGGCGTATCGGCACCTGAACGACAACATCCGAAGCGTCGACATCGACGGCGCGCTGGGCACCGGCCGTCCGGTGGGCGCGGCGGCGCCCCCGGCCGCCTCGGCCTCCGCGTCCGCCTCGCCCCTGCCCGGCGGCGCCCTGAACATCCTCGTCCTCGGATCGGACTCGCGCAGCGGCGAGGCCGACGCGGCGCTCGGCGGCGGCCACAGCTCCGGTGCCCGCTCGGACACGGCGATGGTCGTGCACATCGACGCGGGCCGTACCGCGGCGACGGTGGTGAGCATCCCGCGCGACACCCTGGTCACCCGGCCCTCCTGCCCGCTCGGCTCGGGCGGTGCGACGGCGGTGACGTACAACGCCATGTTCAACAGCGCCTACTCGGTGGGCGGTCCGGTCTGCGCGGTCAAGACAGCGGAATCGATCACGGACATCCGGATGGACCACTACCTGGAGATCGACTTCTCGGGCTTCGCAAAGCTGGTCGACGCGGTCGGCGGGGTCACGGTCACCACCGGCCAGGACATCGACGACGACAAGAGCCATCTGCATCTGAAGGCGGGCACCCACCACCTGGACGGCGAACAGGCCCTGGCCATGGCCCGTACACGCCACGGCATAGGCGACGGCAGCGACCTGGGCCGCATAGGGCTCCAGCAGCAGCTGGTGAAGGCGCTGCTGGAGCAGATCGCCTCGAGGGACCTGCTGACCGACCCCGGCAAGCTCTACCAGGTCGCCGACGCCGTCACGGGCAGCCTGACCACCGACACCGGCCTCGACTCGCTGCCGGAGCTGATACGCCTCGGCGAGAGCCTGAAGGGCCTGGCGGCGAAGAACGTGAAGACGGTGATGATGCCGGTGGTGACGGCCCCCTCGAACCCCAACCGAGTGGTCGCGAAGGAGCCCGCGGCGAGCGAGCTGTGGGCGTCGCTGCGGTGAGGAGCCGACCGCAGACGCGCCTCTGACGCGTAAATAGCAGCAGGTCAGGGCGGGTGTGGGCAGGGGTGGGTGCCCGGTGGCCGTTGGGGGCTGCCGGGTGTGCGGGTCTGCCG